>NZ_CP068983.1:2782500-3090340 GCF_016801025.1 Paradevosia shaoguanensis | reverse complement strand
TTCCCTATCCGTCCTCGCGCAGTCCGGTGCTGGGGCGGAACATGGTGGCCACATCCCAGCCGCTGGCGGCGCAGGCCGGCGTGGCGATGCTGGCGCGCGGCGGCACGGCGGCAGACGCCGCGGTAGCCGCTGCCATGGTGATGACCGTGGTCGAGCCGACCGGGTGCGGCGTGGGTTCGGATGCGTTCGCGCTCTATTGGGACGGGCACAAGCTCGAAGGCCTCAATGCCTCTGGGCGTGCGCCGATGGCGTGGACGCCCGACTACTTCGCCGGCCAGAAGGCCATGCCGCAGCGCGGCTGGAACTCGGTGACCGTACCTGGCGTGGTTTCGGCCTGGATCGCGCTGCATGACAAGCACGGGCGACTGCCGCTCGACGTCGTGGCCGAGCCGGCTATTCGCTATGCGCGCGATGGCTTCTCGCTGAGCCCGGTGATCGGCGTGCTCTGGCAGAACGGCGCCAACCAGCTTGCCGCCCAGCCCGGCTTTGCCGATCACTTCATGCCTTCAGGCCGCGCGCCCAGGGCGGGTGAGCTGGTGAAGCGACCGGATCTGGCAGCGACGCTCGAAGATATCGTGGCGACGCGCGGGGACACCTTCTATCGCGGCGCACTGGCCGAGAAGCTGACGGCACACGCCGCGCTCCATGGCGGCGCGATGACCATGAGCGATCTCGATGCGCACCGCGCCGACTGGGTAACGCCGATTTCGACCGGCTTCCGCTACGCGGCGGTGCACGAAATCCCGCCCAATGGCCAGGGCATCGCCACGCTGATCGCGCTCGGACTTCTCGACCCCTTCGATCTCGAAAGCCATCCGGTCGACAGCGTCGAGACCACGCATCTCATGATCGAGGCGATCAAGGTGGCGCTGGCCGATTGCGAGCGGCATGTCGGGGATATCGAGACCATGCGGGTTTCGCCGGACGACCTGCTCGATGCCGACTATCTTGCCGAACGGCGCCGGCTGATCGACCCGAAACAGGCGGGGCTGCCCGCCTATGGCGCGCCGCGGCCGGGAGGGACGATCTACCTCTGCGCGGCGGATGCCGAGGGGCGGATGGTATCGTTCATCCAGTCCAACTACATGGGCTTCGGCTCGGGCGTGGTCGTACCGGGCACCGGCATTGCGCTGCAGAACCGAGGCGCGGGCTTTTCGCTCGAGGATGGGCACCCCAACCAGGTCGGACCGGGCAAGCGCCCGTTCCACACGATCATTCCGGGCTTCGCCACCACGCATGACGGCTCGGCACCGATCATGTCGTTCGGCGTGATGGGCGGGCCGATGCAGTCGCAGGGGCACCTGCAGATGGCGGTGCGCGTGCTGGCCTATGGCCAGAACCCGCAGGCGGCAGCCGATGCGCCGCGCTGGCGGGTGACGGGCGGACGCAAGGTCGTGGTCGAGTCGACGTTCGATCCCGAACTCGCCGAAGGGCTCAAGGCGCTCGGGCACGAGGTCATCGTCGAGACGCCGGACGCGGTGTTCGGCTTTGGCGGCGCGCAACTGATCGTCTGCGGCGAGGATGGCTATATCGGCGGTTCAGACCCGCGCAAGGACGGCCAGGTCGTCGCCTTCTAGAGAGCCGCGGGGAGCAACCAGAATGACATTGACGATTTCCATCACGCCCGAAATCGAGCTCATCGACGTGCCCCGACAGATCCGCGTGAGCGGAGCCCGGCCGGGGAGTGAGGTGACGATCGTTGCGCGCTCCAGCGGACCGGGCGGCAGCGTCTGGCAGGCGGAGGCGACGTTCGCGGCTGACGCCGACGGCACGGTCGATCCGGGTCGAGATGCGCCGGTGCGGGGCGACTATGCCGGTGTGTCGGCCATGGGCCTCATATGGTCACAGCACGAGGCAGAGCCGGCCACCCGCGCCAGGGGCGGCGCGGCTTCGGTGGAAGACGTGGTGACCGAGTTCGCGGTCCATGCGGGCGGCGAAGAGGCTCGCGCCGGCATGACCCAGATATTGGCGGCCAAGGGCGTTACGCGACGGGAAATCCTCGAGGACGGCGTTTCCGGTGTGCTTTACATGCCGGCAACGGACGGGCCGCAACCGGGCGTCGTGATCCTCAACGGCTCGGGCGGCGGCATGAACGAGCCGCGGGCGGCACTCTATGCTTCGCGCGGCTATGCGGCGCTGGCGCTGGGCTATTTCCGGGCGCCGGGGCTGTCGGACTGGATCAACGACGTGCCGCTGGAATATTTCCGCGACGCCTTCGCCTGGTTCCGCCGCAGCGTGGTGCTCAAGGACGATTTCGTCGCCATTACCGGCCAGTCGCGCGGCGGCGAGCTGGTGCTGCTGATTGCGGCGACTTACCCCGAGGCAGTTTCGGCGGTGATGGCCTATGTGCCGGCCTCGTGCGTGCATAGCGCACAGAGCGCGGGCGATCCCGCGAGGGGCCGGCTGGCGGCAACCTGGACGCTCGATGGCAGGCCCCTGCCCCATCTCTGGGACGGAAACCGGACGGGCACCTACCTGCCCTATGACAACGGCCCCGAGCCCAAGCGGCACGAATATGCGCTGCTGACGGCGATGGCCGACCAGGCGGCGGTGGAGCGGGCTCGCATTCCGGTGGAGAAGATCACGGCGCCTGTGCTGCTGCTCAACGGCACTGACGACGGCTGGTGGCCCACGGACTACCATTGCGACCTCATCGTCGAGCGCATGCGCGGCGCCGGGCGGCATGTCGAGCGGCTGCGTTTTGAGGACGCGGGACACTCGATCCTCTTCCCCTACGTGCCGACTACTGTCATTACCGCGGCGCACCCGGTGTCGGGCATCGTCTCGACCAGCGGCGGCACGCCGGCGGCCAATGCCCGCGCCAACGCCGAAAGCTGGGCCGGTGTGCTCGATTTTCTGAACCGCGTGCAGAAGAAGGACGCATGATGGCAAGCAATGAACTGACGAAAGTGATCGTCGAGACCGAACTGGGCGCGGTGACCCTGGGCATCGACGAGGCGCACGCCCCGATCTCCGCCGGCGCCTTCCTCGCCTATGTCGACAAGGGCCTGCTCGACGGCACGACGATCTATCGCATCGTCAACCAGATCAACCAGGCGCCCGAGATCGTGCACCGCATCGAGGTGATCCAGTGGGGTCATACTTTCGGCGCCGATGATCCGCTGCCGTTCCCCCCGATTCCGCACGAGCCGACCTCGGTGACGGGCCTGCGCCATCAGCGCGGCACCATCTCGATGGCGCGCCGCGAAGTCGGCACGGCGGGACATGCCTATTTCTTCTGCGTGGGCGGCGACCTCGAAAGCCTCGATTTCGGCGGCGGCCGCAATCCCGACCGCCAGGGCTTTGCCGCCTTCGGCCAGGTGATCGACGGCTGGGACGTGATCGACGCCATCTACAACAGCGCCGAGCCCATCGAATACATGAAGTCCCCGCTCAAGGTGACGAGCGTTCGTCGCGCCTGATCAGGCGCTTTCGAGCACGCTATCTGCAGGCAGGGCGCCGGTTTCGCGCGCCCGCCGCACCATATCCCCGGCGCAGAGATATCCCCAGCTCATGAAGGGTCCGAGCGTCGTGCCGGCGCCGACGCCGCGCGTGCCGATGGGGTTGGCCATCGAGGCGCCGGCCGCATAGAGGCCATCGATCACCGAGCCATCGGCGCGGAGCACCCGGCCCTGGGCGTCGGTCTGGGGGCCACCCTTGGTGGACATGATCGAGGGATTGAAGCGCACGGCGATGAAGGGCGCCTTGACGATGGGTTCGAGCCCCGCGCGTTTGCGCTTGTCGGCCTTCTGGTGGGCACGGGTCTGGCCGCGGCCGAAATCGGCATCGACGCCGGTGCCGGCAAAGCCGTTGAAACGCTCGACCGTTGCGGCGAGAACTGCGGGATCCATGCCGATCTTTGCCGCCAGCGCCGGGATGGTCGGCGCCTTGACCATCCAGCCGGGTACGAGCCGCGAGAAAAAGCGGACGAGCGGCGCTTTCCAGAGATAGCGCGCATCGGTGATGACGTAGGCCGGCAGGTGCAGGGCCTCGCCGGTGGCAGGATCGCGCGCGACAAGGGCTTCGCCCAGATTGACGTGCAGCTCATCCCAGAAGCGCTGGCCGTGACGATTGACGACGATGGCGTTTTCCTCGGCGTGATAGGGGACGGGCATGCCATGCAGCCGGCCTTCGTAGCGCCGGGGAATGGCGGCGGTGACATTGGCCTGGTCCATCTGGCCGAGCGCTGCGCCGACGGCTTCCGCCATGCGCTGGCCGTCGCCGGTATTGCCCTGCGAGGAGCCACGGAATTGCAGCGGGGCGACGAGGTACTGCCGAGCCATGTCCTCGTTCCACTCGAAGCCGCCGGTGGCGATGAGCACGCCGACGCGGGCGCGGATGGTCTGGCGCTGCCCCTTGTGCTCGATGATCGCACCGGTGACGCGGTTATTCTCGACGATGAGCTCAACGCCCTTGGCATGGGTCGCAAGCCTCACGCCGGCATCCTGGCAGCCACGGACGAGGCCGAGCATCAGGGCCGTACCCTTCCCCGCCGTCAGCGTGAGGATACGGGGCAGGATGCGTGGGAGGAGGCCGAGCGTGGTGCTGACCGGCTTGTGGTAGAGATCGGTCTCCAGCACTTCGTGGTAGGTGAAGATCTCCGGCAGGGTCGAGCCGCGGACGCGGAAGGCGTCGCGGCGGGCGGCGAAACGGCTCAGCGGGAGCACGGACATCATGCGACCGCGGGCGCGCGAGCCGGGTACGTCCATATAGGGATCGGGCTCGCCGGTGAGCTTGAACCTGAGCGGCGTCCTGGCTTCGAGCAGGCGCAGCATGGCGGGGCCAGCCTCGAGCAGGGCGCGCCAATGATCGGGAAAACTCCAGCCCTGCGGCGCGACGGCGCTGACATAGCCAAAGGCCTCATCGATGCTGTCGGCAATGCCTTCCCGCGAGGCGAGGTGATTGGCGGCAACCCAGATGCCGCCGGCGGACATGGCGCTGGTGCCGCCGAGCTTGCCGGTCTTCTCGCAAACCAGCACGTTGAGGCCGGCGCCGGCGGCGCGAAGAGCCGCGACAAGCGCGGCGCAGCCCGAGCCCAGGACCAGGACGTCCACTTCACTCTCAAGCGCGCTCATCCCGATCCTCTACATGCCGCCGCAATTCAATTGTCTATATCAAATAGTCAATTGAATTTGCCTGCGCAAGCGGCTTGCACCCTTATGCGGTTGCGAATATGTCCATGGAAAGCCTAGCTATCTGCCGGTTCCGCCCGTCGGAACGGCCATTTACTGCGATCTGGGGAGGACGAACCGGTGATGGAGCACGACAGCCAGACCCAGCAGGCCGATACACGCGCGCGTATCCTCCATGCCGCGGTGGAGGTCTTTGCCAATCGCAGCTTCGAAAGCGCCACGCTAAAGGAAATCACCGAGGCGGCAGGAGCCAACATCGCGGCGGTGAATTATTACTTCCGTTCCAAGGACGAACTGATCCGCCAGGTCATGGCGAGCCTGCTCGGCCGCATGACCCGGGCCCGCGACGTGGCACTGACGGCCTATGAAAAATCCGTCGCCAATGGCGGCAAACCGGGCCTCGAGCCGCTGCTGGACGCGCTGATCCGGCCGATGGTGCAGCTCGGGCTCGCCAACCCGCACGGCGCGGCCAATATCAGCCTGCTCATGCAGGCGCGCGTCAGCCCGGCAGTGCCGGCGGACCTCTCCAGCGCCGAAGACGACACCATCCACGAGCGCTTTATCGGCGCCCTCACCCGCCTGCTGCCGCAACTCTCCCGCAAGGAAATCATCTGGCGCTATGATTGCGCCCGCGGCGCCATGGTCTTCGTGCTGGCCGACGTCTCGCCCAATATCCGACAGATCGTGCGCTTGGCCGACACCGCGCGGCAGGCGGACGAAGAAACCATCGTGCGCGAGCTCATCGCCTTCATTTCCCAAGGCTTTCTGGCCTCGAGCGCCGGCACCGAGCTGGCCGGCTAAAGCCCTGCCGGGCCGCGATTCCGGCCTTCGCGCGCTCCGTTTCGGAACCACCTGGATCAGAAGGAAAAATTTGCGGAAGGCGCCTTCGAGGCGCAACGAATGCTACTTGATCGCCCCAGATTAAAATGCAAATTTAAATTATGGATTTGTGTCACGAGGGGGCGTCATGGTTCTGGATGCTGTCGAGCTGGAAATCGTCAGTCGCAAGCTCTCTGCGATCACCGACGAGATGTATTTCGCCATCCAGCGCGCCTCCCGCTCTGCCTATGTGAAGGAAGCCGCCGACTTCGCTACGGCGATCCTGGATGTGGAGGGCAATGTCTTCGCCTATCCGCCCTCGGCCTCCTTCGCCTTCCTCGTCGATTGCAACTATCGCACCACCATCGAGGCCGTGCCCGATCTCGAACCGGGCGACGTCATCATCACCAACGATCCCTATCGTTCGGCGGGCCTCGCCACGCACCTGCCCGACGTCAACCTCATCCGCCCACTCTTCCATGAGGGCAGGATCGTCGCCTATGCATGGTCCTTCGTGCATTGCGCCGATATCGGCGGAGCGGTGCCCTCCTCGATGTCGCCGGCCCTGACCGAGATTTTCCAGGAAGGCCTGCGCATCCCGCCCATGAAGCTCTTCCGCAAGGGCGTGGCCAACGAAGACCTGCTCGACCTCATCAAGCTCAATTCGCGCGTGCCCGACATCACCGTGGCCGACCTGCGCGCCATGGCCGGCGCACTGGCGCTGGGCGAGGCGCGGCTGGGTGAGTTCATCGGCCAGATCGGCGTCGCGGAATTCCACGGCCACGTCAGGGCCGTGCAGGATTATGCCGAGCTGCGCGCCCGCGACATCCTGCGCAAGATCCCGGACGGCGACTACGAATTCTGGGACTATATGGACGACGACATGGTCTCGCGCATCCCCGTGCGGGTGCGTGTAAAGGTGTCGATCCGCGATGGTCTGGTGGCGCTCGACCTCTCCGGCACCGATCCCCAGGTCAAGACCTCCTATAACGTCCCCTCGGCCGGCCAGCGCATGTATTGGCTGACCTTCCGCCTCACCGGCTTCATCACGACGCAGGCGCCGGATATCCCAAAGAATGCCGGCATCTACCGCAATGTCTCGGTCATCAACCCGCCGGGCACCGTGCTCAATGCCGAATTCCCCGATGCCGTGAACCTGCGCGCTTCGGCGCCCTACCGGCTCTTCGACAGCATCAATGGCGCCTTCATCAAGGCAGTGCCCGACCTCATGCCCGCCGCCACCGGCGGCACCATCATTCCCTTCGCCTTTGCCGAGGCGCTGGAGGATGGCACCCGCAAGGTCGAAGTCGTGCAGCCGATGAAGACCGGCATGGGCGCGATGCGCGGCCGCGACGGCGTCGATGCGCGCGACAACTCCCTCAACAACATGCGCAACCACCCGCTCGAAACGGTCGAGGGGCATAGCGCACTGGTGGTCACCGAATACGACATCCGCCCCGATAGCGGCGGGCCGGGCCAGTGGCGCGGCGGCGTCGGGCAGATGATCACCGTCCGCTCGATGACCGATAGCGGCGTCGTCGTTGCCCGCGGCATGGAGCGCCTGCGCTTCCCGCCCTACGGCATTTTCGGCGGCAAGCCCGGCGCGACGCTGATCTCGATCTTCAATCGCGGCAAGAGCAATGAGCGGATCATTGCCAAGATCCACGAACTGCACATGGCCAAGGGCGATACGCTGACCCTGATGATGCCGGGCGGTGGTGGCTATGGCGACCCGTTCCTGCGCGAGCCCGCGCTGGTGCTGGCCGACGTGCTGGATGGCTTCGTCACGCCGGAGGCCGCCTATATCGACTATGGCGTCGTCATTCGCGACGGGGCGATCGACGAGGCGCAGACGCGCACCGTGCGCAGCACCCGCAACGCCGCGCCCGCCGCAGATTTCGATTTCGGCCGCTTCCGTGAGCTCTGGGAGGCGGTGTTCGACGATCCCTCGATGCTCGAACTCAACCGTCGCCTGATGCGCCTGCGCAAATCGAGCCGCCATACGCTGCGCCGCAAGCTGTTCGAAACGGTGCTGCCCGAACTGGCCGACCCGGCGGCGATCGACCTGACCGGCCCGCTCCTCCAGACCGACCTCCTGCGCACGCGCTTCGCCGAAGCGCTCGACGCACTGCTGCCGGCCATCGAGAAGGCCTCCTGACATGACCGACCAGTCTCCGATCCACCCCCAGACCGGCTGCCGCATTGGCATCGACGTGGGCGGCACCTTTACAGATTTCGTGCTGGCCGATGCCGCCACCGGCGCCATCACCATCTTCAAGGAACCGAGCGTTCCGCAGGACCCTTCCGCCTCCGTCGAGCGTGGCCTGCCCAAGCTGCTCGAACGCGCCGGGCGTCGCCCTGAGGACGTGCGCCTCATCGTTCACGGCACCACCATCGGCCTTAACGCCGTCATCCAGCGGCGCGGCGCCCGGATGGGGCTGGTGGTATCGCGCGGCATGCGCGGCGTCCTCGAAATCGGCCGCAGCCAGATGCCGAACGCCTTCTCTTACCTGGTGGACAAGGAAGAGCCGCTGGTGCGCCGCCGCCTCGTCCTCGAAACAGCCACGCGCATTCTCGAAGACGGCTCGGTCGAGGAGTCCGCCACCGATGCTGAACTCGACGCCATCGCCGATACGTTCCGCGCCGCCGGCGTCGAAGCGGTGGGCATCCTGCTCCTCCATTCCTATCGCCGCCCCGATGTCGAACTCGACCTCGCCGCGCGCCTCAAGCAGCGCCTGCCCAATGTCGAGGTGACCGCCTCCGCCGCCATCTGGCCCGAACAGCGCGAATATGAGCGCGGGCTCGTCGCCCTGATGAACGCCTATGTGCAGCCCATCATGTCGAGCTATCTCGAACGGCTCGACCGCCGCGTCAAAGCCCTGGGCATAGCCGCGCCGATCTACATCACCGCCAATAATGGCGGCACGCTGAGCCTCGCCACCGCTGCCGAGCGCCCCATCGATACGCTGCTCTCCGGCCCCGCTTCCGGCGTCGTCGCTGCCGCCGTCTCGGCCAGCGCTTCGGGCGTCGATCGCGTCGTCACCGTCGATATGGGCGGCACCTCCGCCGATATGTCGGTCATCGTCGCGGGCGAGCCCGAAATGACCAACAGCACCCATATCGGCGATTTTCCCATCATCCTGCCGGTGGTCAACGTCTCGGCTATCGGCGCCGGTGGCGGCTCCATCGTCTGGGTCGACGATTACGGTGTCCTCAAGATCGGTCCGGCCTCGGCCGGCGCCGATCCGGGCCCGGTCTGCTACGGCCGCGGCGGCACCGAGCCCACCGTGACCGATTGCTATCTCGTCTCCGGCTTCATCGATCCCGAGCGCTTCGTCGGCGGCCGCATGCGACTCGATATCGAAGCCGCCCGCGCCGCGCTCGATCGCATCGGCGCCCGCATCGGCCTGCCCGAAGGTCCCGATCGCGCCGCCCGCGCCGCCGAAACCGCCTTGCGCGTCACCACTGCCGTGATGACCGCCGAGCTCTCCAAGGGCATCGCCCAGCGCGGGCAGGATCTGCGCTCCTTCACCTTGCTGCCCTTCGGCGGCGCTGGCCCCACCCAGGCCAACCTCATTGCCGACACGGCCGGGCTTTCCCGCATGATCGTCCCCGCGCGCCCCGGCACGCTCTGCGCCCTCGGCGCCATCATGGCCGACGTCAAGCGCGACTATGTCCGCACCGCCTTCTTCGATCTGTCCGAGGATGCCACGGCCGGTGCGCACATCGCCGAACTCGTCTCCGGCCTCGCCAGGGATGCGGGCACCTGGATCGATGGCGAGGGCGACCTGCTCACCCGCCACGATTTCCTCGTCTCGTTCGACATGCGCTACCACGGCCAGGCCTTCAACCTGCCGGTCGCGGCGCAGTGGAATGGCGAGAGCGTCGATATCGCTGCCGCCATCGAGGATTTCCATCGCGCCCACGAGCGGCTCTACCATTTCCGCGACCTTGAGGCCTCGGTGGAGATCACCACCATCCGCCTGCGCGTCACCGGCTATGTCGAGTCCATCCGCAGCGCCGCCGCCGGCAGCGAGCGCACGGCTCCGGCGCTGGGCGCGCGCGACCTTTACTGGAAGGGCGTGGCCCACCGCGCCACCGTGCTTTCACGCAACAGCCTCGCCATCGGCGACACGTTCGAGGGATCCGCCATTCTCGAGCAGGAGGACACCACCATCGTCGTCCTGCCGGGCTGGCATGGACGTGTCGATCCCGCCGGCAATCTCATCATCGATAAAGCCGGCCCTCGCTGAGGCCCGGTCGACCTTCTAGGGGAGGAGACAACATGACCCTGAAACTACGCCTGCATTCCCTGCTGCTGGGAACCATCGCCTCGCTGTGCCTGGGCGCGCCCGCGGCCCTGGCGGACCTGGTGAATCCGCCCGAGACGGTACGCGTCGGCCTCGACGTCGATTCCCTCTCGCTCGATGCGCGCCTCGCCGCCGAAACCACGAGCTATCGTCTCGACGACCTACTCTATGACGGCCTTGTGCGCCTGGATGAAAACTTCCAGCCCAAGCCGGCCCTCGCCACGAGCTGGGAAACGCCCGATCCGCTGACGCTGATCTTCCACCTGCGCGAAGGCGTCAAGTTCCACAACGGCCAGCCGCTGACGGCGGACGATGTGGTGTTCACCTACACCACCATGGTCGATCCCAATCTCAACGCCCGCTCGCGCTCGCTCTACGAGCCTATCGACGGCGTGACGGCGCTTGATGAGCACACGGTGCAGTTCAAGCTCAAGGAGCCCTATGCGCCGCTGTTCTCCTACCTCGATCTCGGCATCCTTCCCCGCGCTGCGGCCGAAGGTAATGCCGAGTTCGGTTCCGCCCCCATCGGAACCGGCCCCTTCAGGTTCGATAGCTGGCTCCGCGGCAGCCAGATCAACCTCGTAGCCAACCCCGATTACTGGGGTGGCGAACCCGCCGTGAAGAAGATCGAGGCCATCGTCGTCGGCAACGGCTCAGCCCGCGCCCAGGCCATGGAAGCCGGCGATCTCGACCTCATCTATAGCCCGCTGCCGCCCGCCGAAGTTGGCACGCTCTCGGCCAATGCCAAGCTCAGCCATAGCGTCGTGCCGTCGGTGTCGTTCATCTACGTGAACTTCAACACCGCCGATCCGCTGCTCTCCGATCCGGCCATGCGCACGGCTCTCGCCAAGCTCATCGACCAGGCGACAATCGTCGACCAGATCTATGGCGGGCTCGATCAGGCCGCCGCCTCGATCCTGATGCCGGCTTTCCCCTGGGCTTATGACGCCTCCGTCACCCAGCCCACTTTCGATGTCGAAGCCGCCATGGCCGAACTCGATGCCCTGGGCTGGAAGGTCGGCGCCGACGGCATCCGCGCCAAGGACGGCAAGCAGCTCGCGCTCACCATCGGCACCAATTCGGAAGATGCCGAGCGCGTGCAGTCGATCGAATACATCCAGAACGTCTTCACCTCGGCCGGCATCAAGACCGAGCTGCAGGCCGTCGACTACCCGACCTTCATGAAGGGCAACCAGGGCAAGACCTACCAGATCTCGTTCCTGAGCTGGGGCAACCTCGTCGACCCCGACCGCGCCATGTATGGCCAGCTCCATACTGGCGGCAATTTCAACTGGGGCAGCTATTCAAACCCCGTCGTCGATGCCGCGCTCGAAAAGGGCCGCAGCGAAAGCGCGCCCGAAGCCCGCGCCGCCGCCTACAAGGACGCCGCCACGCAGATCGCCAAGGACCTGCCTTACTACATCGTCGCTCACCAGCGGCTGCACGCCTTCACGTCGGAAAAGCTCAAGGGCTTCGAGCCGGATGCGCGCGGCTTCCTGACGGACCTCGCCGCCCCCGCCAAATAATCCTTCGCGGCCCCGCCTCCCAAGGGCGGGGCTGCCTCCTTCCGCTCAGTCCTGCGCGACGAAGCGCAGGATGAGCCCCGCCGCCTCGTCGGCGTCGACCTGAACCCAACCCGCTCCACGCTCGAAGGGAACGCCGCCCGCCTCAAGGCAGGCCGCTGTCTGGGCAATGTCGCGGGAGCGCAATTCCAGCCCCACCATCCGCATGTTCTGGCCGAGAGGACCCGGCAGCTCACGCACACCGAAATGCGCCGCTATCGCCTCGGCCGGCGCAAATCGCAGGCAGGTGTTCCCTGCGCGCACAACGCCCTCGGCCTCGCGCGCCAACCCCGGCGCGGCCGCGAGCATGTCGGGAATGGCGGACGGCCCGGTGGTCACGACGAACGCGCCGGCAATGCCCGTGACGCCGTTCGGATGATCCTGATATTCGCTGCGCCAGATCAGTTCCGGCGTCTTGTGCTGGCAGAAGAAAATGCGCCCATTGGCGACCGCCTTGCGATCGAGCTGGAAAGTGCGGAACGCGGCTTCGTGCTGCACGCCATCGATCTCGACCGGCCGCGAAAAGTCCTTGCAGGCTTCCACGGCAACGCCCGCCTCCGCCATCGCCGCATGCAACCCCGCCGCATCCTGCGTCCGCAACGCCAACCCGGTCAGCCCAGCAGGATGCTCCCAAAGCTCCGCCCGCTTCTCACGCTCGCCCGGCGCATAGCCGAGGAGTTCGAGATAGTCGCTGCCGAAGACGGCCAGATGATTGATCGACCCCAGCGTATGATAGCCACGCGGCGTCAGCCGGAATCCCAGCTGCTCATAGCGCGCCGCCGCCTCCTTCATCCCTCCAAGGACATTGACGACGGCATGGTCGAAGACGGTCAAGGCAGGCTCCTGGTCTCTGGATTTGGATTGCTACCCTAGGAGATTCGAGACCGCCAGCGTATCCCTCGACGCGCCACAACAGCCGCAAAGCTGGTTCAGATTGAACGGCTCCAAGGCACAATCTAATTCACATAGTGTAAGATAATCCTTGTTTTAGTTCACTGACGGTCATATGTATCCCCGATAACCGGTATAGCAATTCATCAATTGGGTGGTTCTTGCTCACATCATCCAAACGCGCGATTCTTCAGACGCTGATCGACCGTGGCCCGCTCAGCCGCGCTGCCATTGCAGAAATTCTCGGACTCAGCCGTGCCGCCCTCTCCGGGCTGAGTGGAGAACTCATCGACGCCGGTATCCTCCGCGAGGCCGAAACCAGCTATGGCAGCAGCAGGCTTGGGAGACCATCGATCCTGCTCGAGATCAATGCGAGCCATGGCTATCTGGTGGGGATGTCCATCGAGCAGTTTGGCTGTCCAATGGTGCTCGCCGACCTGCACGGCACGGTGCTTGCCCAGGTCATCCTGCCCGCGACGCGGGTGCCCGAAGAGGTCGTCGACATCATCGAGGAAGGGCTCCCTGCGCTATTGAGCATGGCGGGTGTTGATCGGGCGAGTGTACTGGGGCTCAGTGTCGCTCTGTCCGGTTTCGTCAATCACTCACAAAGCGTCTGCCTGCAGTCTGCAATCCTCGGCTGGGCAGATGTGCCGCTCGCGCGAATGGTCGAGGAACGTGTCGGCCTTCCGACCTCTCTGGAAAACAACGCCAATGCCGCAGCAGTGGGCGAGAAACTGTTCGGCCGGGGCAAGGAGCAGGTAAACTTCAGCGTCGTGACGTTCGGGGAGAGCATTGGCTGCTCCCACTACATCGACGGTAGGCTTTATCGCGGCCATGCGGGCGGTGCCGGCGAACTCGCGCACTGCACCATTGAGCTCGACGGCATACCCTGCCGCTGCGGCAAGCGCGGTTGCCTCGATACCATTGCCTCTCGGCACGCCGTCGTCTCTGCGGCACACGCTGCAACGCTACCGGCCGAAAGCCCTCAGGAGATCGAGGAACTGGCCAAGACCGGCAATCCCGCCGCCATCGGCATCCTGCACCGCGCGGGCAATGCCCTGGGCCTGGCGATTTCGCACCTTATCCAGCTGAACAACCCCGAGCGCATTGTTATTGCTTCGGTCGATGGCGCGGTGGGCGGCCTCTTTCGTACGGTAACCAAGCAGGCGATCGACGCATACGTGCTGCCCCAGCTCGGCTCGGTAACCGACATTCGCTTCGATGACGTCGATGAAATTTTCTGGGCTCGCGGCGCGGCCGCCATTGCGGCACATCGCTATCTTATTGGGGCCGGCGGCGCCAAGGGGTCCAGAGACGCAGCCTGACAACACCCCCCTGAAACCAAGTATTTGACGGCGCAAAGGTCGCCGCAAGGAGATGGACCATGACGCGAGGCAATGCGACCTCTCTTGCCTCACACAACGGATCGGACCTGCATGGCATTCCGGTAGTTGAAATCTGTGTCGAGGGCCTGGATGGGCTGTTGGCGGCCCAGCGCGGAGGCGCCGACCGTGCCGAGCTCTGCGCCAGTCTTGTCGAGGGTGGAATCACGCCCAGCATGGGGACCGTCAAGCAGGCGCTGCGCCTGGCCAAAATCCCATTCTACACGATCGTTCGGCCGCGAGGCGGCGACTTCCTCTACTCGGAAACCGAATTCCAGACGATGCTCGATGACGTCGAGATGCTGCGCGAGATTGGCGCACCAGGCATCGTCATCGGCTGCCTGACGGCGGATGGCCGCATTGATGAGGAGCGCATGAAGGCTCTCGCGTCCAAGGCCGGCAACATGCAGATAACCTGCCATCGCGCCTTCGATATGACGGCCGATCCGCACGAGGCGCTTGAGGCGCTCATTCGATGCGGAGTTCATCGGGTGCTCACGAGCGGCCAGCGAAATTCTGCCCTCGAAGGCGCGGCCCTGACGGCGGCGCTTGTCGAGCAGGCGGGCGACCGCATCATCGTCATGGGATGCGGGCGGCTGAACGTTGACAATATCGCTGAGGTGCGGCGGCTCACGGGCCTGCGGGAGATGCATTTTTCCGCCCCCATGCAGCAGCCGAGCGCGATGATCTATCGCAACCTGCAAGTTGGCATGGGCGGCACGGACGCGGATCGCGAATATCGCTCGACCGTCACCAACCCCGATGCAGTGCGCGCCACGATCGCCGCAGCACGAGCGTAAGGCTCAGCCCACGGCAGACATCATGCGAGCGTTTCACATGATGTCTGTACGGATGCAGGCAGCCGTATGCCCCTCCCCGACCGAGATGGCTGCAGGCACGACCTCCGAGCAGGCGGCAATCGCGTGCGAACAGCGTGTACGAAATACGCAGCCGGACGGCGGGTTGATGGGGCTGGGAATGTCCCCCTCGAGAATGATCCGTTCTTTCTTGCGTGTCGGATCGACGCGAGGAATGGCTGATAACAACGCCTTGGTATAAGGGTGGCGCGGTCGACTGTACAACGCCGCCTTGGGCGCGACCTCCATGACCTTCCCCAAATACATTACGATGACCCGGTCACACAGATGCTCGACGACTGCGAGGTCGTGCGCCACGAACAGCACTGTCAGGCCCAGGCTCGTTTGAAGATCCTGGATCAGATTGACGATCTGCGCCTGTACGGAAACGTCGAGCGCCGACACAGGTTCGTCGGCGACGATGAACTGAGGATCGACAGCAAGCGCCCTCGCGATGCCAATACGCTGGCGCTGCCCGCCGGAAAATTCGTGCGGGTAGCGCTTCATGGCATCGGCGCCCAGGCCGACCTGCTCCAGAAGCTGCGCCACTCGCTGCTGTCGTTCCGGGCGCGTCCCCAGGCGATGTATGGAGAGCGCCTCGGTGATGATGGCGCCGACAGATTTCCGTGGATCCAAGCTCGCATAGGGGTCCTGGAAAATGAACTGCATTTTCCGGCGGTAGGACTGAAAGGCGGCATCCTCCAGCGGCGCAATATCCACCCCTTCGAAGAATATCGAACCGCTGGTGGGCTTGACGAGCCGGAGTATCGAGCGGCCGATCGTGGTCTTGCCCGAGCCTGACTCTCCTACCAGGCCGACGACCTCACCGCGAGCTATGTCGAAACTGACATCGTCAACAGCCCGGACCGTACCGGCCTTGGCCCGCAGAAACCCGCTGTCCCCACCAAAATACGTCTTGAGATTACGCAGCGAGAGAAGCGGTTCGGCACCTCCGGCGGGCGAGATTACCTCATTCATGACGCCACCGCCTCCTGCCAGCGTATGCATCGGGCCGCCTGCCCCGTGCCGGTTTCCACGAGCGGCGGCAGGTCGGCGCGACACGCATCGATCGCGAAGCTGCAGCGGGGCGCAAACGGGCATCCGGGGGTACGACGGCGCGGATCGGGCACGTTACCGGGAATGGCGTAGAGACGTGCGCCGACGCTATCCCCGCGCCGCCGTGTTCCTGGGACACTATCGAGCAGCCCGATCGTGTAGGGATGGGTGGGCCTGGTCAGCACGGACACCACATCCCCCTCCTCCACGATCAGCCCGCCGTACATCACCGCAACTCGATCAGCGACCTCGGCAACAACACCGAGGTCATGGGTGATGAACAGGATCGACATGCCGATTTCCTGTTGCAGGCGCTTCATGAGATCGAGAATTTGCGCCTGAATCGTCACGTCCAGCGCCGTGGTCGGCTCGTCGGCAATCAGGAGAGTGGGACGGCAGCTCAGCGCCATCGCGATCATGACGCGTTGCCTCATGCCGCCCGACATCTGGTGCGGGTACTGATCTACGCGCTTCTCGGGAGCCGGAATACCGACTATTCGCAGCATTTCGATCGCGCCCTTCCTGGCGGCCGCACGCGAGAGGCCCTGGTGCAATATGATCGCCTCAGCGATCTGGTCCCCTATGGTGAAGACCGGATTGAGGCTGCTCATCGGCTCCTGGAAAATCATCGAGATATCGCTGCCCCGGATCTTGCGCATGGACGCTTCCGAAGCCTTGCAGAGATCCTGAACGCTCCCCTTCTTGTCGCGAAAGGTAATCGAGCCATCCACGACCCGACCGTGCGCTTTATCCAGCAGCCCCATGATGGACAGGCTGGTGACACTTTTGCCCGATCCTGACTCGCCAACCACGGCAAGGGTCTGCCCGGCACCGATGTCGAACGACACCCCGTCGACAGATTTGACCAGGCCGCGGTCGGTATCAAAATAGGTCTTGAGATTGCGCACCCGCAAAACGGAGTGACTATCGCCGGTGTCCGGATTGGTCACGGATTAGTGTCTCCAGCTTCGCGGATAGCGCGTTCTAGACCAGGACTATGAGTTATTCAGGCACCCAGTCGCGCCAGCGACCGCTTGGACAGCGCCACCGCCGGCGACCACTGCAAATCCTGTACCCAGGGATAGGTTGGCGTCAGCATGCGGTTGCGTTGCCCCTGGGTGACGTGGTTCTGGTTAACCGCGCCCTCCGACAGGATCATGAAATTCGGATTGGCGAGGGGGGCAAGTTCGGGCGACAGATAGCCGGATTTTACCAGCAAGGTTTTAGCACTGGCCGGATCAAGCCCCAGCCGCTTGAAATCGGCGATGTTGTGATATGGCCGACGGCGTGCGGCCAGAACGACGACTACCCCGCCAATGCGAATGACCGCTTCGCGCTCCAGAGGCTCGTTGGTCGGGGACAGCAGCACCACTTCGGCAGCCACCTTGATCTTGCCCGAACTCGGATCAAGCGTACCGCCGATCTCGAAATCGAGCTTGGCACCGACGCCGGCGGCATAGGCCTTGTCCGTCGCCGAAGGGTCGGTAATTCCCGCAACGATTACGCCATCCAGGCCTTGCCTCAAGACTTCAGCCAGGACGTTGCTGCGATCACCAACGCCCCCTGCAGTAGGATTGTCTCCAGAATCCGCCAGGATAACGGGATGGGTCGCGCTGGTCTTCGCCAGCGCAACGCCCTCTTCGACGCCACCGGTCCGCGTGGGGAACACGCAGGCATGACGAACATTCCAATAGCGGGACGCGAGCTTGGTTGCCTCGGCCTCGAGCACGGCCTTGTCAGTGCCCGTGAAAACCGAACAGGCCGTGGCGCGCGGCTCATCGGCGGACCGATAGCCAACCTGCAGCGATGCGTCCCAAATGCCGGGCAGAGCGTCCAGCTCGGGAAGGCTTTCATAGATGGACTTGGCGGGCTCGTAGAACGTGCTGGTTCGTTCGCCACCCATCAGCATGGGCACCTTGACCCAGGCGATGAGCGGCCTCTCGCCCGTGGTCAAAGCGCGATGCAGCATCTTGAGCGAGCGTAATTGCGTCTCGCGCACGTCGATATGCGGCGCGGTGCGATAGGTGGAGAAGATATCAATCGCATCGAGGATCTTCTGAGACACATTGCCATGCAGGTCATAGCTGACGGCAATGACGCAGTCCGGTCCAACGACGTCCCGGACAGCGGTCAGCCAGTCCCCCTCCGCATCTTCCATGCCATCGACAAACGAAGCGCCGTGCATTGCCAGATAGACGCCGTCGAGCGGCAACGAGGCTTTCATGCGCGCCAAGAGATCGGCTTTGAAGTTCTCGTAAGTCTCGCGCGCGATCGGACCGCCCGGCACTGCGCGGGCATAGAATGTTGGCAGATACTCTGCCTTATATTCATTGAGCACGGAGAAGTATGGCTGCGACAGCATTTCATCGCCGCGCCAGATCACGAAGTCCTTTTCCGTGACCTTGACCGGGTTGAACGTGCAGCACTCCACATGCAGGCCCCCAACCGCAATACGCATTAGTACGACACCTTTCGCCGGTTTTGCTCAATTAGGCCGCGATCAATAGCAGCTACTAAATTATCCTTTGACAGTTAGTTCACAATCTGAGCAAAGTCAACGCGAGTTGATGCACCGAACCACTGGGGGCGGTCAACTGAGTGGGATGGGAACAACTAATTGCAGGGGAGAGCAAATTGCATTTCGATCCGTTCCTGAGCGGTGGCCGTCGGCTTGCGTTCGGCATCACCTTTGGCCTCGGTGCGCTTTTGGCGACGACTGCCTATGCCGATACAGTATTGTCGGTCGTCCAGGCCGAGGCACCGCGATCCATGGATCCGGGCGACCATACCGCATCCGCTACCGGCACCGTTCTGGAGCCGATGTTCGAGGGCTTGGTGAAGCGTGACGAAAGCGCGAACATCGTCCCCGTTCTCGCCACGGAGTGGAGTACCGATGCAACCGGCACTCTCTGGACATTCAAGCTACGCCCAGGCGTCACGTTCCACGACGGCACCCCGTTCAACGCCGACGCCGTTGTCTATAGCATCCAGCGTTTCCTCGACCCCGCTCGTGGCCTGGCAGCCGCAGGCCGCATCAAGGTCGTGATCGACTCGATCCGCGCCGTTGACGACCTCACCGTCGAGTTCAAGCTCAAGTCGCCCTATGCAGGGTTCCTCGAGCTGATGACCACCGGCACGCCCAAGATGGTGAGCCCGACCGCGGATGCCGCGGGAACTCTCGCCACTACACCGGTCGGCACTGGGCCGTTCAAGTTCACCGAGTACAAATCGGGCGAATACGTTCTCGAGACGCGCAACGAAAACTATTGGGGCACTCCCCCCAATGTCGACCAGTTGCGGTTCACCTGGTCGGGAGAGCCCTCCGTCCTGGCCATGTCAGTGCAGTCGGGCGACGCAGACGTCGTCTACCCGCTGCAGCCCGCCCTGGTCCTGGCCGTTCAGTCAAATCCCGAACTCAAGCTGATCGACAGCACTGGCTCGTTTATCTATTGGCTGTCCATCAACACGCAGATGAAGCCGCTCGATGACGTACGCGTACGTCAGGCTCTGAACTTCGCGACCGACAGGCAGGCGCTCGTTGCAGCATTGTTGCGTGGCTTCGGCGACCCGGCAAACTCGCCTTTGGCTCCGAGCAATCCGTTCTACGATGCAGAGCTTGCCACCTACAACTACGACCCAGAGAAGGCCAAGGCCCTGCTGGCCGATGCCGGCTTGCCCAACGGCTTCACGATGACGACGGCGGTTTCCCAGCGAGACGCCCCCATCGCCGCCGCCCTTCAGGGCATGTGGTCCAAGGTTGGCGTCAACCTGGAAATCCGCAATCTGGAAAGCGGCGTCTGGTCTCAGGTCGCGTTTGCGGACCCATCGGGCAAGGCTGCCGACAATCTCGGTTCGACCATCGCCTCGTGGTCCACGGGCGCATATAACCCGGATCTGCAATTGCGTCCTCTCTATGCGACGGCAAGCTGGTCTCCGGGCGGCGCCAATCTGGGCTTCTTCAGCGATCCCCATCTCGACGAGCTGATCGATCAGGGTGCGTCCGAACTCGATGAAGCCAAGGCCAAGCCAATTTACGTCGAGGCGCAAAAGCTCATCAACGAGCAAGCCCCTCACGTCCTGCTCTACTCCAAGCACAATCTGGCCGCGACCAGCGCCAAGGTCAGCGGCGTCTGGGTAGCACCGGGTGGTGCCGTGAACGTCGCCTGGGCCACGAAGTCCGAATAACGCTTTCCGGGGGCCGGTCTCAGACCGGCCCCTCTTTTCCGGTGGGCGGTTATGAAGCTCTACTTCGCCAGAAAATTCCTGATGCTGCCGCTGGTCTTGCTCGGCGTGTCTCTCCTGGTGTTTCTCGCTATCCGCGCGCTTCCCGGCGATCCAGCCAGACTGATGGCAGGACCGGAGGCGACGCAGGAGGCGGTCGACAACATGCGTATCCGGCTCGGATTGGAACGCAGCCTTATCGAGCAATACGTCTCGTTCCTGTGGAACGCGCTGCACGGCGATTTCGGGATATCCATCCAGTCCAAACTCCCCGTGACCCATGAGATCGCGGAGCGCTTTCCCTATACGCTCGCGCTGGCGCTTTGCGCCTATGGGCTGGCAACGCTGGTTGGTGTACCGGCCGGCGTCGTTGCGGCAACGCACAAGGGCGGCTGGCCGGACCAGATCGTCATGCTGGTCGCAATTGCGGGCGCCTCCATAGCCAATTTCTGGCTGGCGCTCATGAGCATGAACCTCTTTTCAGTCCAGTTGGGCTGGCTCCCCCTGCTCGGCGCTTCGAGCTGGAAGCACTTCATCATGCCGACATTTGCGCTGGGCCTGCTTCCCACCGCCATCATTGCGCGCATGACGCGATCATCGATGGTTGAAGTTCTCAGCCAGGACTATGTCCGAACCGCCCGCGCAAAGGGGCTGAGCGACGCGGTGGTGCATCGCAAGCATGCCCTGCGCAACGCCCTCATTCCCATTGTCACGATTATCGGACTCAATTTCGGATCGGTGCTCGGCGGGGCCGTCGTCACCGAGAGCGTCTTCAACTGGCCCGGCATCGGCCGACTGCTCGTGGATTCAGTGAGCTACCGCGACTATCCGATGATTCAGGCTCTTATCCTTCTCGCCGTTGTGTGCGTCGTGGTGATCAATTTCCTCGCCGACGTCATCATCGCTGCCCTCAACCCGCGCATAAGATTCGACTGAGATGGCTACCACCGACACAGCATCTGCCGCCGAACCCAGCCGCTCCGCACGAGCCCTTCGCTTCATGCGTCGGCGCAGAAGCCTTGTCCTTGGCGGCGGCCTCGTCGTCATCATCATCCTGGCGGCGATATTCGCTCCGTTGATCACGAGCTCCGATCCGTACGCCCAGGACCTGCTCTACTCGTTGATGCCGCCAAGTGCCGATCATCCTTTCGGAACCGATGCCTATGGTCGCGATATTCTCGCCCGCGTCGTCTACGGCGCGCGCATCTCGCTCATGGAAGTAGTGCTCGGCGTCGGCATAGCCGTGGCCGTCGGCGTGCCGCTCGGTTTGATTTCGGGCACCTTCGGGAAACGAACCGATCAGACCATCATGTGGGTGATGGACATCATCTTCGCGTTTCCCGGCGTGATCCTGGCTATTCTCATCGTTTCCATTCTCGGCAGCTCGCTGATCAACATGCTGATCGCGATCGCCGTCTTCTCCTTGCCGGTCTATGCGCGGCTCAGCCGCAACGTGGCGCTCTCGATCAAGCGGATGGAATATGTCGAGGCGGCTTCGGCACTTGGCGCCAGCGTCTGGCGCATCATGTTCGACCACATCCTTCGCAATTCGCTCGGCCCCATCATCGTCCAGGCAACGCTGACCGCGGGTACGATCATACTCACTGCGGCCAGTCTTTCCTTCCTGGGCCTGGGCGCGCAGCCCCCACTTCCGGAATGGGGCGCGATGATGAGCGATGGCCGGGAATTCATCCAATTGGCTCCTTGGGTTTCGTTGTTCCCAGGGATTGCCATCACCATTACCGTTCTGGGTTTCAACATCCTGGGCGACGGCCTCCGCGATCTTCTCGACCCGCGCACCTGATTGGACTCGATCATGACTGCACTCAGCAATCGCGCCACCTACGACAAGCTGCTGGACCTCGTCGATCGGCATGCGCCGGATTTCGTCGCGCTGAGCGATCGCGTATGGACGATGCCCGAAACCTGCTATGCCGAACACCGCTCTGCTGCCGAGCACCGCGCGATGCTCGAGGCGGAGGGCTTCCGGGTCACCAACGAGCTCGGGGGCATTCCGACCGCATTGATGGGAGAGGCAGGCAGCGGCGGACCAGTCATCGCCATTCTCGGAGAATTCGACGCTCTCGCCAATCTAAGCCAGGAGGCAGGCGCTTTCGAGCACAGGCCGCTCGCAGAGGGCCATAACGGACACGGTTGCGGCCACAATCTTCTGGGTTCCGCTTCCATGCTGGCAGCTACCGCCCTCAAGGACTGGCTGGCCGAAACAGGTACGCCGGGGCGCGTGCGCTATTATGGATGCCCTGCCGAAGAGGGTGGCGCTGCCAAGAGCTTCCTGGTCAAGGCCGGTGCCTTCGACGACGTCGACATCGCCATTTCCTGGCACCCTTCCGACTTCCTCGAAGTCGTTCGTCGCACGTCTCTGGCCAATTGCCGTGTGGACTTCACCTTCACCGGCACGTCGAGCCATGCCGGCGCCGCGCCCTATCTCGGCCGCAGCGCCCTCGATGCCGCCGAACTGATGAGCGTCGGGGTGAACTATCTCCGCGAGCACATGCAGAGCGATTGCCGCATTCACTACGCCTATCTCGATGCCGGCGGTATTTCACCCAACGTCGTGCAATCGAGTGCAAAGGTTCGCTATGTCGTGCGAGCCCCGAACCGCAACGCCATGCTTGAGCTTGTCGAACGTGTCCGCAAGGTCGCGGCCGGCGCGGCAATGATGACCGAAACCACGGTCACGTCGGCCATGCTCAGTGCCGTTTCCAACCTCATTCCCAGCCCGCCTTTGGAAGACGCGATGCAGGATGTGCTGGAACTGCTCGGCCCTCCGGCCTTCGACGATGATGACCGAGCCTTCGCCACCCGAATGCGTGAAACATTCAACGCGGCCGATATTGCCTCGGCCTGGAAGAGCGTGGCTGAAGCGGAGCGCGATGCCCCACTTTGCGACTTTGTGGTTCCCCCGAGTAGCCGGCGCGAACCCATTGGCGGCTCCACGGATCTTGGGGACGTCAGCTGGATCGTCCCCACAGTTCAGGTTCATAGCCCGACCTGCGCAATAGGCACGCAACTCCATAGCTGGCAAATGGTGGCGCAGGGGCAAAGCGCCATGGCGCACAAGGGAATGATCCGCGCCAGCGAGGTCATGGCCCTCACCGGCATGCGCGCCTTTGAGGATCCGGCACTGCGCAGCCGCGCGGCGGGCGCGTTGGCGGATGCCGTGGGACCGGCCGGCTACAAGAGCGCTCTGCCTGACGCTGCCAAGGCACCCGTTGCGGAGATGTCGGCTCTCGCAGTCAAGCCCCCAGAGTACGCTGCCTAATCAGCGGCGACTTTGAGGAGAGCTGCCGCGGCGCCATCCAGATGGATCGATGCGTTGACGTGCTGCTGCAAGATCGACGCCGGATAGTTCGGCGATACCGATCCGGCGAATGCATGGCGCACAGCCTCTGCCTTCCGGCTATCGGAGACTGACACCACCAGTTTGCGGCTCTTCATGATTTGGCGGATGCTCATCGAGACGGCACGGACCGGCACATCTTCGAGGCTCGGGAACCACCCCTCACCCAATTGCTGCCGGCGGCAGGCATCATCCAGCCCAACAATGATATACGGCGCATCGGTATTGAAATCGGCCGGTGGATCGTTGAAGGCAAGATGGCAGTTCTCGCCGATGCCGGCGAAACAGACATCGACGCTGCGCTCGCTGATCGCATCGGTGAGACGCTCGACCTCCGCCCCTATGTCATGCGCATCACCTGCGATCATGATGAAATCGCGCAGATCGGGCAGACGATCGCATACGCGCTCCCGCAGATAGCGCCGGAAGCTGGCCGGGTGATTGGGCGAAATCCCGACATACTCATCGAGATGGAAAGCTGTCACCCTCGACCAATCGATCGGCTGCCGTATCAACGCGTCGAGCATTTCGAACTGGCTGGCACCGGTGGCCAGGATGATCGTTGCCTCGCCATCGTCCTCGATCGCTTGCGTAATTGCCTGCGCACCCTCTGCAGCAGCGGCTTGACCTAACGTCATCTTGTCAGGGTGTATTGCTATCCGCATTGCTAACTTCCCTTTGTTTTCAGCGCTTTAGGCTATGGCCCTCAACAGGACCAACCCAAGGTTTCCTCTGTCGAGCATCAACCTGGGCCTAAGCAGGCCAAAATGCAACCGGTTGCATTTGTTCATTATATTTGCAAATATACGCCATTTATGTCGCCCCACTTCCCATTCACGCTCGCCTATCGAGTTTTCCTTGCGTCCCAGGGAGGCCTCGAAATACCAACGGCGTTCCAGGAGGACGCGATGCGGATTGCGGTGGTGGGGACGCATGGGAGTGGGAAGACGACGCTGATCGATGATTTCATCGACGGGCATCGCGGCTATGCGCATATGCAGGAGCCTTATTGGGAACTTGCGCAGCGCGGAGTGACGTTTGCCGATGGGCCTTCGCTCGATGACCTGGCGGAGCAGCTTGAGCAGAGCGTCGGGATGATCCTGGCGGCGCAGGGGGAGGCGGATATCGTCTTCGATCGCTGCCCGCTCGATTTCATCGCGTATCTGGAAGTGCTCGGCGAGAAGGAGGGCAGCGACTGGACGCCGTCCGGGAAGCTGCTCGGAGGGATCGAGAAGGCGCTTGCGACGCTCGATCTCATCGCCTTCCTGCCGCTGTCGGCACCCGATGAGATCGCGACGACGATCGAATATCCCAGGCTGCGGCGGGCGGTGGATTTGCGGCTCAAGGCCATCATTCGCGAGGATGCGCTGGGGCTGCTGGCGGATGGCCTGGCTGTGCTTGAAATCCGAGGTAGTCGCACCGAGCGAGTTACCCTGCTTGATCGCGCGATCAGTGGGCACCAGGGGGCGCTTGGAGCGGACGGCGAATTCCAATAGGCTCCGCGCCCAATGCAATCGTCGAGGACTTTCCATGCACATCCCGAACCTTCGCGCCGGCCGCGCTTCTGGCTGGACCGGCAGATGATCCGCATGGCTGCTCGACCGCTGGCCTGGCTGCTGTTGCTGGGCATTCTCCTCGTTACGGTACTTCCCATCGAATGGCGCCCCGTTACGGGCGAGCCGGCCAACCTCGAACGGCTCGTGGCCTTTGCGCTGGTGGGCTTCGTGTTCGTGGTCGGCTATCCGCGCCATTGGTGGCTGGTGCTCGGGCTTGTGATTGCTGTCGCGCTTGGCTTCGAACTCGCGCAATTGCTGGCACCAAGCCGCCACGCGACGCTCAAGGACGCGGTCGTCAAGGTTGCCGGCGGCTCGTTGGGCGTGACGGCGGGCGTGGCGGCCAACTTTCTTTTCACCCGGCTCGTGCCGCGCTGACTATATCCTTTGATCGACGGCGGAACTGGCACGAGGCGACTACCTTGAGGAGCACGTAGTCTCTGGGAGGAGATCATGCTGCTACGCGACGCCGTGCTCGAAGGGCCCCAGCCTGCCGAGGTTCGGGCCCTCCTGCGCCTCTGCCGGGAGCCCGATTACCACCCCCTGCCCGAGATCGTCCGCCAGCTTGAAGCCAAGGGCTGGGTGGATACCGCGGGCGAAACGCACCTGGTGACGCTGACCGGCCGAACCGTCGTCGAACGCTGAACCCTAGTCCGCTTTGCTTATTGTGAAGAGGCACCGCCCGCCTCTATCTTTCGCCATGGATGGAGTCCTAAGGGGGGCGGCGGCGAGGACCCAGGTTGTCGTCGTAACATCCGGATCGTTTTGTCCGGCTGTCCCTTGGCGCTGTCCCGCGCATTTCACACCAGCACGATGCGCGAGACTGCCAGCGGCGCCGAACCCAGATCGTGGCCGCTGGCGGTCTGCGCGACGGCCGACGGCAGCCAAGCCTTCGCGGCATCTTGCGAAAATCCCTCTATGCGCTTCCCCGCGGGGAAGCCACTAGCTATCTTCGTCAGGCTGGCCGGCCGCATTCGCGACCTCCGCCAGGCACCGGAGAAAGCCAGATGTCCTCTCGCGGTTTACCCATCTTACTCGTCCTCACAGCCCTACTCTGGCCCGCCCTGGCCTTTGGCCAGGCGCCGGCCACGCCCGAGCAGACCTCGCTCGCCAGCGCCATCGTTTCTGCCATCAACGAAGCCGGCCAGTCGGTATCTACCAGCCTCGCCCATGAGATCGACGGCATGGAAACGGTGGTCGAAGGACTGGCGGACAAGGCCATCCTCTACCTCGCCATCGCGCTGTGCCTCGGGCTGGCCGTGGGCATGATACTTGGCTCGGTGCTTTCGTCGTTGATCCTCAGGGGGGCCATTCGCAAGGCTATCGTGGCCACCCGATGATCACGATCGAGACCCCGCTCTACGCCTATCTCCTGGCCATCGCCTATTTCGGCATCCAGGTATTCTTCGTGGCCCGCGCCCTGCTGCGCCCCTACCGCGAACCGGTATCACGCCTGGCCTGGGTCGTGGTCATTCTCGTGGCGCCGCTTGTGGGCATTCTTGCCTATACGCTGGTGGGCGAAACCAATATCGGCCGCGGCCGCATCGCACGAATGCGCAAGGTACTCGAGGAATTGCCGCCGCCGACCGATGGGCACGAGCGCGACCCGCACGTACCGGAGCGCTACATGCCGCTTTTCCGCGCGGGGGAATCGGTCAGCGGCTATCCCCCGGTAGGCGGCAACCGCGCCACGCTGATGGCGGATTCCGACAGCGCCATCGAGCAGATGGTCGCCGACATGGACGCCGCCACCAACCACGTCCATGTGTTGTTCTATATCTGGCTGGCCGACAATAACGGGCTCAAGGTCGTCGAGGCCCTCAAGCGTGCGGCGCGGCGCGGCGTGACCTGCCGCGCCATGGCCGACGATTTCGGCTCGCGCGCCATGATCCGTTCACCGCATTGGAAGGCCATGGCGGATGCCGGCGTGATGCTGGGCCGCGCCCTGCCCGTCCCCACGCCGCCGATCTCAGCGCTCTGGGGTCGCATCGACATGCGCAACCACCGCAAGATCGTGGTCATCGACAACCGCATCACCTATTGCGGCAGCCAGAACTGCGCCGACGCGGCGTTTGCGGTGAAGGCGAAATACGCGCCCTGGGTGGATATTCTCGTCCGCTTCGAGGGTCCGATTGTGCGGCAGAACCAGCATCTCTTCGCCAGCGACTGGATGAGCCATGGGCACGACGACCTGCGGGCGCTGTTCCTCGCCCCGCTCGACGAGCCGCAACCGGGCTTTGCGGCGCAGGTGATCGGCACAGGCGCGACGGTGAGACCCTCGGCGATGCCGGAAATCTTCGTCTCGGTGATGAACGCGGCGCGGCACGAACTCATCATCACCACGCCCTATTATGTACCGGACGAAACCATTCAGGCCGCGCTCTGCGCCTCGGCCTATCGCGGCGTCGACACGACCTTCATCGTGCCGCAGCGCAACGATTCCTGGATCGTGGCGGCGGCGAGCCACTCCTATTACAAGGAACTGCTCGATGCCGGGGTGAAGATCTACGAATATGTCGGCGGACTGCTGCACTCCAAGACCATGACGGTGGATGGAGATGTGAGCCTCATCGGCTCGGCGAATATCGACCGGCGCAGTTTCGAGCTCAATTTCGAGAACAACATCCTGCTCTACGATCCGGCGCTCACGGCCGAGATCAAGGCGCGGCAGGAGGTTTACCGGCAGGCTTCGGTGCTGATCGAGGCGGAGTCGGTGGATGGCTGGCCGCGACGCCGGCGGCTCTGGAACAATACGGTGGCGATGATGGGACCGGTGCTTTAGGGAACCGGGTCTCGCGCTGGGTAGGATATCACTCGGTGCGGCGCGGCGCAGGCCAGAGCGTTTGGCTTACCCCCACCCCTGTCCCCTCCCCGCAAGGGGAGGGAGACGTGCTGGTTCGTTCTCAGTGGCGGCTGCCGATCAGTCTTGAACGGAGGGCGTTCGAGATGTTGTCGAAGATGAAGACGACGGCGAGGATCAGGACGACCATGTAGGCGACCTTGTCCCAGTCGGCATTGGTCTTCATGGCCTCGAGAAGCTTGAGGCCGATGCCGCCGGCGCCGACAGCACCGATGACGGTGGCGGAGCGGATGTTGCTTTCCCAGAAATAGAGGGACTGGGAGATGAATACCGGCAGCACCTGCGGGACGACGCCATAGCGCTGGACTTCGAGCGTATGGGCGCCGACCGATTTGACGCCTTCGCGCTCCTTGTCATCGACATTCTCCAGCGCCTCGGCATAGACCTTTCCGAGGGCGCCGGTATCGGTGAAGAAGATGGCGGCGATGCCGGGGATCGGGCCGGGGCCGAAGCTGCGGGTGAAGAACAGTGCCCAGATCAGCATGTCGATCGAACGCAGCAGATCGAAGGTGCGCTTCATCACCCAGTTGGCGGCACGATTGGGCGTGATGTTGCGGGCGGCGATAAAGGCCAGCGGCGCGGCGACCAGCGTGCCGAGCAACGTGCCGACAAAGGCCATGACTATGGTCTGGATGAGCTTGGAGATGATGTCTGCATGCTGCCAGACCCCGTTGCCGAGGAAATCGCGCCATGCGAGCTGCAGGTTGGACATCTGCGGATCGATCCGCTCGCCGACGACGATGGTCGAGACCAGCTGCGGCAGGCTCATGCCCCAGAAGGCGGACTTGGTGTCGAACCAGAAATTGGCCCAGCCCAGGAAACGCCGCTGGATATAAACCTGGCTAGAGCGGATTTCGGCCGAACCGGCGAAGCCGAAATCGACCAGCACCTTGTCGCCCTTGAGCGTCATTGCCTCCGGCGCGTCCTCAGGCAGCACGACCCCGCTCGCGCCGACGGCGACGTCGTGGGGCTGGCCGTTGAGATTGACCGTCACCACGTCCGAGCGCACGACAAGACTGTCGGCTTCGCTCCCGAAGGTGACGAGGACGCTGCCGTCGCTGGCCGGGACCAGCCAGTCAATGGGGCCATCGGTGCGGTATTGCGCACGATTGTTCCATTGCACATCGACCGGCTGGCCGGCGGCCAGCTTGAGCCGCGGCTGGGCGCGCCAGGAATACCAATCCTGCAGATACGCCCCGGCGCGATCCCAGCGGCCATCGGAAAGCACGGCGCCGACATTGAAGAAGAAGAAGCAGAAGACGAGGTAGACCGCTACCACGCCCGCGCCGACCGCGAGGCCGTAGCGCTGCCAGAAGCTTTTTACGAAAACCGCCGGATACGCTTCGAGGAGCGCCTGGCGTTCGGCATCGTTGAGGGCCAGTTGTGCCATTGTGCGTCTCCTATGCCCCGAAATCGAAAGCCTGCTTGCCCACCAGGCGTCGCCGCAGCCAGGCGGAGAACTGGTCGACCGCAATGATCGTCACGAGGAGCATGAGGACGATGGCGTAGGTCTTGGCCGCATGGTCGCGGCCGATGGAGAGGCGGAAGGCCTCGCCGATACCGCCGCCGCCGACCGCGCCGATGATGGTGGAGGCGCGCACGTTGATTTCGGCACGCAGCAATGTGTAGGAGACGAAATTGGGCAACACCTGCGGCACGATGCCGAAGCGCACGCGCTCGACCCAGTTGGCGCCCACGGCGCGCAGGCCTTCATCGGCCTTCATGTCGGCATTCTCGACCACTTCGTAGAAGAGCTTGCCCAGGGCGCCGATCGTGTGCAGCGACACCGCGACGATGGCGGCGATCGGGCCGATCGAGAGGATGGCCGTGAGGAGGCCCGCCACGACGATTTCGGGGAAGGCGCGGAGCACTTCGAGCACCCGCCGCACGACGAAACGGGCAATGCCCGCGCCCATGAGGTTGGTCGAGGCGAAAAAGCAGAGCAGGAAAGCCAGGGTCGCGCCGACGATGGTCGAGACGATGGCGATGTTGATGGTGACGATCAGCTGGTAGACGTAATTGGGCACGTAGAACCAGTCGGTGACCCATATGCGCTCGGACGTGTAATCGTATTTCTGCGAGCCATCCGCATAGGGGCTCGCCAGATCGAACATGGCGCGGAAGATTTCGAGAGGGTCGCGCGGCACGAAAGACCGCAGGAAATCGAAGAAATAGGGCAGCCGTTCGAAGAACTTGCCCGAATTGGCCGCGTTCGCGAAATTGAGCGAAGCGGCGAGGATGGCGAGGAATACGACCAGCGCAATGAGCGTATAGATCCTGCGCGTCCGCACCTGACGGCGGTAGTGGTCATAGACCGTCTGCGTCCCCTCGCTGAGCGAAACGGGAGCATGCTCGGCGACTTGGGCCACGGCGCTCTCCTTTTATGCAAACGGCGGCGCCCAGAGGGCACCGCCGTCAAAAGATGTTCGTTGTGCGGATCAGCCGCCGATCACCGACTTACGAGCGTCGATGATGGTCTGATAGAAGGAAGCGTCGACTTCGGTGAAGCCGGTGTTCTCGCCACCCGTAAAGCCCTGGAAGCAGGCCAGATCCTTGCCCGGCAGGTCCTTGAAGAACGCTTCGACCTTGCCCTTCATGTCTTCCGGCAGCTTGTTGGAGACCATCAGCGGGCCGTTCGGGATGAGCGGCGAGCGCCAGAGTTCGACGATATCGTCGGTGTCCAGGATGCCCTTGGCGACCATGGTGTGCAAGTTGCCCGAGGAATAACCCTCGGCCCAATCGCCAACGCCCGAACCGAACGTGGTGCCGGCGTCGAACTTGTGGTCGAGCACGCCAAGAACCAGGTTCTCATGGCCGCCGCCAAAACCGGTCTCCGAGAAGAATTCCTTCACCGGCATGCCGATGGCGGCCGGGAGAGCCACGTTCGGGACGAGGTAGCCCGAGGTCGAATCCGGGTCGGCGAAGCCGAGCTTCTTGCCCTTGAGGTCCGCAACGGTCTTGAAGCCGGAATCCTTGCGGGCGACCATCAGCGAGTAGTAACCGGTCGAGCCGTCGGCGCCGACCGTGGTCAGGATCGGGTCAACCGCGTTCGGATCCTTGAGGTAGATGGCGGCATAGGACGAAGCGCCCATCACGGCGATGTCGATGGTGCCGCCGAGGAGGCCCTGGATCACGCCGTTATAGTCGGGCGACGGGAAAAGCTGGACTTCGGAAACGCCGGTGGCGGCCTTGAGCTGGTCGGCAACGCACTGGGCATTGCGCATCTGGTCAGCTTCGTTTTCCGAGCCATCCAGGCCGATACGCAGGACGCTGACGTCCTGGGCGAAGGCCGAGCTGGCGAGCATGGCGAGCGCGGTGGCAGCCAGCAGGGTTTTGCGGAACGCAGTCATGGGTTTCTCCTGTTGTCGTTTCGCCGCACGGCGCCCGGCGGTTGTCCCGCCTCAAGGGTCATCGATGCGGGATTTCGTGAACTCAGTTGGGAAGGCTGACGCCGGCAGCGCCGAGCTGGTTGGCCGCCACCACATCGGCGGCTTCCTTGCGCTTGCGGCGCGCCTTTTTGACCGGATCGAGGCTGGTCGAGGTCATGGCCTCCGAGAAGGCCTCTTCGAGCCCATCCGCACCGTAGATCCGGCGGGCCACATCGGTGGTGAGCTCATCAGGCGAGCCGTCGAACACGACGCAGCCGCCCTGCATGCCGATGATGCGCTCGCAGTAATTGCGCGCGGTATCGAGCGTATGGAGATTGGTGATGACGGTGATGCCGTCATTGCGATTGATGTCGCGCAGCGAGTCCATCACCACCTGGGCATTGCGCGGATCGAGCGAGGCGATCGGCTCGTCGGCGAGGAGGATTTTCGGCTCCTGCATCAGGGCGCGGGCGATGGCGACGCGCTGCTGCTGGCCACCCGAAAGCGTGCCGGCGCGCTGCATCGCCGTCTGGGCGATATCGAGGCGCTCCAGCGCCTTGAGCGCCAGCAATTGCTCTTCCTGCGAGAAAATCTTGAGCAGCGACTGGATGGTGGAACGGCGATTGAGCCGGCCGAGCATCACATTGGTGATGACGTCGAGGCGCGGCACGAGATTGAACTGCTGGAAGATCATGGCGCAGTCGCGCTGCCAATCGCGCAGCTTCTGGCCGGAGAGAGCGGAGACTTCGAGGCCGTCAAAGGCGATGGTGCCCTCGCTCACGTCGATGAGGCGGTTGATCATGCGCAGGAGCGTCGACTTGCCTGCGCCCGAGCGGCCGATAATGCCGACCATCTGGCCGGCGGGGATGACGATGTCGACCTTGTCGACCGCCACTTTGCTGCCGAACCGGCGCGTGACGTTGGAAATCTTGAGCATGACCTGCTCCCTGCTGAGTTGCAGGAAGCCCTAAGGCGGCATCAAGAAGCTGATATGAACGCTCAGCGACAGTTCAGTGACAATCCAAAGCCCCGGATTTCCGGGGATCGGCGGGCGCGAAAAGAAAAAGCTCCGGTGGGACCGGAGCTTCTGAGGCGGGAGCCAGATACCAGGCGGGCGAAGCGTGCTACCCGCCGTACTTGACCAGGAACTCCTCGCCCGTCAGCGCGCGAAAATCATCGAGCGCGGTGCGCAGCTGCGCATGGCTCCAATCCCACCAGGCAAGCTTCTGCATGCGTTCGCCGACCTTGGCCGAGAACCGCTCCTTGATGAGCCTGGCCGGTACGCCGCCGACGACGGTGTAGGGCGCCACGTCCTTGGTAACGACCGCCCCGGAGCCGACGACGGCGCCGTCACCGACCGTCACGCCGGGCAGGATGGTGACGCCGTGGCCGATCCAGGTGTCATGGCCGATGGTGACGGTGCGCGCCTTGCGCTTGACGAAGAACTCGGCCTCGTGCTCGGCATCCTCGAAATAGTCGCCGGCGCGATAGGTGAAGTGATGGAGCGTGGCGCGCTCGATCGGATGGTTGGTGGCATTGATGCGTACGTGGCTGGCAATGTTGGAGAACTTGCCGATGCGGGCCGAATAGACCTCACACTCGCGCACGAGGTAGGAATAGTCGTCCACCACGCTTTCATAGACATGGCAGCGCTCACCGATCTCGGTGTAGCGGCCGAGATCGGACGCGCGCACCTCGGCGGTGGGGTGGACGGAGGGGCGTTCGGAGAGGTTTTTCATAGGTGTCTCGTTTGTTTGTCAGCCGCCATCCTGGGGTGGCGCTTCAACTAGGCATGCTCTATTGGCACCGTTCCGCCCATCGCCACGGAACTTCCCCGGGCGCAGACCCGGGGCCTATTGCACCGCTCCACTCGAGTGGAGGTATCCGTGGGCCCCGGCTCTGCGGCCGGGGAAGATCGAGTAGGCGGATAGACTGATGACCACCCCGCGACCTCAAGCCGCTTTCCTGGCCGCAAACCCGGTCACATCCACGATCCGATCCGCGACCACGTTGCGCACATCCTCATCATGGAAAATCCCGAGCATCGCCGTTCCGGCGCGCTTTTTCTCGGCGATCATCTCGACCACGATCGTCCGGTTGGCCGCATCGAGCGAAGCCGTCGGCTCGTCCAGCAGCAGCACCGAATGGTCGGTGATGAACCCGCGCGCAATATTCACGCGCTGCTGTTCGCCGCCCGAGAACGTCGCCGGCGGCAAGGCCCACAGCCGCTCCGGCAGGTTGAGCCGTGCCAGCAATTCCTGCGCCTTGGCCCGGGCCGCCTCGTGATCGACTCCACGCACCACCAGCGGCTCGGCCACCACGTCCAGGGCCGACACGCGCGGCACGGTGCGGAGGAATTGGCTGACATAGCCGATCGTGTCGCGCCGCAGCGCCAGCACAGTACGCGGCAAGGCCGAGGCCAGGTCCACCGGCTCGCCCTCGTGCATCAGCAGGATCTCGCCGCTATCCACGCCGTAATTGCCGTAGACCATCTTGAGGATCGAGCTCTTGCCCGCCCCGGACGGCCCACCGAGTACCACGCACTCGCCGGCATTGACCTCGAAGTCGACATTGTCGACCACCGGCAGCACCACGCCACCGCGCAGATGCATGGTGAAGGTCTTGGCGACGCTTTTGACTTGAAGAAGTGCGCTCATCTTCACACCTGCAAAATCGAAGAAACCAGCAACTGGGTGTAAGGCTCGCGCGGATCGTCGAGCACGCGGTCGGTCAACCCCGCCTCGATCACCTGCCCGCCCTTCATCACCATCATGCGGTGTGAAAGCAGGCGCGCCACGGCGAGGTCGTGGGTCACTACAATCGCCGCCAGCCCAAGTTCGCCCACCAGCGAGCGCAACAGGTCGAGCAGGCGCGCCTGCACCGATACGTCGAGGCCACCGGTCGGCTCGTCCATGAACACCAGCCGCGGATTGGTCACGAGGTTGCGTGCAATCTGCAACCGCTGCCGCATGCCGCCCGAAAAGGCGCGCGGCTGGTCATCGATACGATCCTCCGCGATTTCGACGCGCCCCAGCCAGTCGATGGCCGTATCGCGGATGCGGCCATAATGCCGCTCGCCCACCGCCATCAGCCGCTCGCCGACATTGGCGCCGGCCGAGACAGTCATGCGCAGGCCATCGGCCGGGTTCTGGTGCACAAAGCCCCAGTCCGTGCGCATCAGGAACCGACGCTCGGCTTCGGACAGCTCATAGAGGTTCCGCCACACGCCATCGCGCATCCGGTATTCGGCGAGGCCCGAAGTCGGCTCGAGATTGGTCGAGAGGCAGTTGAGCAGTGTCGTCTTGCCCGAGCCGCTTTCGCCTACGATGGCCAGCACTTCGCCCGGATAGAGCTCGAAGTTCACATCGGCGCAGCCCAGCCGCGAGCCGTAATACTTGGAAAGCCCGGTCACCCGGAGCAGGGGTTCGTCACTCATTGCGCAGCCTCAAGGTCATGGCCCGCCAGGGCGCCGCGATGGCCGTGCTCACGCCGGTCCTCGCAATGGTCGGTGTCCGAGCACACGAACATGTGCCCGCCCTTGTCATCGAGCACCACCTCGTCGAGATAGACGCCCGTCGCCCCGCACAGCGCGCAAGGCTCGGAGAACTTCTGCACCTCGAACGGGTGATCCTCGAAGTCGAGGCTGACCACGTTGGTATAGGGCGGCACGGCGTAGATCCGCTTCTCGCGCCCTGCCCCGAAGAGCTGCAGAGCCCCGGTCATGTGCATCTTGGGATTGTCGAACTTGGGCGTCGGCGACGGGTCCATCACGTAGCGGCCCTCGACCTTGACCGGATAGGCATAGGTCGTGGCGATCTCGCCGTGCTTGGCGATGTCCTCGTAGAGCTTGACGTACATGAGCCCATATTCCTCAAGCGCATGCATCTTGCGCGTCTCGGTCTCGCGCGGCTCGAGGAAGCGCAACGGCTCGGGGATCGGCACCTGGTAGACGAGGATCTGGCCCTCGGTCAGCGGCACTTCCGGGATGCGGTGGCGCGTCTGGATGATCGTGGCTTCCTTGGTGTGCGTGGTGGTGCGCACCTCGGCGGTCTTGGCGAAGAACGCCCGGATCGAGACGGCATTGGTGGTGTCGTCCGCGCCCTGGTCGATGACCTTGAGCACGTCATCGGGCCCGATCACCGCCGCCGTCACCTGCACGCCGCCCGTGCCCCAGCCATAGGGCATCGGCATTTCGCGGCTGGCGAACGGCACCTGGTAGCCGGGAATGGCGATCGCCTTTAGGATCGCCCGGCGGATCATGCGCTTGGTCTGTTCGTCGAGATAGGCAAAGTTGTAGTTCGCGATCGCGCCGTTCATTCGGCCGCCTCCTGCATCTCGTCCTGCGCCACGCGCGCATCGTGCTCGGCCCGCAGCCGCCGGATCAGGTCGAGTTCGGCCTGGAAATCCACGTAGTGCGGGAGCTTCAGATGCTCGACGAAACCGGTCGCCTGAACGTTGTCTGAATGGGAAATAACGAATTCCTCGTCCTGCGCCGGCGCCACGATGTCCTCATCGAGTTCGCGAGCCCGCAGCGCCCGGTCGCAGAGCGACATGGCCATGGCCTTGCGCTCGGCCTGCCCGAACACCAGCCCATAGCCGCGGGTGAACTGCGGCGGCACATTGGCTGAGCCTTTGAACTGGTTGACCATCTGGCACTCGGTGACGCGGATGCGCCCGAGCTTGAGCGGAAAACCGAGTTCGGCCACCTCCAGCTCCACCTCGACCTCGCCGATGCGGATTTCGCCGACGAACGGGTGCGTGCGGCCATAGCCGCGCTGCGTCGAGTAGCCGAGCGCCAGCAGGAACCCTTCGTCGCCCCGCGCCAGCGCCTGCAAGCGCAGGTCGCGGTCGAGCGGGAATTGCAGCGGCTCGCGGGTCAAATCGCCGATCTCGCGATCTTCCGCCCCTTCATTGCCGAACCCGGTATCGGGCTCCACCAGCCCTTCATGGGCCAGCAGGTCCGTGACGCGCGGCATGGCCGGGTCACCGGCATCCTGCAAGTCCGGCTCGGCCACATCGGCGCCAACAGCCAGCTCGGGATCGAGCAGGCGATGCGTATAGTCGAAGGTCGGCCCCAGCACCTGCCCGCCGGGCAGGTCCTTGAACGTCGCCGAAACGCGGCGCTCGACCAGCATGGCGCTGGTATCGATGGGGTTGGAATAGCCGAAGCGCGGCAACGTCGTGCGATAGGCGCGCACGAGGAAGATCGCCTCGATCAGGTCGCCACGCGCCTGCATGATGGCGAGTGCGGCGAGTTCACGGTCATAGAGCGAACCCTCGCCCATGGCGCGGTCGACGGCCAGCCCGAGTTGTTCCACGATCTGGTCGATCCGCAGCGCCGGCACCGAACGGTCACCACGGCGGCGATCGGCCAGGAGCTTGTGGGCATTGGCAATGGCGGCTTCGCCACCCTTAACGGCAACGTACATTTAAGCCTCCACGATCCGCGTCGTCCGCGGCAGCCCGACCACCTGGCCGGCGCCCGCGAACACCACATCCACGCCGCACGGGAACAGCTCCCGGTTGAGCGCCCATTGCGCGATGAAATCCCCGGTGATCCCGGCGATGGTCAGCGTCCCGGTATCCTTGATGCCGGGGCCGGTGATCGTACGGTCCGCGCCGTCGAACCCTTCCACGGCAAGCACCACCGTCGTGGACCGATCGGGATACTCATCGGTACCGATGCCGAACGCATCGAGCTTGGGCAGCGTCGCCCACCCCGTCACCAGCGCGAAGTCCGCCTCGCGCGGATCGCTGACGATCGGCGCGCCGGTATGGAACTTGAGCCACGCGACAACCGCCTCGGACGCCGCCAGCGTCTCGTCCAGCCATACCGGGCTGTCGTGATCGGCCAGCGTCAGCGCAATCGCCGCAACTTCCGGCGACAGCGGTGCGGGCGGGGCCGCATCCACGTGGATCGGCTGCTTCAGGCCCGGACGCGAGAGCGCATCCATCACTGTGCGGAACACCGACTGGGAATCCTTGACGAGGTCCGCGAACCCGCCATCGAGCACAAGATTGTCCATCAATCCTCTCCGCGCACCATGGTGAAAAAATTGACGCGCGTCGCCGCCGTCTCGGCCCGGCGCTGTTCGTCGGCGTCCAAAGCCGCCTGCTCCAGCGCCACCACCGCATCCATCACGCGCTGCCGCGCCCCGGTCTGCCAGAGCGCATCGAGCGTAGCCGCAACCACGGCCTTCTCGCCGTCGCGCCCGAGCGCATAGGAATGCCCGATCTCGCCAGTCGAAAGCCGCACAGTCGCGCGCGTCACCGTCGCTTCACCCAGATTGAACGGGGAACCGCCGCCGCCTGTCCGTCCGCGCACCATCACGAGGCCGGTCTCCGGCCCACGCACGCGCTGCGTCTCGGGCTTGTCGGCCCATGCATCCCAAATCTGCGCCAATGCGCGCGTCGGCGCCGCGGCCAGGGCCGCCATCACCCGCTGCCGCTCGGCGTCGCGTTCGCTCTTCAAACTCGCTTCGGCCACTCGGCCCTCCACTTGTCTATTTCACTAGACAACTATATGCTGCAAAGCCCCTGATAGGCTGGTATTGTGAAGCAAGAATGACAGGCGAAAAGAGTCTCGACAAGAGCGGTGGAGTCGCCCTCTGGCGGCGCGTGGCCGATGACATCCGGCTCGACATCAACGGCGGCAAGTTCATCGATGGCGGCAAGCTCCCCACAGAAGGCGAGCTGGCCGCCCGCTTCGACGTCAACCGCCACACCGTGCGCCGCGCCCTCGCCGTGCTGGAGGAAGAAGGGATCGTGCGCGCCGAACAGGGCCGCGGCCGCTTCGTCCACGCCGCACGGCGGCTCAGCTACCCCATCGGCCGCCGCACCCGCTTCTCAGCCGGCCTCGCCGGCCAGGCCAGCGACGTCCACGGCGAAATCCTCGAGTACCGCGTCGAGCCCGCGCCGCTCCCCATCAGCAAAGCCCTGGGCCTCACACCCGCAACCCGCGTGTTGCGCATGGAAAGCCTCTCCTTCGCCGACGGCCGCCCCCTCACCCGCGCCACCACCTGGACCGGCCCCGCCTCCCGATTCCCCAGTCTCGCCGACGATTTCCGCGAGCTGGGCTCGATGACGGCTTCGCTTAACCGCGCCGGCGTAACCGACTACACCCGCCAGGAAACCCGCATCTCCGCCCGATACGCCGAGTCCTCGGAAAGCCACCAGATGGGCCTCGCCCCCGGCGCCGTGCTGCTCGTCGGCACCTACGTCAACCGCGACCAGGACGGGGTGCCGTTCCAATACACGATGACAAGGTTTGCCGCGGATCGGGTGGAGCTGGTGGTGAACGCGGAGTGAGATCGAGCCCTTGGCCTCCCCCTCCCTAACCCTCCCCACAAGGGGGAGGGTGGAGTTTGCTGCTCGATTTCGCCAAAAACACCCACCCTCCCCCTTGTGGGGAGGGCTAGGGAGGGGGTGAGCCCCAAATCCCGCCCGCGCAACTCCTCCCTCCCCCTTGTGGGGAGGGATAGAGGGTGGGGGAGAGCCCAATACTCCGAGCCCTCGGCACCCCCACCCTTGTTCCCTCCCCACAAGGGAGAGGGAGACCTGCCGTCCAAATCTGCGAAAACAAAACGAGCCCCGAAGCCATCGCTTCGGAGCCCCGAATTTGTCTTCAAATTTTACCGATTCAGCCCGCCGCGGTGTAGGCCGTCTTCACCTGCGTGAAGAACTCCTTGGCGTAGGTGCCCTGCTCTTTCGGACCATAGCTCGAGCCCTTGCGGCCGCCGAACGGGACGTGGAAATCGACGCCTGCCGTGGGGACGTTGACCATCACCATGCCGGCCTCGGCGTTGCGCTTGAAGTGCGTCGCGTACTTGAGCGAAGTGGTCACGATGCCGGCGGAAAGCCCGAATTCCGTGTCGTTCGCCGTCGCCAGCGCTTCCTCGTAATCCTTGACGCGGATCACGGCGGCCACCGGCCCGAAGATCTCTTCGCGGGCAATGCGCATCTGGTTGTGCGCCTCGGTGAACAGAGCCGGCTGCAGGTAGAACCCCTCCGTCTCGCGCTTCACCAGTTCGCCGCCGACGACAAGCTTGGCGCCCTCGCCCTTGCCGATCTCGATGTAATCGGTGTCCTGCTTGAGCTGGCTGGCATCCACCACCGGCCCGATCTCGGTGCCGCTCTTGAGCGCGTCGTCGACCTTGAGGTTGCGCACGCGCTCGGTCAGCGCCGCCACGAACTTGTCGTGGATGCCTTCGGTCACGATCACGCGCGAAGCCGCGGTGCAGCGTTGGCCGGTCGAGAAGAAGGCGCTCTGCGCCACGCTCTCGACAGCAACATTGAGGTCGGCGTCATCGAGCACGATGGTCGGGTTCTTGCCGCCCATTTCGAGCTGGAACTTGCGCATGAGCTTGACCGAGGCCTCGGCCACGCGCTTGCCCGTCCCTACCGAGCCGGTGAAAGTGATGGCATCCACATCCGGGCTGTCGAGCAGCGTCTGTCCCACCACCGAGCCGCGGCCCATGACGAGGTTCAGCACCCCCCTGGGCAGGCCGGCGCGCTGGAGGATGTCGACGATGGCCCAGGTTGAGCCCGGCACCAGGTCGGCCGGCTTGATGACCACTGTATTGCCATGGCAGAGCGCGGGGGCGATCTTCCAGGTCGGAATGGCGATCGGAAAATTCCATGGCGTGATGATGCCGACGACGCCCACCGCCTCGCGGGTGATCTCGACGCCCACGCCAGGACGCACGCTCGGAATGATCTCGCCATTCAGGCGCAGCGCTTCGCCCGCGAAGAACTCGAAAATCTGCGCGGCGCGGGTCACTTCGCCGATGCCTTCCGGCAGCGTCTTGCCCTCTTCGCGGCTCAGCAGGCGCCCGAGTTCTTCCTTGCGCGCCAGGATTTCATGGGCGGTCTTGGAGAGGATCGAATGACGTTCCAGCAGGCCCGAGCGCGACCACTTCGGAAAGGCGGCCTTGGCAGCGGCAATCGCCTGCTTGGTGTCCTCGACGGTGCCCTGCGCATAAAGGCCGATCACGTCCGAGGTGTTGGAGGGATTGATGTTCTTGCTTTCGCCGCCGCCGGTCCATTCGCCGTCGATCAGGTTCTTGAAGATTTCGCCCATCGGGTCTCTCCGTCAGTTTTACAGCAAATCCGCCTTGGCCAGGTCGCGCAGCAGGTGGCTGGCGCCATAGGTCCAGGGCGGGCATTCGGTGGATAGCCGGACGCGATTTCTCAGCGTGCCCAGGCTCGGGGTGGAGATGGATACCACATCGTTGATCTTGTGGGTGAAACCTTTTCCCACCCCATCCCGGTCTTTGACCGGGGCGAACATCGTACCGAGATAAAGCACCAGGCCGTCCGGATATTGGTGGTGCCGTCCGATGGTCGCGGCCACCAGGGATTCCGGAGTGCGCGAGATCTGGCTCATGTTCGAATGTCCGTCGAGCACGAACCCATCCTCGCCTTCCACGCGCAAGGCCAGCTCGGCGCTCTTGATGGTCTCGATGGTGAAATCGCCATCGAAGAGCCGGATGAACGGCCCGAGCGAAGCGGAGGCGTTGTTGTCCTTGGCCTTGCCCAGCAGCAGTGCCGAACGGCCCTCGACGTCACGCAGGTTGACGTCGTTGCCCAAGGTCGCGCCGATGATCTGGCCGGCGCTCGTTACCACCACCGCCACTTCCGGCTCCGGATTGTTCCAGCTCGAAACCGGATGCAGCCCGACATCGGCGCCCCAGCCCACCGAGGACATCGGCTGGCTCTTGGTGAAGATCTCGGCATCCGGCCCGATGCCGACTTCGAGATACTGGCTCCAGACGCCTTTGGCGATCAGCGATTCCTTGACCTTCATCGCCGCGGGCGAGCCCGGCACGAGGTCGGAAAGGTTCGAGCCGACCAGCGTGAGGATATCCTGGCGCAACGCATCGGCACGCGACTTGTCGCCCCGCGCCTGCTCCTCGATCACGCGCTCGAGCAGGGACACGACGAAGGTCACCCCCGACGCCTTGATCGCCTGCAGGTCGATCGGCGACAGCAGTGACGGCCTGGACGCATCGGATTTTGCCGCCTCGCTGTTGGCGAGAATGTCGGCGAGCGACCCGATCGCTTTTCCCGGTGCCGACTTCACATGGGCGGCCGCATCGGAGCGCTCGCAGATATCGCGCGACGTCGCCGCGCCTTTGGCGGTAATGTCCAGAACGATCCCGTCGCGGACGGTGATGACGCGGGGATGGTCGAACCCCGGCACGCGGGCGCGGCCGAGGAGAACGCCCGAAGACGGGACGATGGCTTCAGTCATGGCTTTGGATGCCCCTCGCATTTCAAGGCCGAAAAGGATGCGTCTTTGCTAGCGCGCCGGGGCGGATAAATCCAGCCGCGCCGGCGTTTCGGACTTTAAGACTTAAGGCTTCCGCGCCTGCCCAAAAAAATCTTTCGGCACCACCCAAGGACTTTCACAGAGCTGGCGTCTTAATGGGTGACGGCGCGTTCAACTCCCGTTCAGGTACGCCGCATTAACACCGCAATGAACAGCAAATTCTGCTGGAATTTCAAAATGGAGAGACCCATGCGTCTGATTACCGCCCTTGTTCCCCTTGCTCTCGCAACGGCTCTCACTGCTCCTGCTCTCGCTCAGGAAGCACCGCGCCCGGGCACGATCTCGATCGAGGGCCGCGCAGAAGTCAGCGCCGCGCCGGACACCGCTTTTGTCACCTCCGGCGTCACCACCCAGGGCGAGACCGCCCGCGAGGCGCTCGACGCCAATACCAAGGCTATGGCCGATCTCATCGCGGCGCTCAAGGCCTCCAATATCGAAGCCAAGGACATCCAGACCTCAGGCTTCTCGGTCAACCCGAACTACGTCTATTCGGACGAGCGCGACGCCAACGGCTACAGCAAGCCGCCCAAGATCGCCGGCTACCAGGTTTCGAACGCCGTCACCGTCCGCGTCCGTGACCTGCCCTCGCTGGGCCAGGTGCTCGACAAGGCCGTGACCGTAGGCGCCAATACCATCAATGGCGTGAGCTTCACTGTCGCCGACCCTTCCAAGCTCTATGACGAAGCCCGCAAGGCGGCTTTCGCCGATGCCAAGGAGAAGGCGGACCTTTACGCCGAAGTCGCCGGCGTTGGCCTGTCGCGTATCCTCTCGATCAGCGAGAACCAGAACTTCAACCAGCCGCCGCAGCCCTACATGATGAAGCAGTCGATGGCCGATGCCGGGGCCTCCCCGGTGCCGGTGCAGGCGGGCGAGATGAGCTTCTCGGTCAACGTGTCGGTGCAGTGGGAACTGTCCGAAGGCAAGTAAGACGGGAGGGGAGCTTCGGCTCCCCTTTCCTTTGGGGTGGCAGCTAGAACAGGGCTTTCCAGATCATCTGCAGCCCGACCAGCGTCAGAAATATCGCGAAGACGTATTTGAGCGTCTTCTGGTCCAGTCGGTGGGCGATCGCGACTCCAATGGGCGCGCAGACCGCGGCCATGGCGCCAACGATGACCAGCGCCACGAGGTTCACGTAGCCGATGCTGAGCGGAGGCAGATCGGAGGCGCTCCAGCCGGATATGACGAAACCGATCGTGCCGCCGATGGCGATGGCGACGCCGATGGCCGCGCCCGTGCCCACAGCCTTGTGCATGGTTTCGCCGAAGGCGGCGAGCGTCGGGACGCTGAGCGAGCCGCCGCCCGTACCCATCAGCGCGGAAATGTAGCCGACGACGAACGCCGAAATCCGGTGGGTAAGCGCCGAACCCTTGAGATGTCCCATGAGCCGCGTCTGGAACGGCAGCACGATATTGGCGGCGATGAAGATCGACATGAAGCCGAAGACGAGGCGCAGCACGGCGCCCGAGAACAGGCCGGCCATGAGGCCGCCGATCAGTGTACCCACGAAGATGAAGGGCACCCAGAGGCGCAGCGCTTGGGTATCGACCGCGCCTCGCTTGTAGTGCGAGCGCGCGCTCATGATGCCGGTGGGGATGATGATCGCCAGCGAAGTGGCCACCGCCACGTGCTGGACCACATCGCTGTCATAGCCCATGAGCCCCAGCGCCCAGCCGAGCGCCGGCACGATGATGGCGCCCCCGCCAATGCCAAGGAGCCCGGCGAAAACGCCCGAAAAGGCACCCGTAACGAGAAGGCCGACGGCGAATGGCCAATAGGCGGCCAGCTCTGCAAAACTCACGTTCACTCTCCGATGATATGCACGACGACCTGCCGCCGATGCGGCGCGGAGCGATGCTCGAAGAGATAGACGCCCTGCCAGGTGCCGAGCACCAGGGAACCGGCATCGACAGGGATGCCGATGGAGGTCTGCGTCAGCGCCGCCTTGATGTGGGCAGGCATGTCGTCGGGCCCTTCGAGGGTGTGGGTGATCCAGGGCATATGCTCGGGAACGAGGCGGCTGAAGAAGCCCTTGAGGTCCACCTGCACGTCCGGATCCGCATTCTCCTGGATGAGGAGCGAACACGAGGTGTGGCGGCAGAAGACCGTCGCGAGGCCGGAGCGAATGCCGGAACCAGTCACGAACTGGCGCAGCGGGCGCGAAAACTCGTAGAGTCCCTGTCCTGACGTTACGACCTCGATAACGGTCTGAGTCTGCTGCATTTGCCTGCTCCGATCTTCAAGCGCCTAACATCCCGACGCCGGCCTGTCATGCCCGTGCGCCAAACTCGTGCCCGATTTGCCACGTCGTTTGCCCATCGTGGCCGGCTTGGGAACTGAACGGAAAAGCCCGCGTTTGCTCACGAAACCGGCAAATCTAAAGTCGGAAGAACGGGCGATGATTCGTTCAGGTCCGGTTCAGGACCGCCCCGAAATACTCACAGGCTGAACAACAGTCCTAAGAAAAAGGATGAGAACAATGCGCCTTCGACACTGGCTCCTGACAGGCACCAGCCTCGGGATCCTAGCCCTGGCCCCGAGCGGCATCGCCCGGGCTCAGGACGCAGCGCTTCAGGCCGCTTACGAGAACTACGTGTCCGCCGCCTCCTCCGACGATGCGGAGGCCAAGGCCAAGGCAGAAGCCGACTTCCAGGCCGCCTGCGCCGCGGCAGGCATTGGCGGCATCAAGGAATGCATCAGCGCCATCCAGAACGGGGGCGCGCCCGCCGCTGCCCCTGCCGAGCAAGCTGCGCCGCCGGCTGAAGCGCCGGCCCCGGCACCCGAGCCCGCGCCTGCCGAACAGCCGGCTCCGGCCGAGCAGCCCGCCCCGGAACCCGCACCCGTAGAACAACCCGCGCCGCCTCCCGCCGAGGAACCGGCGCCGCCCGCCCCTGCCGAGCAACCCGCACCGGCGCCCGAGCCTGCTCCCCAGCAGCCGGCCGCGCAGGAGCCCGCACCCGCAGAGCAGCCTGCACCAGCCGAACAACCGGCTCCTGCCGAACAGCCCGCACCCGAGCCCGCTCCGGCCCCGGCCGAGCAACAGCCCGCGCCGGCGGCCGAACAGCCTGCAACCCAGCAGCCCGCAGCTCCGGCCGAGCAGCCCGCTCCGGCTGAACAGCCTGCGCCTGCCGAGCAGCCGGCTCCCGCCGAGCAGCCCGCGCCTGCGCAGGAACAACCGGCCGCTCCTGCTGCCGATATCTCGGGTGATCTCAACGCCGCCGTCGGCGACTACCAGAACGGGGTTGCGGCCCTGATCGAAGCGCAGACCAGCGGCGCCGATATCGCCCCGGCCCAGGCCCAGATTGCCGACGCCCAGTCGCGCATCGATGCCCTGTGCCCGCAGGCCGGCTTCACCTCGCGTGATTCCTGCCTCAACAATTTCGGCCTGACACTGCCCAAGGTTCCCGAGAACCTGCTGCCGGCCCAGCCTGCTGCGCCGGCTCCTGCCGAACAGCCGGCCCCGGCCGAGCAGCCTGCGGCTGAACAGCCCCCGGTCGAGCAGCCGACGCCTCCGCCGCCGGAGCAGGTCAAGCAGGAGATCGAGGCCAGCCCCGTGCTCCAGGACCAGCCGACCGAGGACGTGACCAATCTTCCGGCCAATGTGAAGCCCGAGGAAGTCGCTCCGCTGCTCGACAGCGCCAAGGACGAAGTGACCAACATCGTGACCGGTGTCGGCCCGAGCGCCGTGGTGGCCCCGCCTGCCGAAACCGCCCCGCCGCCATCCGACGACGCCGCCGCCCAGGCCAAGCTCGCCATCGCCCCTGAAGAAATTCAGGCGACGACCGCCGAGCAGGGTCAGCAGCTGACCGCGCCGCCGCCGGTCGAGGTGCCGCAGAACGTCACCATCATCAACAACACCACTACGACCGTCGTGAACAACGTGACGAACAACGTCACCAACAACAACACGACCGTGAACAACAACACCACGGTGAACAACAACCAGCAGCCGGGCGGTCGCCCGCAGCCTGGTGGCCGTCCGCAGCAGCCGGCCGATATCGGCCAGATCATCCTGCAGATCGGCACCCAGCTCGTGATCTCCAATCCGACGCAGGAGCGTGACCGCTTCATGCAGCAGGATGACCAGGTCTATTACGAGCAGCTGAGCGGCGGCCGTGTCCGCGAGACCGTGGAACGCCCCGACGGCACCAAGGTCGTCACGATCCGTAATCGCTACGGCGAAGTGCTGCAGCGTTCGCGCATCGACCGCGATGGCCGTGAATACATCCTGGCCTATTACGATCCGCGCGCCGACCGCGAGGACGAGGACCTGTTCTACCGCGACCCGGGCGCCGACCTGCCCCCGCTGCGGCTGACCATCCCCGTCAACCAGTACGTCATCGACGCCCGCAACGCGAACGAGCAGCAGATCACGACCTTCTTCGAGCAGCCGCCGGTTGAACAGGTCCGGCGCCTCTACACCATCGACGAGGTCAAGCGCTCTGCCCGTATCCGTGACAGCGTGCGCCGCCTCGAAGTGGGTAACCTCACGTTCGATACCGGTGCCGCCACGATCTCGCGCGACCAGGTCGCCTCGCTCGGCAGCGTTGCCGCCGCCATGCAGAACCTGCTCAAGCGGAATCCGGCCGAGACCTTCCTCATCGAAGGCCATACCGACGCCGTGGGTTCGGACCTGTCGAACCTCAAGCTCTCGGATTTGCGTGCCAACACCGTCGCCCGCATTCTCTCGGACTTCTACGATATCCCGCCCGAGAACCTGGTGACCCAGGGTTATGGCGAGCGCTATCTCAAGATCAACACGCAGATTGCCGAGCGGGAGAACCGCCGCGTGACCATCCGGCGCATCACGCCGCTCATCACGCCGGTCGCCAACCGCTGACCAGCGGCAGACGCCAAAGCGAAAGGCCGGACCTTCGGGTCCGGCCTTTTGTCATCCTAGAGACCGCTCTTGCGGTCCCGAATGTCCTTGAGAATATCGTGGATGGAGAACACCACTGTCCACAATTCGACGGTGATGCGCCAGACCAGCACCCCGACGGCTCCACCGATGAGCGCCCCGACCAACCCAATCAGGCCGCCACCGAAATTGCCCTGCGAAATCCCGGCAAACAACGCGCCCAGCGCCCCCAGCACCGCAAACAGGGCGATCAGCGCAAGACCGATGTAGTAGATGATCTTGGTGACCTGGGGAAAAATGAACTCGTCAAACCTCAGAAGCTTTTCAAGCATCGATAACCCTCATTGCTGAATGGGCTGAGGGTAACACTCCGTAGCGCAAGCAAAAACCCCGGGGTGAAGGGGTGTGGGCACTAGGGCCATAGCCTCTTACCCGCCCCTCTTTCCACCCTTCTCCCTTTGTGCCAGCAGGCCCATCGGGGTCTCGTCGAAGCGTTCGAGCCAGCGGATGGCCACGGCGCGCAGCGGTACTGGGTTGAGGAAATGCAGCCGTTCGCGGCCGCTTTTTTCGCTGAACAGCAGATTGGCCGTCTCGAGGATTTTCAGATGCTTGCTTACCGCCTGGCGGGTGATCGGCAGGCCTTCGCCCAACTGGCTCAGTGTCTGCCCGTTCCGGGCCTGAAGCCGCGTGAGGATCAGTCGGCGGCTCGGGTCGGCCAGAGCGGTGAAGATAGCTTCGCGGTCGATCTCGCTCATGGGCGATCGTAGGCCCTGTGCACATAGGCGCCGATCTCGGCTATCGCCTCCGACGCCTCGGGAACGTCCGGCGCAGCGTGATGGAAGACATGCCAAAGCTCGGGCCAGATCTTGAACGTCACATCGCAGCCCGCCGCCTGGGCGCGTTCGGCGAAGACCGCGCTATCATCGAGCATCACCTCATTGCCGCCGGCATGGATCAACATGGGCGGCAGGCCGGCCAGATCGGCGAACATCGGGGACGCCATGGGATCGCGCGGATCGCGGCGGCCAGCATACCATGTGCCGGCGCGTCGAAGCCGCTCGGGCACGATGATCGGATCATTCTCGCGCAGGCGCTCGTAGGAGAGGCTGGAAACGGTGAGGTCCGTCCAGGGCGCCAGCAGCACCGCCGCACGCGGCATCTCCGCGCCCGCCTCGCGCAAGGCGAGCAGCATCGAAAGGGCGAGCCCGCCGCCGGCGGAATCACCGCCCACGATGATATCGGACGGTTTGAACCCCTCGCTCAGCAGCCAGCCGAAGGCGAGAAGCGCATCCTTGACTGCGGCGGGGAAGGGATGCTCAGGCGCCAGGCGATAATCGGGCATGAGCACGCGCGTTCCCGTTGCCTGCGCCAGGAGCGCGGCGAGCTTGCGGTGCGTCTTGGGCGAGCCGGCATTGTAGCCGCCTCCATGCAGGAACAGGAAAACCCGGCGGGGATCGGAGCCGGGCATATCCATCCACTCGGACGGAACGCCGCCGGCTATGACCGGCTTGAACTGCGCACCCTCGGGCAGCGGCAGCTTGCCGGCCTCTTCCTCCCAGTTGCGGCGGGCAATGGCCAACGGCACATCCTCCTCCTGCCGCTCGGCAAACAGGCGTGCGATCTCGATATGTGCTTCCGGACTCGCCATGACGATCTCCCCACCTCGCAGCAATCTGCGAGGCCCCGGCGGCGAAGGCAACACGACAAACGGGCCGCCATGTGGCGTCTACCCGCTATTCCCCATCTTCCGCACAAGCCCAAAATTGCGTGCAAGCAGGCGCCACGCCGCAAGCATCGGCAGGTCGCGCGAGGAGTCTGCAGGTGATCCGGCAGTAATCGGGCACAATTTTGCCACGAACTGAACGAGCGCAGAAAGGTAACCGACTGATTTTCTGGCAAAAATCATCCGATCACGCGATTGGGAACTATTCAAACCAGCCCGCGTTTCTTCCGGCATAGCAGATGTAACACGGAGAGACATCATGGCTAATCCGGACCGTGATCCACTTTATAGCGACAATGCTAACGCCAACCGGACAACCTATACCCGGGAAGGCAACGGTACCGGCTGGTTCATCGGCATCATCGTAGTCCTTGCCCTTCTGGCGATCGGCTATCTGGTCTTCTCGTCCAACTCCGGACCGGCGACCGTAAACCAGACGACAACCACCAGCCCTTCGGTTACGGCTCCGGCCGATAATCCGACGACGCCTGCTGCGCCGAGCACGAATACCACTACGACGCCGATGGCTCCGAGCACCGAAACGACCACGACCCCGATGACTCAGGCCCCGGCTACGCCGGCACCGAGCACGGAAACCCCAACTCCGGCGGCCCCGGCTACTGAGCCGGCAGCTCCTGCTGCACAGCCCGCCACCCCGGCTGAGCCCGCAACTCCCGCGGCTCCTGCCCAATAAAAAGACTTCCCAAGCTTCAGTCCCCTCCCTCTGAAGCAAAAGCCCCGGCCGCCCCGCCGGGGCTTGTTCTTATGCGCGGGCGACAGGTTGCCGCAGAATGGTCTTGAGTTTCTCAGGTGCTGTCTTGCGGGCATCGGAGAGATAGATCTCGTGGTGGTGCCCGGTCGCGACAAGGCCGTTCTGCGGCATGAACTCGTCGTGCAGCTGCGCCAGCGTCGGCCCTTCATCGTCATAGCTGCCGATGTGCAGGATCTGGACGGAAAGCCCTTCCTCGTAGCGCTCCAGCCTGAGGCTGGCAGGGTTCTCGCCGAGTTTCCCGCGTGCCTTCTCGACGGCGGTCTCGTAGAGCGCGGCTGAGGCGAAATCTGGCGCCATGATCATCATGGCCCACCGCCAGCGATCCTTGTCGCGGCGGATGAAGCTTTCCATGTCCTCGGACCACCAGAGCCCCTCGAGCGGTGGCACGACGTAGTCCTGGCCGGTTGCGTGGCGTACGGCGAACTTGAGGGCGTAGCTCGTGGCATACAGCCATTCGAGCGCGTGCTTATAGGCCTCGGCGGTATTGGGGTTGCCGGCTCCATCCACCATCACGAACTGCATGGCCGGCACTTCGATCAGTTCGAAGGCCTTTGCCGAAGGTTGGTAGAGCGTCTTGAGGCTCTTGCGGAAGTCGATCTTGTCGCTCATCGGCCTGCGGTTTTCTCCCATGCAACCAGAGGGGCGGTTACCATATTGTGCCGTCTTGATGCCCATCGCCCGAAACGCCATGTCTGGCGCGAACCGAAAGGAAACGTCATGCAACTCGGCCTTTATTCCTTCGCGGAGAACACGCCCGATCCGCTGAACGGCGATCGCCTGCAGTCTCCCGCCGAACGCCTCAAGGACCTGCTCGAAGAAATCGAACTGGCCGACCAGCTCGGCCTGGATTTTTATGGCCTGGGCGAGCACCATCGCCCCGATTTCGTCGCGTCCTCGCCCGTCACCATTCTCGCGGCCGCCGCCGCGCGCACCAAGAGCATCCGGCTTTCGACCGCCGTGACCGTCCTCTCCTCGGACGATCCCATCCGCGTCTACCAGCAGTTCTCGACCCTCGACCTGCTCTCGAACGGACGCGCCGAGATCATGGCCGGCCGCGGTTCGTTCATCGAGAGCTTTCCGCTCTTCGGCTACAACCTCAACGACTACGACGACCTGTTCGAGGAAAAGCTCGCTGAGCTCATCGAGATTCGCAAGGGCGGCAAGGTCGAGTGGGCGGGCAGCGATCACACCAAGCCCATTCCCGGCATCGAGATCTACCCCAAGCCGGTGCAGGACCCGATTCCGCTCTGGATCGCCGTGGGCGGCACGCCCAATTCGGTGGCTCGCGCGGCCTATTACGGCCTGCCCCTGATGATCGCCATCATCGGCGGCTATCCGCGCCAGTTCGCCCCGCTCGTGCAGTTCTATCGCGAGACCGCCGAGAAGCTTGGCAAGGATCCGAAGACGCTGCCGGTCGGCATTTCCTCGCACGGCTTCATCGCCGAGAATTCGCAGGACGCCATCGAGATCGCCTACCCCTCGCACCACGCCGCAATGGCCAGGATCGGCCGCGAGCGCGGCTGGGCGCCGGGCACCAAGGAGCAGTTCGTCAACGGCTCCAAGCCCGAGGGCGCCTACTTCATGGGGAGCCCGCAGGAAGTGATCGACAAGATCCTGATGCAGCACGAATGGTTCAAGCACGACCGTTTCGGCCTGCAACTGAGCGTGGGCACGGTGCCGCACGACAAGGTCATGAAGGCCATCGAGCTCTTCGGCACGGTGGTGAAGCCGGCCATCGACAAGGCGCTCGGCTAAGCCGGTTGCGGCTCGGCCGGATCGGGCGCGCCACGCCTGCGGATCGAGCCGCTGATCGGTATGGCCAGAGACAGCGTATTGACCACTTCGCCGTGCTTACGCACGACGGAGTGGAGCCGGTCGAGCTGCATCTGCGTCTCTTCCGTATCGACTTCTATGGAATAGCTGATGGCCACGATTTCGGGCGGATAGGACTGGCTGAGCGCCCGCACATCCACCGTCACCTCGTTCTGGCAGACGTCGGGCAGGTATCGCTCCACACTCGCCAGCAGGCATGCTGCCACCGAAGCCAAGAGGAGATCGACTGCGCCGAAACTCCTCAGCGTCCCACCCGGATCGGTGCTGAAACTCAGCGCCGCGTCCTTGCACCTGGCCAGTGAACCTTGCTCGGCGGTTCGCCTGGCACTCAGACTGTACCTGACCATAGGGTTGGCCCAATCTCCCCCGCGATTGGACGTCTCCTATAGCAAGTCTGAGAGCGACAACAAACTAAATTGAATATTGCTTTTTTCGAGGATCAACAGCCAAATTACTTAGCGTCGGATCGTTTGATCAATTTGATCTGCAACGGAGGCAGGCCGGACTTCTCAGCGATGGAACGGTCTTGCTCCATGATGACTTCGCGCGCCGGCTCATCGCCATCGAGGCCACCCAAAACATCGGCCGGAACACGCCGATTTGAACGCTGGCTGCCATCCTCGTAGATGACGTCGAACAAAACGAATTCCTGCCGTGCAGTCGGCTTCTTAGCCATACTGGCCTCCTGTATCTGAGTTTCTGGCCGCGAGAACGCGGCTTTAATTGAAGAGCTTGTCGCCCTGCTCGTCCACGAGCTGGCGGCCCTTGGCCAGCGACAGCGACGTGGCGTCTTCGCGCGACGAAAACTTGTCGGCCCGAACGAACTTGTAGCTCTTGAGTTCGCCGCCGATCTCTTTCTCGATCGTGCCGGCAAGCTGGTGCTCGCTACCCGAGGACATAGCGATCGCTTTGATCACGAACCCCTTGTAGTCCTCTTGGGCGAGAGCCTTGTCGCCTTGCGGCGCCGCGGTCTTCCCACCGCCGAAAAGGGACTTCAGAAACGACATCGGGTTCTCCTCCATAAGACAAAGGCGGCCGCGGCCGCCTTTGCAGTTAATTGCACTGGCAGGCGTCAGTTATCCAGGAAGCTGCGCAGCTTGCGCGACCGGCTGGGGTGCTTGAGCTTGCGGAGCGCCTTGGCTTCGATCTGGCGGATACGCTCGCGCGTCACCGAGAACTGCTGGCCCACCTCTTCGAGGGTGTGGTCCGTGTTCATGCCGATGCCGAAGCGCATGCGCAGCACGCGCTCTTCACGCGGGGTCAGCGAAGCCAGCACGCGGGTCGTCGTCTCGCGCAGGTTCGACTGGATGGCCGCATCGATCGGCTGGATGGCGTTCACATCCGGGATGAAATCGCCCAGGTTGCTGTCTTCTTCATCGCCGATCGGCGTTTCGAGCGAGATCGGCTCCTTGGCGATCTTCAGGACCTTGCGGACCTTGTCGAGCGGCATCTGCAGCTTTTCGCTGAGCTCTTCCGGCGTCGGTTCGCGGCCGATTTCGTGGAGCATCTGGCGGCTCGTGCGCACGATCTTGTTGATCGTCTCGATCATGTGCACCGGAATACGAATGGTGCGCGCCTGGTCGGCGATCGAGCGGGTGATCGCCTGGCGAATCCACCACGTCGCATAGGTCGAGAACTTGTAGCCGCGCCGATACTCGAACTTATCGACGGCCTTCATCAGGCCGATATTGCCTTCCTGGATCAGGTCCAGGAACTGCAGCCCGCGGTTCGTATACTTCTTGGCGATCGAGATCACGAGACGGAGGTTGGCTTCCACCATCTCCTTCTTGGCGATGGCAGCTTCGCGCTCGCCCTTCTGCACCTTGTGCACGATGCGGCGGTATTCGGCGATATCGAGACCAGTTTCGGTCGCGAGAGTCGAGATGTCACCGCGGATTTCGTTGATGGTGTCGAGTTCGCGCCGGATGAATTCGGCCCAACCCTTGTCATCGCGCTCGCCGACCGAGACGGTCCAGCCGGGATCGACTTCCGAGCCGTAATAGGCCTGGAGGAACGTCTCGCGCTTGATGCCATAGCTCTCGGCCAGGCGCAGCAGGCGACCTTCGAGGCGCACGAGACGCTTGTTGATGTCGTAGAGCTGCTCGACCAGGCTTTCGATACGGCTGGCATTGAGCGAGAGCGACTTCACGTCGGCGATCACTTCGCCGCGGAGCGCTTCCACCTGCTTGACGTCTGCCGCGTTCGATACCTTCTGGGCAGCGCGGTCCTCGGCATGCTGGTCCTGCATGCGACGCATCTTGCCATAGGCCTCGGCAATGCGGTCGAAGGTTTCCACCACCTGCGGCTTGAGCTCGGCTTCCATGGCCGACAGCGACAGCGAATTCTCGAAGTCGTCGTCTTCCTCTTCCACCGGATCCTGCGGAGCCTCTGGCTCCTCGGGGACGTAATCATCCTCGTCGTCGCCCGATGCGCGCTTCTTGGGGGCCTCCTTGGCCTTGGCGGGCTTGGCTTCGACGGCAGGAGCCTTCTCGACCACTTCCTGCATCACAGGCGCTGCCTGCTTGGCATCGGGGCCGGCATAAGTGGCTTCGAGATCGATGATGTCGCGCAGCAGGATTTCACCGGCAGCGAGCTGGTCGCGCCAGATGATGATGGCCTGGAAGGTCAGCGGGCTTTCGCACAGGCCCGCGATCATGGTCTCGCGGCCGGCCTCGATGCGCTTGGCGATGGCGATTTCGCCCTCGCGGCTGAGCAGTTCCACCGAGCCCATTTCGCGCAGGTACATGCGGACCGGATCGTCCGTACGATCGCTGCCTTCGCGGGTATTGGACTTGCTGGCAACCGCCGTGCCGGTGCGCTCGGCGACTTCGGTGCTCTCTTCCTCGGTGTCGGGCTCGGCCTCTTCGACCTCGTCCTCGTCGACGACGTTGATGCCCATGTCCGAGAACATGGCCATGATATCCTCGATCTGCTCGGAAGAGACTTCTTCGGAGGGCAGGACCGAGTTCAATTCTTCATAAGTGACGTAGCCGCGCTTCTTGGCGACCTTGATCAGCTTCTTGACCGCGGCATCGGAAAGATCGAGTGGGGAAGTATCGGGCGCCTCGGGGGCTGCGCCGCCTTCCGGCTTCTCGGTCTCTTTCTGCTTTGCGTTCGCTGCCTTTGTGGCCATCTTGTGCTCCCTGGCCCCGTTGATCCGTCGGGTGCCGGTAATGCTCTTACGTGGGGATAGCTCAAGGAAAGATAAAGGAGTGGTAAACCAGCAGTTAACGGTGCCGGTTCGCGTTCGCCCTCGGGAGTGATTCGCTCATGAGCAAAATCGCGCGACGCGCCGCCCCTAGAAATTTTTCTAGAAACTGCGTGTTGCGCGTCCCGATAGCGAACCAAATCCTTCGATCAATGCCTCTGTGCCATCGACAGTGGTTATCTGGTTCTGGATGTCCCGCAGCCTCTCAAAGGTTTCTTCGCTCGGGTCATCGCCCAGCGCTAATTCGGCTGCCTTCAGCTCCCTATTTAGCTGAACTTTCTTGTTATGCAAGGCCAAGGCGTGCGTTAGTCCGGTTTCCGCGTCCGCTTGCGCGATTTCCTCTCCGATTTGCCACACGCCCTGGCGTGCCAGCAACCGCCTCATACGGTCTAGTGGTTCACCGAAATTGCGCAGCCCCAGGGCCTCGATCAAGGATTCGCGACCGATCTCGTGATCGCGCGAAATGATATCGAGGATAGCCGTGAGTATGCCTCGCGCGGTAGGCGTCTCGAAATCGAGTGCCGCCAGCATCTCCAGCCGGATTTCGGCCAGGTGCGGATGGTTGACGAGGCTGAGGATGATGGTCGCTTCGCGCGGCGTCGCGTCGGCTGTCAGCCCGGGTTTGAGCAGCCGCGAATTGCGTAGCGTGTCCGACACCACGAGCCGGGGCGACCCGCGCCCGGAAAGGCCGCCACGCTGGGCGCCACCCTGCCCGAACTTGCCGCCGCGCCCGCCCTCGAACCGCGCACCGCGCTGCGGAGCGAAGAAGGCCTGCAGCTTTTCGTCGAACGCCTGCATATAGTGCCGCTTGACCGAGCTGTCGCCGATCGAATTGGCCCGCTCGCGCAATCGCGCCTCGAGCGCCGCTCGCGCCTCGGGTGTTTCAGGCAGCACGCCGCGTGTCTCGATGTTCCACACGGTGTCCGAAAGCGCCACCGCCCTGTCGATGACATCGGTAAACGCATCGCGCCCGTGCTTCTTGATGAGATCGTCCGGATCGAGCCCCTCGGGGAGCGTGGCGATACGCACGGTCTTGCCCGGCTGCAGCAGCGGCAGCACGATGCCGGCTGCGCGCTCGGCCGCCCGCAGGCCGGCGCTGTCGCCATCGAAACAGAGGACGGGGCTGTCGCTCATGCGCCAAAGAAGCGCTGCATGTTCCTCCGTCATGGCCGTACCGAGCGGAGCGACGGCGCCCTCGAACCCGGCCATCACCGCCGAGATCACGTCGAGATAGCCCTCGACGACGATCACCGTCTTGCCGTCATTGGCCGCCTGCCGGGCGTTCTGCCCGTTATAGAGTGTCTGCCGCTTGTGGAAGAGTTCGGTCTCAGGCGAGTTGAGATACTTGGCCGGCACGTCGGGCGACATGGCGCGTCCGCCGAAGGCGATCACGCGCCCGCGGAAATCGGTGATCGGAAACATCACGCGATTGCGGAAGCGATCATAGGGAAGCGGGCTGTCCTCGCGGACGACGACGAGGCCGGCATCCACCATTTCCTGCGCTGTCACGCCGTTAAGCGCCAGATGCTCCTTGAGCCCGTTGCTGCTGTCAGGTGCATAACCGATGCGAAACCGCGTCTGTGCCTGCGCCGATACTCCGCGCTCGAAAAGGTATCCCCGGGCCCGCGCACCGATATTATGCGCCAGCGCCGCCTCGAAATATTTGGTCGCCAGTTCCATGACGTCATAGAGCGAACGCCGCACCGCCTCGCGCTTTTCGGCGCGCTCGTCGCGGGCCGGCATCGGCACGCCGGCCATTCCCGCCAGCCGTTCGACGGCCTCGGGGAAGCTCATCCCGGTCTTTTCAGTCAGAAACCGGAAATGGTCGCCATGCGCCCCGCAACCGAAGCAGTGGTAGCTGCCGCGCCGGTCATCGGCGTGAAAGCTGGGACTCTTCTCGCCGTGGAATGGACAGCACGCCCAGAAATCCCCACGTCCGGGCTGGCTCTTGCGCTTGTCCCAAAGGACGTGCTCGCCCACCACCTGCGAAATAGGCAGGCGTTGACGGATCTCATCCAGAAAGCTGTCGGAAAAGCGCATGAGGGATAAGTAAGCGCGTACTTACCGCTTGTCACCCAAGCCCAACGCGGTTTTTGGCCCCAGGGAGCAAAGTTATCCCCGCTGACTTGCAGCACGCCAGATGCTGTCAATCAAGATCAGAGGGATAGATGCAGCCGGAGACGATACGGCGTATTGAAAGGGCGGGAGGCTGTCCTCCCGCCGGCAAGCCTCAGACGCGCCGCAATTGCCAGGCGAGGAAGAGCTGGAACAGGCCGTAGAGCAGTACCAGCAGTCCGACGAGGCGGATGACGATGGAGGCCATGGTCAGCGGCATCACCATGATCAGGATACCGAAGGCGACATAGGCCAGCCCGCTCAGCACGGACGGCCAATAGGTGCCCTCCCGGATGATCTTGCGGCTGATATAGGCCACATAGATTTCGAGCGCGCCGACAAGGATCGAGATGATCCCCACGATGATCACCATCGTCGAGACACCGATCGAGGTCGCCACCACCGGAAACGACACGACAAGCAGGCCGGCGATGACCGCCAGCAATTGCCGCGTTACCGAAGCCCAGAAACTCTGGGTGCGCTTGCCGCCGAAGAGCAGCCCCCAGAGCCCGAGCGCCCCATCGATGATCATCAGCGCACCGCCGATCATCACCAGGGTAGCCAGGGCCTGAATGGGTGCAAAGAGAGCAACGAGCCCGGCGATCACCATGATCGCGCCGCGAATGGCGATTGCCCAGAAGCCAGAAGACTGGCCGTCGACTATATCCGTCATAGTACCCTCCGACCTAGTATTGCGTTGCAGTATATGCCGGATTCGCGTTTTGACCATCGCAGAAAGTCGCTACATTTAGGCTGACCGTCCCGCCGGCGAGAGAGGAACACTGCCTTGAACGCTCCGTCCGACATTCCTGTGCCGCGCCTGATCCGGCGTCGGAAATGGGCAACCATCTGCTGGCGCATCTTCCTGCAGCTCTTCGATATGGATACCTCGCTGCGCTGCGCGGGCGCCGCGTTCTTCGCTTTTCTCTCGCTGTTCCCGGCGCTTGCCATCATCGTTTTCGCCTTCGGCCTTCTGGTGACCGGCGATTTCATCGCCAGCGCGGCCGAGCGCCTGCGCGGACTGGTGCCGTCCGATGCGCTGGACCTTATCCATGGGCAATTGCTCAAGCTGGTCAATGAACCGACGCAGAACCTGAGCATCGGTCTCGCCATCTCGGCGGCCGTGGCACTCTGGAGCGGATCGCGCGGCATAAATGCGCTGCTGTACGCCGTCTCACGCACGCATCACAGCCAGGATCGCCGCTCGCTACTTGGCGGCATCCTCGCGTCGTTCCTGGTAACCTTGATCGGCGGCTTTTGCCTCATCGTCAGCCTCGGCGCCATCGCGGCCATGCCTGCAATCTTCCGTCTGCCCTTCATCGTGGCCGATCCGAGCCGTCTGCTGTTCTTCCGCTGGCCGGCGCTCTTCGTCTTCTCGACGCTCGGCTTCGCCTTCTTCTACCGCTTCGCGCCCGATCGGCGGCCGCGCCGCGTGCGCTGGATCTGGCCCGGCGCCATCGTCGCGGCCCTGGCCTGGATCGTGGTGAGCGCCGCCTTTTCTTTCTATGTCGAGAATTTCGGACATTATGACGTCACCTTCGGCACGCTGACCGCCGCCGTGATCCTCATGCTCTGGCTCTACAATTCCATCCTCATCCTCGTCATGGGCGCCATCATCAACGCCCAGCTCGAATTCGCCTTCACGCCAAGCGATGCCGACCATTGATGGAACGGCAGAAGGGATATAAAGACATCTTTATCTCATTATAGGAACCGCCATCGGGCGGACGTGAAAGTCTATGCCCCTTCCCCTGATCGCGCTTTTCCTTGCGGCCTTCGGTATCGGCACCGCCGAATTCGTCATTGCCGGCCTCCTGCCCGAGGTCTCGGTCGATCTCGGCGTTTCCATCCCGACAGCCGGCTTCCTCATCACGGCCTATGCCATCGGCGTCGCCGTGGGCGGCCCCATCGTGACGCTGCTCACCAGCCGCTATTCGCGCCGCAATACCATTCTCGCGCTCATCGCCGTCTTCACCATCGGGCAAGCCCTCTGCGCCATTGCGCCCAACTACCCAATGCTGATGGCGGCGCGCCTTCTGGTTTCGATCGGCCACGGCGCGTTTTTCGGCGTGGCGGCGATCGTTGCGACGCGCCTCGTGGCGCCCGAGAAGGCAGGTAGCGCGGTGTCCATGCTGCTGGCCGGCATTACCGTCGCCAATATCCTGGGCGTTCCTGGCGGCACCGCCATCGGCAACGCGCTCGGCTGGCGCGCGACGTTCTGGGCGGTGGGCCTCCTCGGCCTCCTCTCGCTTCTGGCCATCATGCTGCTGCTGCCGGCCGACAAGCCCGAGGCCTCGCACGAACGCACGAGCCTTTCCGCCCAGTTCAAGGTACTCGGCCGGCCCGTGATCCTGCTGTCCTTCGCGATCATCATCGTGGCCATGATCGGCCAGTTCGCGGTATTCACCTATATCGCGCCCTACCTCATCACTGTCACCCACGTGCCGCAGAACCTCGTGCCCTGGCTGCTGTTGCTGTTCGGAGTGGGGTCCACCATCGGCGTGCTGGTCGGCGGTCGACTTGCCGACTGGAAGCTGATGCCCTCGCTCATCGGCATGCTGCTGGCGCTGACCGTGGTCTACGCCGCCATGGCGCTGTCGAGCTATCACGCCATCGCCATGGGCATCTGCATTCTCCTGTGGTCGGGCCTGAGCTTCGGCTTCGGCGCGCCGGTGCAGACGCGCATTCTCAGGGCCTCGGCCGACGCGCCGAACCTCGCCTCCCCGCTCATCCCGACAGCGTTCAACCTCGGCATCGCGCTGGGAGCCTCGATCGGCGCAGCAGCGCTCGATCATGGCTGGGGGTATGTGAGCCTGGCCTGGATCGGGTCGGCCGTATCGCTGGCCGCCGCGGCCATCGCCGTCGTCTCTTGGAATTTCGAGACGCCGGCGAAGCCGCAAGCGGAGTGTGAGGCGGTTTAGCCGAGAGCGCTCAGCGCTGCCTTGACCTTGGCGCTGGCCTTGCCGAAATCGATCCGGCCCGGATAGTCGATCTTGAGCTGGCCGATGACCTTGCCCATGTCCTTGGGGCCTTCGGCCCCAACCATCTTGATGGCCGCGGCAATAGCGGTATCGACTTCATCCTCGGCCAGCCCCTTGGGCAGGAACTCGTTGATGATGTCGATCTCTTCCTTCTCGATGGTGGCAAGGTCATTGCGCCCGGCCTGGGCATAGATGGCGAAGCTCTCTTCGCGCTGCTTCACCATCTTCTGCATGATCTGCAGAATCTCTTCGTTCGTCGCCGGACCGCGATTCTCGGTGCGGATGGCGATGTCCTTGTCCTTGATGGCCGAGTTGATCAGGCGCAGCGTCTGTGTGCGCCGGGCATCCCTGGCCTTGAGCGCCGCCTTGAGGCTCTCGCTGATTTCTCCGCGCATGGCTTAGCTCCTGGGTGCAAGCGGAACGTCGGCAACCATGAGCAGGTTACCGTCCGGATCCTTGAAGTTGAAGAAGACGCCGTCCACGATTTCGCCAACGAGTTCGACGCCCGTGTCACGCATATAGGTGTAAGCGGCGCCGATGTCTTTGGTCATGAAGTGAAAAACCGGCTTGGCATCGTGCGGACGCTCGAATCCCTTGCTGTCGAGCACGAGCCCGCTGCCGTCGCGCATCGGCAGCACATAGATGTGACCGAACAGCACCTCACCCGGCTCAAGCCCGAGAATGCCGCAATACCAGTCCCGCGCCGCCTCTATGTCACGCACGGGCACGAAGACGCCGCCGATATGATTGCTCACCGGGCTGGGCATTCGCTCTTTTCCTCGCATTTTCGCGCACCATATAGCGCAATAGCGACGCATTGCCACTTGCGCGGCATTGCCTCGGCTTCTATGAGGAAGCCTCAATCGACACTGCGCAGAAATTTGGAGACCCACCGTGACCGGCTGGCAGCAATCCCCCGCGACCGCACTTCTGATCCTGGCGGATGGGACGCGCCTTGAGGGTCATGGCATCGGCGCCATCGGCCACGCGGCCGGCGAAGTCTGCTTCAACACGGCGATGACCGGCTACCAGGAAATCCTCACGGACCCCTCCTATGCCGGCCAGATCATCACCTTCACCTTCCCCCATATCGGCAATGTGGGCGCGAATGACGAAGACATCGAGACGGTGAACATGGCGGCGCTCTCGGGCGTCCGCGGTGCAGTGCTCAAGGCCGACATCACCAACCCGTCGAACTACCGCGCTGTCCAGCGCCTCGATGCCTGGCTCAAGGCCCGCAACATCATCGGCATCGCCGGTATCGACACCCGCGCCCTGACCGCCCGCATCCGCGAGCACGGCATGCCGAACGGCGTCATTGCCCACGCGCCCGACGGCCACTTCCACGAGCCCTCGATCATGGCCGAGCTCAAGGCCTTCCCGGGCCTCGAAGGTCTCGATCTCGCCAAGGAAGTGACCACGGCGCAGACCTACCATTGGGACCAGACCCGCTGGGAATGGGGCAAGGGCTACGGCACGCTCGAGAACCCGGAATTCCACGTGGTGGCCGTCGACTACGGCGCCAAGCGCAACATCCTGCGTTCTCTGGCCGACCAGGGTGCCCGCGTCACCGTCGTGCCGGCAACTGCCACGGCCGCCGATATCATGTCGCACAATCCCGACGGCATCTTCCTCTCCAACGGCCCTGGCGATCCGGCCGCGACCGGCAAGTATGCCGTTCCGACCATCCAGAAGCTGATGGAAACCGGCAAGCCGATCTTCGGCATCTGCCTGGGCCACCAGCTCCTCGGCATTGCCCTGGGCGGCACGACCTCCAAGATGCATCAGGGCCACCATGGCGCTAACCACCCGGTCAAGGACCTGACCACCGGCAAGGTCGAGATCACCTCGATGAACCACGGCTTTGCCGTGGACGCCGACACGCTGCCGGGTGGGGTCACGCAGACCCACATTTCGCTCTTCGACGGCTCGAATGCGGGCCTTGCCGTGGACGGCAAGCCGATCTTCTCGGTGCAGTACCACCCGGAATCGAGCCCCGGCCCGCACGACAGCCACTACCTCTTCACGCGCTTCCTCAACCACGTGCGCGCGCAGAAGGGCATGGAACAGAAGCCGGAGCATCCCAAGGCCGGCGCCTGAAACTGATCAAGGAGCGATCTCATGCGTGCTGCCCGTTTCGCTAGTTTCGGCGGCCCAGAGGTTCTCTCCATCGACGACATCCCGATCCCAGAACCCGGCCGCGGCGAAGTCCGCGTTCGGGTCAGGGCGGCCGCAATCCAGCCCTTCGACCGCCGCGTCCGCATCGGGCAGATTCCCCTGCCGCCCGGCACCACGCTCCCTGTAACCACCGGCAACGAGTTTTCCGGCATTATCGATGCCCTCGGCGCGGACGTAACCGGCTTCTCGCCCGGCGATGCCGTGGCTGGTCGCCGCGCCTTTGGTGCCGTCGCCGAATACGTGATCGTTCCTGCCGTCGACATCGCCCGGAAGCCCGAGACGCTGTCATTCGCCGAGGCGGCAACCCTCTCAGGCACCGCTCAGACCGCCGATACAGCAATCGAGTCCCTCGGCATCGGTCCAGGAGACACGCTTCTCATCCACGGTGCAGCCGGCGGCGTCGGCTCCTTTGCAACGCAGATCGCGGTGCAGCGCGGCGCCAAGGTCATCGGTACGGGCAGCCAGGCCAACCAGGCTTATATCGCCAGCCTGGGCGCAAGTCCGCTGGTCTATGGCGAGGGCCTGCGCGAGCGCATCGTCGCCGCTGCGCCTCATGGCCTGACCGCCATCCTCGATTGCGTCGGCGGACCGACGCTCGACCTGTCGCTGACCCTCGGCGTTCCCCTCGACCGCATCGCCACGCTCGGCGATATGGGCCGAACCAGGCAGCTCGGCATAAGAAGCGTCGAAGGCGTCCGCGACGGCATACGGCTCGCCCGGCTTCTCGACCTCGCTGCCAAGGGCCAGCTCAAGGCCAACGTTCGCCGTATCTATCCGATGAACGAGATCATCGAGGCGCATCGCGAGCTCGACGCGGGCCACGGCCACGGCAAGATCGTCATCGAGGTCGCCTAGGGTCCGTACTCAATAAGTCCCGGCACCCAAGAGCGCCTTATCTTCCTATTCGACGGATGCCAACGGAAGCGCTGTCCATCGGCCGCGCCACACCCACTGAACTTCCCCGGCCGCAGAGCCGGGGCCTACGGATTCCTCCACTCGAGTGGAGAATGGCAATGGGCCCCGGATCAAGTCCGGGGAAGTCCGATAGTGGGGCGGCCATCGCAACTTCATCTACCGGTGCAATTGAGTAAGGACCCTAGCCGCCTCCCGAAGACGGCATGCAAATGCCGCCGCACTTCCAGCGCGGCGGCATCATGATGGCTGGACGGGTCAGATATTGCCCGAGAACGTGTCGCAATCACCCGGATTGCCCGACTGTATGCCGCGCTTGAGCCAGGCCATGCGCTGGGCCGAGGTACCATGGGTGAAATTGCGGGACGAAACCGTGCCGCGTGTCAGCGTGTCGTCACCAATAGCGTTGGCCGCCGTGATCGCTTCTTCAACGTCGCCCTGGTCGAGCAGGTTTTCCTGGCCGATGCGGTTGGCCCAGACGCCAGCATAGCAGTCGGCCTGCAGCTCCACACGCACCGAGTAGGCATTGGCCTGCGCGTCGCTCATCGCCTGGCGGCGGCGGTTGAATTCGGGGAGGACACCAGTGAGGTTCTGCACGTGGTGGCCGACTTCATGGGCCAGCACGTAAGCCTGGGCGAAGTCGCCCGGAGCGCCGAACTGCTGGCGCAACTGGTTGTAGAACGAGAGATCGATGTAACCTTCTGGTCGTTCGGGCAGTAGAACGGGCCGCTATTGGCATCCGCCACGCCGCACCCGGATTGCGTCTGGCTGCTGAACAGCACCACCTTGGGCGGCACATAAGTCGCGCCATTGGCCTTGAAGATATCGGTCCAGACCGTCTCGGTGTCCTTGACCACCACGCCCACGAAATCGGCGAGTTGATCCTGCCCGGCATTGGGCAAGGGCCGCGATTCCTGGAAGGAGGAATTGCTGGTCGACAGGCTTCCGTCGAGAAGACTGAGCGGGTTGATACCCAGCGCCAGGCAGATGATGCCGATGACCACGATGAGGCCGATGCCACCAAGCCCGCCACCGGCGCGGCCGCTGGTCGGAATGCGGAAGCCGCCGCCCGAGCCCATGCCGCCCCCGAAGCCGCCACCCAGCCCGCCTCCACCCTGGGATCTACGGTCCTCGATATTGGAGCTGCGCTCGCGTCCCTGCCACTTCATGCCGTTCTCCTTGCCGGGGCCCGACTCGATGTTACCACCAAGGTTTCGTGGCGGTCACGAATTTCCCTTTGGAGGTCTTGACCATTTGGTCAAAGTGTCGTGCTCTCGTCACGTTAGAACGTCAGAACTGCTGAAAAGTGGCACCCGCAAATCGAAAAATCGATGGCGGGAGCACGGGTTAGCTTTGCCCATTTGGGGACAAAAGGAGCATCTCTATGAAGTTTGGAAGCAGTATATCCCGCCGCGCCTTCCTCGCCGGAACGGCAGCAACGGGTGCCGTGGTGGTCATGCACCCCTTCGCGGCGCTGGCCCAGGCCAACGAAGCCCACCTACGCCTGATCGAGACGACCGACATCCACGTCGCCGTTTTCCCCTATGATTACTTCGCCGACGCCCCCAACGACACCATGGGTCTGGCGCGCACTGCTACGCTGGTCGACGGCATTCGTGCCGAGGCCGGCAACTCCATCCTCATCGACAACGGCGACCTCATCCAGGGCAACCCGCTCGGCGACTACGTCGCCTACGAACGCGGCCTTGACGGCGACAAGCTGCACCCGACCATCGCCGCCATGAACACGCTGGGCTACGAGGTCGCCACCTTCGGCAACCACGAGTTTAACTACGGCCTCGAATATCTCGACGCCGCCCGCAAGGGCGCCAACTTCCCGTTCGTCTCGGCCAATCTGGTCAAGGGCGAACTGGGTGCCGACCCGCTCAGCGACACGACCTATATCGAGCCCTATCGCATCGTCGAAAAGGAAATCGTCGACGGCGCCGGCAACAAGCACACGCTCAAGATCGGCTTCATCGGCTTCCTGCCGCCGCAGATCATGACCTGGGATGCGGGACACCTCGAGGGCAAGGTCAACACGCGAGATATCGTCGAGACCGCCAAGGCCTACGTGCCCAAGATGAAATCGGAAGGCGCCGACATCATCGTCGCCCTCTCCCACTCCGGCATTGCGGCCGACGGCGGCCCCAAGTCTGAAAACGCCTCGCTCCAGCTCGCCGCGGTCGATGGCATCGATGTGGTCCTCACCGGCCACCAGCACCTCGTCTTCCCCGGCCCGGACTTCAAGGACCTCGAAGGCGCCGACATCGAGAAGGGTACGCTGGCCGGTAAGCCCGCCGTCATGGCCGGCTTCTGGGGCTCGCATATGGGCCTGATCGACCTGCTGCTGCAGGCCGATGCCGACGGCAAGTGGAAGATCGCCTCGTTCACCTCCGAAGCGCGCCCGATCTATGAGCGCAAGGACGGCAAGGTGGCCGCGCTCGTCGAGAGCGAGCAGAAGGTGCTGGATTCGGTCCAGTCCGAGCACGACGCGACGCTCGAATATGTCCGCCGCCCGGTGGGCGAGACGGCTGCGCCGCTCCACTCGTACTTCGCGCTCGTCGCCGACGATCCGTCCGTGCAGATCGTGAGCCAGGCCCAGACCTGGTACATCAAGCAGATGCAGAAGGGCACCGAGTGGGACAACGTGCCGGTGCTTTCGGCCGCTGCCCCGTTCAAGGCCGGTGGCCGCGGCGGCCCGGATTACTACACCGACGTGCCGGTGGGCCCGGTTGCCATCAAGAACGTGGCCGACCTCTACCTCTATCCGAACACCATCCAGGCCGTGCTGATCACCGGTGCGGACGTCAAGGAATGGCTGGAGCGTTCGGCCGGGATCTTCAACCAGGTGACCGCGGGCGGCACCGACCAGCCGCTCATCAACGGCGACTTCCCGTCCTACAATTACGACGTGATCGACGGGGTGACCTACAAGATCGACCTCACCCAGCCGAGCAAGTACGCCGCCGACGGCAAAAGCGTCACCAATCCTGACGCCAGCCGCATCATCGACCTGCAGTTCGAAGGCAAGCCGATCGACCCGGCCCAGAAATTCGTGGTCGCCACCAACAATTACCGCGCCGGTGGCGGCGGCAACTTCCCGGGCATCAATTCGGAGAAGATCGTCTTCAAGGGTCCGGACACGAACCGCGATATCATCATCCGCTACATCGTGGACCAGAAGACTATCAACCCGAAGGCCGACAGCAACTGGTCGCTCGCACCGATCCCGGGCACGACCGTCCTGTTCGAAACTGGTCCCAAGGCCAAGGAACACCTGGCCGATGTGACCGCGGTCAAGATCGAATATGCCGGCGAAGCCGCCGACGGCTTCGGCAGCTACCGCATCACGCTCTAAAGCGTTCGGAAGGCCGGGGTGCTAAGCCGCCCCGGCCAGCCTCTCCCGCAACAGGTCGAGTTCGCCCTTGAGGTGTTCGAAGGTTGCGTTGTCCAACCCGGTCGCGCCGACCACGGCCAGCGGCACTGCGAGTGCCCTGCCGCGCATCGCCTTCCCCTCACGGGTCAGGAACACCCGTACCTTTCGCTCGTCCTCGTCGTCGCGCTTGCGCGTCAGCAATCCACGCGCCTCGAGACGCTTCACCAGCGGCGTGATCGTGCCCGAATCGAGAAACAGCCGGTCGCCCAGCGTCTTGACCGTCAGCCCGTCCTCTTCCCAGAGCACGAGGAAAACCAAGTATTGCGGATAGGTCAGGTCCAGCGCATCGAGCCGCGGTTTGTAGAACCGCGTGAAGGCGTGCCCCGCCGCGTAAACGGCAAAGCACAATTGCTTGTCGAGGCTGAGGAGGTCGCGTTCGTCGCCCATTTCCGGTCCTGCTGCGGGCATCTATGCCCAATACGCATCATATCATCGCCATTTCAATTGCACACAATTTAATTGTACGCTACTAATTTACGTGCTCGATATCGCAAATGATCGACTCGAAGGATAGCCCGATGATCAAAGCTCCCATTTATTCCGCCCATGCCACCACGACCGGCGGCCGCACGGGCAAAAGCCATACTGACGACGGACGTCTTGCCGTAACGCTCGACACGCCCAAGGAAATGGGCGGCAATGGCGGCCCCGGCACCAACCCCGAGCAGCTTTTCGCCATGGGCTATTCCGCCTGCTTCCTGGGCGCGCTCAAGGCCGTCGCGCGACAGGAAAAGGTGACGATCCCCGACGACGCCGAAATCCACGCCACGGTCTCGTTCGGCGAAAACGCCAAGGGCAGCGGCTTCAACATCGCCGCCGCGCTCGAAGTGGCCATCCCCGGCATGGACAAGGCGCAAGCCGAAGCGCTGGTGCAGAAGGCGCACCAGATCTGCCCCTATTCCAACGCCACTCGCGGCAATGTCGACGTGACGCTGAGCGTCGCCTGACGCGGGCACCACCGCTTGGCAGATGCATCAGGGCCGGGAGCGATCCCGGCCTTTTGCTTGCCCCAAACCATCTTGCCATCGCGGCTCAAACTTGATCTGGTAACCAATCGTAACCAATGCGTTGCGGCGCATGTTCCTCGCCTAAGTTCCTCAACATTTTGAAGTTTTTAGATGAGCCAAGAAGCCCAACTCACGTCCCTGCTCGCGCAGGCCGGCATCACTGTCAACGGCCCCAATCCATGGGACCCGCAGATCAATAATCCCCACGTCTGGAACCGCATTTTTGCCCAGGGCTCGCTCGGCCTGGGCGAGGCCTATATGGATGGCTGGTGGGACGTGGAGGACATGGCCGAGTTCTTCAATCTGATCCTCAGGGCCAATATCGAAAAGCACCTGCGCATCACGCCCAACCTCATCTGGCAGCACGTGCAGGCGCGCTTCCTGAATATGCAGAACCTGGCCCGCTCCCAGCGCGTGGCCCAGATGCACTACAACGAGACCGACGCCTATAAGGCGAGCCTCGACAAGCGCATGACCGGCTCATGCGGCTACTGGCCGGAAGGCGTCACCAATGTCGACGAGGCGCAGGAAGCCAAGCTCGACATGGTCTGCCGCAAGATCGGCGTGAAGCCCGGCCAGACGGTGTTCGACATCGGCTGCGGCTGGGGGGCCTTCATGGGCTTTGCGGCGGAAAAATACGGCGCCAATTGCGTTGGCGTCACCGTCTCGCCCGACCAGGCCGAGTACGGCCGCGCCCGCTACAAGGATTTGCCCGTCGAATTCCAGGTCAAGGACTACCGCGAATTCCAGGGCAAGACCGACCACGTCGTCTCGATGGGCATGTTCGAGCATGTGGGCCACAAGAACTTCCGCACCTATTTCGAAGTCGCGCGCCGAGTGATCTCGGACAACGGCCTTTTCATGCTCCACACGATCGGCTCGCCCGATTCCAAGGAAACCATCGATCCCTGGCTGGAAAAATACATTTTCCCGGGCGGCGTGCTGCCCTCGCTGACCCAGATCGGCAAGGCCATCGAGAACCTTTTCGTGGTGATCGACCTCCACAATATCGGGCCGCACTACGACAAGACCCTCGTCGCCTGGTACGAGAATTTCGACCGCAACTGGAAGAAGCAGCGCAATCCCGAGGAAGAGCGCTTCTACCGCATGTGGAAATACTACCTGCTCTGCTGTGCCGGCGCCTTCCGCTCGCGCGCCATCCAGGTCTGGCAATTCGTTCTTTCCACCAATGGCGTGCCGGACGGCTACGTCACCCAGCGCTAGGCCTCCTCCTTGCCGATACCCAAGACCACGCTCGCGATCGCCGGCCTGCTGGCGATCGCAGCCGCCACCGCCTGGACCACCCTCGCGCCCGCAGCCCAACGCTATGTCTTCGCCGCCAGCTGGCAGCCCGGCTTCTGCGAAACGCAGCCCGACAAGCGCGAATGCCGCAACCAGGGCCGCAAGAGCTTCGAAGCCACCAATTTCACCCTGCACGGCCTCTGGCCGCAGCAGACCGACTATTGCGGCGTGCCGTCCTCGGACATCAACGCCGACAAATCCGGCCGCTGGTCGTCCCTGCCTTCGGTCGATCTCTCCCCCGCCCTCCGCACCAGGCTGGACGAAGCCATGCCCGGCACCCGCTCGAGCCTCGAACGCCACGAATGGACCAAGCACGGGACCTGCTCCGGCCAGGACCAGGAGACCTATTACGGCAATGCCCTCTGGGTGCTCGATGAGCTGAACCAATCGGCGGTACGCCAGCTCTTCGCGAGCAATATCGGCAAGCGCGTATCGCAGGACCAAATCCGCGGCGCGTTCGACAAAGCCTTCGGGCCGGGTGCCGGTCAGCGGGTGCGCGTCTCGTGCGAACGCGATGGCAATCGCCGCCTCGTCACCGAACTCACCATCGGCCTCGTCGGCACGATCAAACCCGGCGCCAGCCTCGCCGAACTCATCGCCGCAGCCTCTCCCACCGATGGCGGCTGCGACGGCGGCATTGTCGATCCCATCGGCTTCCAATGAAAAGGCCGGGATCGCTCCCGGCCTTCCAGCTAACCCAGCCTGACCTCGAGCGGCCTCGGCACGCGCGTAGCGTAGAGATGGATGGCCAGCGCCACCACGCCCATCGCCGCGCCGACCCAGCCGAGGTCTTTGGCCGAGGCCACCATGGCGATATCGGCCCCGCCGATCAGCGAACCCAGCGCCACGCCGAGATAGACGGCAGAGGCATTGAGCCCGAGCGAGATCGGCGCTGCTTCAGGCGCCAGATTCACCAGCCGGCTGCTCTGCGCCGGCGGGAAACCCCAACCGATGACGCCCCACGGCACCATGAGGCCCAGCAGCAGGTAGCCGGCAATCGGCGTCGGCACGAGATAGGCCACGGCCGAGAACACGGCCAGCGTCAGGCTCGACAGGATGATGACCCAGCGCACGGTCAGGGCCGCGCCGAACCGGTCGGCCAACTGGCCCGAAGCATAATTGCCGATCGCCGCGCCAACGCCGAACGCGAGGAGGACCAGAGGCATCAGCGAGAGCGAAAGCCCGATTTCGGAGGAGAGGCTGGCGATATAGGTGAAGACCGTGAACGAGGCACCGACCGCGAAGATCGTCACCAGCAGCGCCGAGCCGATACCCGGCCGGAAGGCCACCAGCAGTCGCTCACCGAGCGAAAGCCGCGTACCCAGCATGCTTGCCGGCAGCATCAGGCGGAGCGCACCTGCTACGAGCAGGGCCACCACGCCAATGGCCAGGAAGGCGCTGCGCCAATCCATGACATTGGCGATGAGCGCACCGATCGGCGCACCCAAGGCCACCGAAAGCGTGGTGCCGCCCACGATGACCGAGATGGCCCGCGTCCGCGTCTGCGGCGTCGACAGTGTTACCGCCGCACCCTGCGCGGCCGAGGCAAAGAGACCGGAAGCCGCCGCCATCACGATACGCGCGAGCAGCAGGCCCTCGAAGTTTGGCGAGAACGCCGCCCCGATATTGGCGAGGCCGAAAACCAGCATGGACGCGACCAGAACAGGCCGGCGATTCGCGCCACCTGTAAGCGCAGAAAGCACCGGTGCGCCGACCGCATAGGCGATGGCGAAAGCCAGCACCAGCGTTCCTGCCTGGGCCATGGATACTCCGGTCTCGCTCGCAATGGCCGGCAGGAGACTGGCGATCACGAAGGCCCCGGTGCCGACCGCGAACGCGCCCAGCGCCAGCCAGAAAAGGCGAAAATCCATTTTGAGATTCCTTAGTTCAAAGAACGTTGAACAATATGGTTCTGGCGAACGGTCCGTCAAGGAGAAGTTCAATATTCCTTGAACAATTGAAAAACCGCCACAACTCCGCTATCTCAGAGGCATGACGACGCTGCCGCACCCTGATGCAGACCAGATTTCCTTCCCCGAGGTACTCGCCACGCTCGGCGATGAGACGCGCCTTGCGATAATCGCCTACCTGGCGCGCAACGAAGGACAGGCCATGACCTGCGGCCAGTTCTACGGCCTCGGCTCCAAGACCAGCCTGAGCTACCACCTGGCCAAGCTGCGCGAGGCGGGCATCGTGCGCGTGCAGCCCGAAGGTACCCGGCGCCTCGTCACGCTGCGTCGCGAGGACCTCGACGCCCGTTTCCCGGGTTTCCTCGATTCCATCATCGCCAGTGCCTGCGACGTGCCGTTCGTCGTGCAGAACGACGAAGTCGTTTTCGGCAGCGCCTCCTAGCTTTTTCGAACGAGCAAAATAGGCGCCGGCCCGCCTAGCCGCCCCTATTGCTCTCCGCTACAAGCAATACCGATTGCAGCTGAGCGGACCTGCCTTGTCAGACATAGTTTATCGTCCGGCCACGAAGGCCGACCTTCCCTTCATGGTGGCCCTGATCGCGGAAGACGATGTCTCCGACGTGCCCATGGACGATGCCAACGATCCGTCCGGCCCCGGCTACGTCGCGGGCTTCGAGGCCATCATCACCGATCCCAACCAGATGCTGATCATCGCCGAGCGCGAGGGCAAGCCCATCGGCACGCTCCAGATCACCTTCCTCCCCGGCATCGCCCGCAAGGGCATGTGGCGCGGCCTCATCGAGAGCGTCCACATCATCCCGCCCGAGCGCAACAAGGGCCATGGTGGCCGCATGATCCAATGGGCGGTCGAGCGATGCCGCGACCGCGGCTGCGGCATGGTGCAGCTCACATCCAACAAGAAGCGCGTCGACGCCCACCGCTTCTACCAGCGCCTCGGCTTCGACCAGAGCCACGAAGGCTTCAAGCTGTTCTTGTAGCCTCCGCACACCTTCCCCCTCCCCTTGAGGGAGAGGGTGCCCAAAGGGCGGGTGAGGGGTTTGGGCCAGCATCGCAGACCCCTCATCCGACGGCTTTTGCCGCCACCTTCTCCCTCAAGGGAGAAGGAAACCGAAGGCGCCATCACGTTTAAAACAGGAACGCCGCCGTGGCCGGATCGGCGCCCACGCGACCTTTCGGGTCGTCCAGCCCGCGAATCCGCGTCATATCCCCCGCATCCAGTTCGAAATCGAACACGTCGATATTCTCCTGCATGCGGTTGGCGTGGATGGATTTCGGGATCACGATGAACCCTTCCTGCAGGTGCCAGCGGATGATCACCTGCGCGATCGATTTGCCGTGCTTGTTGGCAATTTCCCCGATCGCCGGGTTCTTGAGGTCGGCGCCGCTGCCGAGCGGGCTCCAGCTTTCAACCGCGATGTTGTGCTGCTTGTAGAACGGCCGGTTCTTCGTCTGCTGGAAGGTCGGGTGCAGCTCGATCTGGTTGACCACTGGCGTCACGCCCGTCTCACCCACGATCCGTTCGATATGGTCGGGGTTGAAATTCGAAACCCCGATCGACTTGATGCGCCCCTGCTTCTGCAACTCGACGAACACCTTCCACGCCTCGACATACTTGTCCTGGCTCGGCACCGGCCAGTGAATGAGGAACATGTCGATCTGCTCGATCCCGAGTTTTTTCATCGTGTCGTCGAACGACTTGAGCGCCAGGTCTCGGGCATGCCCGCCATTGCGAAGCTTGGAAGTAATGAAAAGCTCGCTCCGCGCCACCCCGGCATTGCGGATCGCCGCGCCCACGCCCTCTTCGTTGCCATAACCCTCGGCCGTATCGATCGAGCGATACCCGGCCTTGATGCCGTCGGTCACCACGCGCTCGGTGATGGCGGGGTCGACCTGCCACACACCCAGCCCGATCTGCGGAATCACGTTCCCATCGCGAAGAGTGACCTTGGTTTGCTCAGCCATTGATGGCCTCCTGTTGTTCTTGCAACAAAGATATTCGCGGCGATCAAGATCACCCGCGATTGCCGAATAGGTGTCAGGTATGTTGGCGGGAAACTCCCCGCCTGGGGAAAGGTTCAGCGACGAACCGCCAGCATCCATCGCCAAATAACGATAGAAGGTAGGCGCGAAGACCGCAAGTAGCGATCCGAGATCGCATTTCCGGAAAACGCAAAACGGACACTGCGGCAGCTTAACTCGCCGCGCCGGGCTTCCCTTCAGCGCGCTTCTCGGCTAGAGAGCAGCCTTAATCTAAAGAATCCGACTGACCAACGCGCGGCAGCGCCGTCTTGCCGCGCGCCCATTTGCGAGAGCCGATCATGCCAAAACGCACCGACATCAAATCCATCATGATCATCGGCGCGGGGCCCATCATCATCGGCCAGGCCTGCGAATTCGACTACTCGGGCACCCAGGCGTGCAAGGCCCTCAAGGAAGAGGGCTACCGGATCATCCTGGTCAATTCCAATCCGGCCACCATCATGACGGACCCGGATCTGGCCGACGCCACCTATATGGAGCCGATCACGCCCGAGGTCGTCGCCAAGATCATCGAGAAGGAACGCCCCGACGCGCTCCTGCCCACCATGGGCGGCCAGACGGCTCTCAACTGCGCGCTTTCACTCAAGAAGATGGGCGTCCTCGACAAGTTCAACGTCGAGATGATCGGCGCCACCGCCGAGGCCATCGACAAGGCCGAAGACCGCGAGCTCTTCCGCGACGCCATGAAGAAGATCGGGCTCTCCACCCCGCGCTCCATGCTCGCTCACAACATGATCGAAGGACTGCAGGCGCTCGAGGTCATCGGCCTCCCCGCCATCATCCGCCCGTCCTTCACCCTCGGCGGCACCGGCGGCGGCATCGCCTACAACAAGGAAGAGTTCCTCGCCATCGTCGAGAGCGGCGTTGACGCGTCCCCGACCGACGAAGTCCTGATCGAGGAATCCGTCCTCGGCTGGAAGGAATACGAGATGGAGGTTGTCCGCGATAAGAAGGACAACTGCATCATCATCTGTTCGATCGAAAACCTCGATCCGATGGGCGTCCACACCGGCGACTCGATCACCGTCGCCCCGGCGCTGACCCTGACGGACAAGGAATACCAGATCATGCGCGACGCCTCGCTGGCGGTGCTGCGCGAGATCGGCGTCGAGACCGGCGGCTCCAACGTCCAGTTCGCGATCAACCCGGCAGACGGGCGCATGATCGTCATCGAGATGAACCCGCGCGTGTCGCGCTCCTCGGCCCTCGCCTCCAAGGCCACCGGCTTCCCCATCGCCAAGGTCGCCGCGCGTCTCGCCGTCGGCTACACGCTCGATGAACTCGAGAACGACATCACCGGCGGCGCCACCCCGGCCTCGTTCGAGCCGACCATCGACTACGTCGTCACCAAGATTCCCCGCTTCGCCTTCGAGAAATTCCCGGGCTCGGACAATCGCCTCACCACTTCCATGAAGTCGGTTGGCGAAGCCATGGCCATCGGCCGCACCTTCCAGGAATCGCTCCAGAAGGCCCTCCGCAGCCTCGAAACCGGCCTTACCGGCCTCAACGAGATCGGCATTCCGGGCCTGGGCGAAGGCGACGACAAGAACGCCATCCGCGCCGCTCTGGGCACCCCGACGCCCGAGCGCCTGCTGCGCGTTGCCGAAGCCATGCGCCTGGGCGTCTCCAACGAGGATATCCACGATGCCTGCCGCATCGACATGTGGTTCCTCGAGCAGATCCGCGGCCTCATCGACACCGAAGCCAAGGTCCGCCAGTTCGGCCTGCCGCAGGACGCCGCCATCCTGCGCAGCCTCAAGGCCATGGGGTTCTCGGACAAGCGCCTCGCCGAACTCGCCGGCAAGGAAGCCAAGGACGTGCGCAACCTGCGTCACAACCTCAACGTCCTGCCGTCCTACAAGCGCATCGACACCTCGGCCGCCGAATTCGCCTCGCCAACCGCCTATATGTACTCGACCTACGAGACCCCGTTCGCCGGCGAAGTCTCCGACGAGTCGCGCCCGTCCGATCGCAAGAAGGTCGTTATCCTAGGCGGCGGTCCCAACCGTATCGGCCAGGGCATCGAGTTCGACTATTGCTGCTGCCATGCCGCCTTCGCCCTCTCGGACGCGGGCTATGAAACCATCATGGTCAACTGCAACCCGGAAACCGTCTCGACCGACTACGACACTTCGGATCGCCTCTATTTCGAGCCGCTGACTGAAGAAGACGTCATCGAGATTCTCGAGCGCGAAAAGACCAACGGCACCCTGCACGGCGTCATCGTCCAGTTCGGCGGCCAGACCCCGCTCAACCTGGCCGAAGCCGTCGAAAAGGCCGGTGTCCGTATCCTCGGCACCCTGCCCTCCTCGATCGACCTCGCCGAAGACCGCGACCTGTTCTCCAAGCTCCTGCGCCAGCTCGAGCTGACCCAGCCCAAGAACGGCATCGCCTATAGCCTCGAACAGGCCCGCATCGTTGCCGAGCGCCTGGGCTATCCGCTGGTCATCCGCCCGTCCTACGTGCTGGGCGGCCGCGCCATGGCCATCGCCCACAATGCCAACGAGTTCGAGGCCTATGTCCAGGACACCCTGACGAGCCTGGTGCCGCCCGACATCCGCGCCAAGTACCCGAACGACAAGACCGGCCAGATCAACTCGGTCCTCTCGGACAACCCGCTGCTCTTCGACGGCTACCTCTCGGGCGCCATCGAAATCGACGTGGATTGCCTCTCGGACGGCAAGGACGTCTTCGTCTGCGGCATCATGGAGCACATCGAGGAAGCCGGCATTCACTCGGGCGACAGCGCCTGCTCGCTCCCGGCCCAGCACCTCTCCGACGAGATTCTGGCCGAGCTCAAGCGCCAGACCCGTGAAATGGCCCTCGCCCTCAAGGTCGGCGGCCTGATGAACGTGCAGTACGCCCTCAAGGACGGCACGATCTACATCCTCGAAGTCAACCCGCGCGCCTCGCGCACGGTGCCGTTCGTCGCCAAGGTCATCGGCGAGCCCATCGCCAAGATCGCCGCCCGCGTCATGGCCGGCGAAACGCTTGAGAGCTTCAACCTCAAGGAAAAGGTCCTCAAGCACGTCGCCATCAAGGAAGCCGTGTTCCCGTTCAACCGCTTCCCGGGCGTCGATACGGTGCTCGGCCCCGAGATGAAGTCGACCGGCGAAGTCATCGGCCTCGACACCGACTACGCCATCGCCTTCGCCAAGAGCCAGCTCGGCGCCGGCTCCAAGGTTCCCAAGGAAGGCACGGTGTTCGTCTCGGTGCGTGACGCCGACAAGGAAGCCATCGTCGAGCCGATGCGGCACCTTGAAAACGCCGGCTTCAAGATCCTCGCCACCGGCGGCACCCAGCGTTACCTGGTCGAAAACGGCATCGCTGCCGAAAAGATCAACAAGGTTCTCGAAGGTCGCCCGCACATCGTGGATTCGATGAAGAACGGCGGCATCCAGCTGGTCATCAACACCACCGATGGCGCCAAGTCGGTCTCCGACAGCCGCGACATCCGCCGCACGGCCCTGCTCTCGAAAATCCCCTACTACACCACCATCCCCGGCGCGATCGCCGCGGTGGAGGGCATCATCGCCTACCGCGAAGGCAACCTCCAGGTGCGCCCGCTGCAGGACTATTTCGCGGCCTAAATCCGAACTGGGTGGGACGACGCTCCGGCGCGTCCCACCTGCTTTCCTGCACGGCTGTTCACAGCCGGCCGGTATGCTAAGAATCCTCGCGCCGCCGCAAGCGAGGGATCGATGAAGCTCTACTTCAGCCGCAACTACAATCCGCGCCTCGCCGTCGCCACCGCGCGCTATCTCGGCGTGCCGGTCGAATTCGAGTTCGCCTCTCCGTTCGATCCGGTCCACATCGACCACTTCCGCGCGCTCAATCCCAACCACCGCATCCCCATCCTGCTCGAGGATGACGGCACCGCGCTCTGGGAAGCCGACGCCATCGCCTGCCGCCTCTCCCAACTGGCCGGCTCGGCCTTCTGGCGGACCGGCGCGATGGAGCCCCGCATGCTGCAATGGCTGAGCTGGGCCAACGGCGACTTCGTCGCCGGCTGCGACAAGGTGCATTTCGAGCGCGTCACCCGCCAGCGCTACCGTCACGGCCCGATCCGCACCCACTATGTCGAAGACGGCCTCGCCCTCTTCCACCAATCCGCCGCCATCCTCGACGCCCACCTCGCCAATCAGCACTGGCTGCTCGAAGATGGCATGTCCTACGCCGACTTCCGCGCCGCCTGCGTCCTCCCCTTCGCCGACATCGCCGGCCTGCCCGTCGCCGACTACCCCAACATCACCGCCTGGCTCGCGCGTCTCTCCGCCATCCAAGCCTGGAACGACCCCTTCGCCGGCCTTGAAGCACCAGCGTTACCAGCACCCGCGATCTGATCGCGACGCAGCTGCCGACACCCCTCCACGCCAGTCCCTTCCCACTGCTGCACTTCCCCACCGCTCCCTCCCCACCCCGCACTTCCCCGGCCGAAGAGCCGGCAACTGTAATTCAGGTTGCGAAGCTTGTTCGGGTTTTCATGATGGCGTTGATGGTGACGAGGAGCTTTCTGGCGAGGGCGACGAGGGCGGGCTTGGGTGGTTTTCCGGCCTGGCGCAGACGGTGGTAGAAGGCGTTGAGAGGCGATTGTGTTCGCAAGGATGCAACGGCGGCCATGTAGAGGGCCTGGCGGACGCGGCGGCGGCCCCCGCGGATGGAGCGCTGTCCGCGCCGTAGGCCGCTATCGTTGTTGAGCGGGGCCAACCCGGCCAGGGTGGCGATCTGCTTGCCCGAGCGCCGGCCCAGTTCATCAGGGCGGCCAGGACAGAGGCGGTGACCGGGCCGATGCCGGGCACCGAGCGGATCAGGGCCTGGTCCTGTGCCAGGGCGGCATCGCTGCCGATCTGGTTCTGGATTTCGACCTCGATGGCGGCGATGGCCTGGTTGAGGCCGGCCATGTGCCGGTCCAGGTCGGCGCCGATGAAGGAATCGGTTATCTCGATCCGGCGCTGCTTTTCCTGGGTGCGCATGGCCACCAACTGGTCGCGGCGGCGGCTGAGCAGGCCGAGCCGCTCGCGTCCGGCCTCGGGCAGCGGGTCGGCCACGAGGCGCAGGGCCCGGCCCATTTCGGCAAGCATGGCCGCATCGAGCGCATCGGTCTTGGCGAGCTGGCCGCTCGCCCGCGCAAAGTCACGGGCCCGCAGCGGATTGACCCGGACATGGCCGATCCCGGCCAGCGCCAGTCCGGCGCGCAAGCTCCTGTCGTAAACCCCGCTCGCCTCCAGCACCACGAGAGTGCCCTCCCGCTCCAGCGTGGCGGCGAATGCGGCGATGGCGTCCATCGTGTTGGCGATCCGCTGCACGCCCTCCCCGCCGGAAGAGGCGATATCCAGCCAGGCTTTCGAAACGTCGATTCCAATCCAGGTCGGTGATAGGGTCATGGGCCTGTCCCTGTGATCCGAGGTCCGTCTCAAGCGGCCTCGTGCAACTGTTCAGGTGTTTGTCAAAGCGGGCGGGGACCCGTGCCGGCTCTCGGTCTTTAAACCTGGGGCCCAACGGTCTCCCGCCCGTACCCAATATGGCACAGCACAATTACACAGGGGCCCACGGATGGCGCCACTCGGGTGGAGGGGGGCAATAGGCCCCGGATCAAGTCCGGGGAAGTTCCGTGGTGACGTCTGTGACGAGACAAAATCAACCGCCTTCGCGTTTGACTCCCGACCCCTCCCCCGCCTAAACACACCCGATCATGAAGTCGGCACACTGTACCACCTCCATCGCGTCCACCCGCGCCTGACGCGCGCTCCGCTGGACGCCACCTGACCGGCACGCTCCGGGCACTTGCTGCTGCCCGCAACACCGGTCTCCCCCGTACAGTTTCACCTGCGCAGCCGTTGGCTCGCGCCTTTCATGATGCAATCCATGACCGATTTTTTCGAAAGCCCCTTCAAGGGCATCACGCTCAACCGTCAGGTCACCAACCCCAACATCGTCGTCGGTCGCTACAGCTATTATTCCGGCTATTATCACGGCCACAGCTTCGACGACTGCGCCCGCTTCCTGATGACCGAGCCCGGTGTCGACCGTCTCGTCATCGGCAGCTTCTGCTCGATCGGTTCGGGCGCCGCCTTCATCATGGCCGGCAACCAGGGCCACCGCTATGACTGGGTCTCCTCGTTCCCGTTCTACTTCATGAACGAGGTGCCCCACTTCGCCGGCGCCGCCAACGCCTTCGCGCCCGCCGGCGATACCGTCATCGGCCACGATGTGTGGATCGGCACCGAGGCCATCGTCATGCCCGGCGTCAGCATCGGCCACGGCGCCGTCATCGGCACCCGCGCGCTCGTCACCAGGGACGTCGAGCCCTACACCATCGTCGGCGGCAATCCCGCCAAGCCCATCCGCAAGCGCTTCTCCGACGCGGACATCGCGCTTCTGCTCGAAATGGCCTGGTGGGATTGGCCCGACGACATGCTGCAGGCAGCCATGCCGCTCATGACCAGTGCGGACATCGCCGGCCTATACGCCTTCTGGAAGGAACGCCGCTAACGCCGTGCGGGGACTCGGGAAAATCCGGGTTCCCGCATATCGTCACCGCCAACCACGCGGTTGCGGCCGAGCGCCTTGGCCGCGTAGAGCCGACGATCGGCAACGGCCAGAAGCTCGTCGCCTGGAACGCCCTCCTCGGTCAGCGCCACTCCCATGCTGACGGTCACCGCCAGCCCGCCGGCAATATCCGCCCAATCCTCGCTGGCTACCGCCGCCCGGACTGTCTCGCAGATATCCCCGGCCTCGCGCTCACCGACGCCCGGCAGCAGCAGCGCGAACTCCTCCCCACCCAGCCGCGCAGCCTTGGCGCCCACATGCGCGGTCAATATCTGCGCCAGCCGCCGCAGCACCTCGTCGCCCACCATGTGCGAGAAGCGGTCGTTGATGGCCTTGAAATGATCGAGATCGAGCATGGCTACCGCCAGCGGCTGGCCCGTCAGCCGCGCCAGTTCGGCATCGAACGCACGGCAATTGGCGATCCCCGTCAGACCGTCGCGCATGGCCTGGCTGGCGAGCTCATCGGCACGGGCGCGCAACCTTTCGGTTTCCAATCGGATCTCGACAACTCTGGCGCGACGCTGCGTGGTCTCGCCCGATTGCTTGACATAGAGACTGTGGAACCGCTTCTGCATCGTCAGGGCCCGACCAAAATCCCCCATCGCTTCATAGGCTTGCGCGAGTTTCTCAACAGCGTTGAGTTCATGGTCCGTCTGCCCGGTCTTCTCGGCGAGCTTCAGCGCGCTCAGGCTCGCTTTCGCCGCTTCGTCTGCACGCCCTAGCCGCGTCATCACGTCGGCATAGGTGTAGAGATAATGGATCTTGAGGCTTTGGACAGGCCGCCCCTTCACTTCGCCCCAGGTCGCCAGCCGCTCTTGGGCCCGCAGCAGATCGCCGCCACGCGCATACAGCTCGGCCACGTTGCCGAGGCCGGCGCGCAGGCACCAGCTGTTCCCCACCTCGGCCGCAGCAGCAATGGCGTCTTCCGTTGCCTCGATGGCCTGGCCCAGCCACTTCTCCTCGTCCGCCAGGTCCCCTTCCGCGGCAGCGCCATCGGCGCGCTTGATCAGGCAGAAGCCCAAATTGAGAAGGTAGAAGGAAAGCATCACCCGGTCGCCTTCCTGCTCGGCGATGCGGACGCTCTGGCGGATCACCGGCAGGGCCAGTTCGGGCTGTCGACACAGCGACAGCGCAATAGCGCGCATGCACGAAGCGAAGGCGAGCACCGAGGCGTCCGACAGGCCTTCGGCCATCGCCACAGCATCGTCGGCAGCCTCGAACCCTTCATCGCTCAATCCGAGATCGAACAGCAGGAAGGCTTCGACGGCCGCGGCACGCGCCTCCTCGGCACGATTGCCGAGCCGCCGCCACAGCAGCTTGGCGCCGATCGCGCAATCGAGCCCCTGCTCCGGCTGCCCCGAAAGCGCACAGCACCAGGCGATCTGGGCCAGGCTCGCGGCCATGGCCTGCGCATCCGCCGCGTCGCGGGCAGCAGCGAAATCACGCTTGGCGAGACGGAATGCGCGCTCGATCTGCCCGTGCCGAATGAGGTGCCAGCCGCCTTCGGGCGACTTCCTCTTTCTGGGCACGGGATCGGACGGCACGGACACCTCAAGGTGAGAAGAAGAATGGATGAACCCGAAGGGTTTAGCCTCCGGGGTCATAACATTTCGTCAAACCGAGCCGAAGGCTAGTCGAAAAACTTCGCCACCACGGCCAGGGCGCCATCGATAGCCTCGGGACCGAGATCGAGATGGGTCACCCAGCGCTGCCGTCGACCGGCATAGCCGTGGGTGAGGCCGACGCCATTTGCAGCGAGGTAGGCATTGAGCTCGCTGGCGATCTCCGGGTCGACATCCACCCAGACCATATTGGTTTCAACCGGCGCCACATGCAGAGCCTGGAAGCGCGAAAGCCCCTGTCCCAGCGCCTTGGCATGGGCGTGATCGTCGGCAAGCCGCGCCACGTTGTTTTCGAGTGCATAAAGGCCGGCGGCAGCCAGAATACCCACCTGGCGCATGCCGCCACCCAGCATCTTGCGCAGCCGCCGTGCCTTGGCGATGAGTTCGGCATTGCCCACCAGCACCGAGCCGACCGGCGCTCCGAGCCCCTTGGAGAGGCAGACTGAAATCGTATCGAACGGCGCCGCAATCTCGCTCACCGGCACGCCCAGCGCCACTTTGGCGTTGAAAACACGCGCGCCGTCGAGATGGGTCGAAAGCTTGTGACGCCGTGCCAGGTCGGTCGCCGCCCTGACATAGTCGAGCGGAATGACCCGCCCGCCCAGCGTGTTCTCCAGCGCCAGCAGCCGCGTGCGGGCGTAGTGCATGTCGTCAGGCTTGATCGCCGCCTCGATGTCGGCCAGTGCCAGCGTACCATCGGGCTGGTGCGCGATCGGCTGCGGCTGGATAGAGCCGAGCACGGCTGCCCCGCCCGCTTCGTGCGAATAGCAATGCGCCTCCTGCCCGGCGATATACTCGTCGCCCCGCTCGCAATGGGACATGAGCGCAGCCAGGTTCGACTGCGTCCCCGAGGGCACGAAAAGCGCCGCTTCCTTGCCCAGCATCTCGGCGGCCCGCCCTTCGAGGCGGTTGACGGTGGGGTCGTCGCCGAAAACGTCGTCGCCGACTTCGGCAGCGTTCATCGCCTCGCGCATCTCGGCGGTCGGCCTCGTCACGGTGTCGCTGCGGAAGTCAAAACGGATACTGGTCATAAAGGTGCTCGCCCGAACCTGATCTTGGGTGCGCAACCATGCCCCGGTCGCCTCTGGGCGGCAATCCCGGAGCGGCACCTCATACTAAAGTGCGTCATTCTGACCGAGACTTCCCATTGCAAATCGGGGCGCGCAACCGGTACACTAAAAGCATATCGGTTGCTGTTCGAAAGGCATGTGGGGCTCTCCCGAACAGGCTCCCCACCGATAGCGCCAGTTAGGCCTTACGCCAGGCGCGAATAATTTATGCAATATGTGTACAACCGGGTCGGCACCAAGCTGCCCCGGGCGTTTTGTCGTCGGTAAACACATGTTGATAGTTTGTTTATTTCACGCTAGAAATCCGCAATCGAATATTGCGGCCGACCGAACTGGCCTCGCGAACTGCTCGCGCCTGCTGACGTCACTATCCGATAATTCGATAGCTTAAGGTCGGGATCATGGGGGTCTCGACCGGCGCAGAGACGCAAGGGACTCTACATGGCTACCGGCACTGTAAAATGGTTTAACGGTCAAAAGGGTTACGGGTTCATCCAGCCCGACGAGGGTGGGGCCGACGTTTTCGTTCACATCTCCGCTGTCCAGCGTTCGGGCCTGAACGGTCTGGATGAAGGCCAGAAGGTCAACTACGAAATCGTCAAGGACAAGCGGACGGGCAAGTCTGCGGCCGATAACCTGAGCCCGGCTCCCTGACCCAAGGGACGAAAGACTAGGTTTTCAGGGAGGCGCAGCGTTTGCTGCGCCTCTTGTATTTCAGGGGGCACCCTGACCGCCCGACTCGTCCGGCCCGTCTTGACCTGACGGCCGCAAATTACCATCTCCAATCTTGCCGCCCGCTATTCACAGGACGAAATCTTCGGCTTGACCGCAGGTCGCGGTGAAGGCACCTTGCGGCCATTCCCCCCAACGTTACCCGTGACTGATAAGCCGAACGACTTTGGCAGGGAGCACACATATTGCCCACGTATCGTCTACGGGGGCTGATGACCTTTTTGACCCGCGGACCGGCGCCTCGCGCTCTGGCCCGTTACGGAGGACTGAATGGACAAGATTCCGCTGACCATCAACGGCCATGCCGCGCTGACGGAAGAGTACCGTCGCCGCACGGCCGAAGATCGTCCCCGCATCATCGAGGCCATTTCGGAAGCGCGCGCCCATGGCGACCTTTCGGAAAACGCCGAATACCATGCGGCCAAGGAACAGCAGAGCCTGAACGAAGGCCGCATCCAGGAACTGGAAGCCCTGCTTGCGCTAGCCGACATCATCGACGTCACCAAGCTGAGCGGCTCGACCGTCAAGTTCGGCGCGACGGTCAAGATCGTGGACGAGGACAGCGAGGAAGAGCGCACCTACCAGATCGTGGGCGACCCGGAGGCTGACGCCAGCGCCGGCCGCATTTCCCTCTCCTCTCCCATTGCCCGCGCCATGATCGGCAAGGAAGCCGGCGATTCGTTCGAAGTCGCCGCCCCAGGTGGTTCGCGGAGCTACGAAATTCTCGAAATCCGCTTCGCCTGAGCCTTCGGGCACCATCGGCAACTCAAAAGCTGTGGCTTTTCGGTGAGTCATTTCATTTGGCTCACCGGGTGCGGCAGCATTGACCTTGAAACATCCTATGCGGCCCTCTTAACTTACGTGCGAGAGGGCCGCTTTCATTCCGGAGTGCGTCGCGATGCACGCGAAAGTCATCATCATCGGGTCGGGTCCGGCCGGGTACACTGCCGCAATCTATGCGGCGCGCGCCATGCTGGAGCCCGTTATCATCTCGGGCCTGCAGCCCGGCGGACAGCTCACCATCACGGCTGACGTCGAGAACTATCCCGGCTTTGCCGATGTCATCCAGGGCCCCTGGCTCATGGAGCAGATGAAGGCCCAGGCTGAACACGTGGGCACTCGTTTCGTCTCGGACGTCATCGTTTCGGTCGATCTCGACCACCGCCCCTTCACGCTCATCGGCGACAGCGGCACGCGCTACACCTGCGACTCGCTCATCATCGCCACGGGCGCCCAGGCCAAGTGGCTGGGCCTGCCCTCCGAGCAGAAATTCCAGGGCTTTGGCGTTTCCGCCTGCGCCACCTGCGACGGTTTCTTCTATCGAGACCGCAAGGTCGTGGTGGTCGGCGGCGGCAATACCGCGGTCGAGGAAGCGCTCTTCCTCACCAATTTCGCGTCCAAGGTGACGGTCATCCACCGCCGCGACGAGTTCCGTGCCGAGAAGATCCTGCAGGATCGCCTGTTCAAGAACCCCAAGGTCGAGGTGATCTGGAACAGCGAGCTGGTGGAGATTAATGGCGCTGCCATGCCGCCCAGCGTGCAGAACGCCACCATCCGCAACGTTCATACCGGCGAAACCACGACGCTCGAAACCGATGGCGTCTTCGTCGCGATCGGCCATGCTCCGGCAACGTCCATCTTCAATGGCAAGCTCGACATGAAGCCCGGCGGTTATCTCTGGACCGCGCCCGACAGCACCGCCACCAACATACCGGGCGTCTTCGCCGCCGGCGACGTCACCGATGACATCTTCCGCCAGGCCGTGACCGCCGCCGGCATGGGCTGCATGGCCGCGCTCGAAGCCGAGCGCTTCCTGGCGGCCAACGAACTCGCAGAAGCCGCCGAGTAAGAACGGGGAACACATGCTCGATTGGGACAAGCTCCGCATCTTCCATACGGCCGCCGAGTCGGGGAGCTTTACCCATGCTGCCGAAAAGCTGGGCATGAGCCAGTCCGCCGTCTCGCGGCAGATTTCGGCGCTCGAGGATGACCTCGGCCTCAAGCTCTTCATCCGCCATGCGCGCGGGCTGGTGCTCACGGAAGTCGGCGAACAGCTCTTCCGCACCGCCCACCGCATGCACTGGGAGCTTCAGCAGGTCGAAACCCAGATGAGCGAAAGCCAGGACGTGCCGACCGGCCCGCTCCTGGTCACGACCACCGTGGGCTTCGGCTCCACCTGGCTCTCCTCGCGCATCCACGAATTCCTGCTGCTCTATCCGGGCATCCAGATCGAGATAAAGCTCAATGACGCCGAGCTCGACCTCGCCATGCGCGAGGCTGACGTCGCCATTCGCCTGCACCGCCCCAACCAGTCCGAGATGATCCAGCGCAAGCTGTTCTCGGTGCACAACCACTTCTACGCCTCCAAATCCTACATCCAGGAACATGGAGAGCCGACGGACGTGGCCGATATCGACAACCACCGGATCATCTCGTTCGGCGAGCCGGTGCCGTCCTATCTGGGCGATATCAACTATCTCGAGCGCATGGGTCGGCCGGATTCGAGCCCGCGCCGCGCTGTGGTCAAGGTCAACGCCATCTACGGCATGATGCAGGCCACCCGCGCCGGCATCGGCATCGCCATGCTGCCCGACTATGTCGCCGAAGGCGAAGACCAGTTGCAGATCGTGCTGCCCGGCATCGAATTGCCGGCCTACGAAACCTATTTCGTCTACCCGCCCGCGCTCAAGAACTCCAAGCGCGTCGGCGTTTTCCGCGACTTCATCGTTGGCAAGGCAAGGGAATGGCAGTTCTGATGCGCCGCTTCGTTCTGGCTCTGGCCACTCTCGCCGCTGTCTCGGCACCCGCCTATGCTGCCTCGCTCTCCGGCGTCCAGGTTGGCGATATCTTCTGCGCCGGCCGGTTGAGCGGCGACATGGCCCCGGTGGAGGCCATCCTTACCGACGAGCTCAAGGCCACCATCGCCGAGGCCCAGGCCAGGAACGACGCGATCCAGAAGGCTGCTCCCGATGAGAAGCCGCCGCTGGGCGACGGTATCCCCTGGCAGACGCATCCCGACTATGCGCCGCGCTGCTCTGTCGTCGGCATGACTGGTACCGCCGAGCACCCGCAAGTCGTGCTCTTCTACCAGTTCCCCGATAGCTCCGGCGCCAACTGGTCGGACAAGGTCGAGACGACCTTCGTCAACGGCGTGCTGCGCATCAACGACGTGATTTACGCCGATGGCACGCGCCTTACCGAGGCCCTGGTCAACGCCTTCAAGGAATAAAGCCCGAGGGACGCTCCCATGCGCCCGCAAGCCCTTGACTTTGTGCGCTATCAGGCGCACTTGCCTCTCGATGCCGCTTAGGCGGTTTCGCTTCAAAGGAACCATGAGATGAACCCCGACAGTCGAAGTCGATCTTCGATTCCGTCGGCGCGTCGGTAGTCCTGAAGAGGGCTCCTCTGCGCTGACGGCGCAGACTATTAGGAGCCCGAAAAATGCTGCGCATCTTCACGCGCGACGGCGATCGCCTCGTACTCTCCACGTACGATGAGAACGATCCGGCCACCCATATCGGCGGAGCGGTCTGGTACGACCTGCTCAATCCCACTCCGGCAGAAGACAAGTTCACCGAGTCCTGCCTGGGCGTTTCCATTCCGACGCGTGAGGAAATGTCCGACATCGAACCGTCCGCCCGTCTCTACAACGAGGCCGGCAGCGAGTTCATGACCATCACCGCTTTCGCCCAGTTCGACAGCGATCCGGCCAAGACGCCGGTGACCTTCATCCTGCGCAACAATCTGCTGGTGACAGTCCGCTATGCCGAGCCCCGCCCCTTTGCCCTCTTCGAGATGCGCGCCCGCAAATCCAATGGCCGCGTCTACGGCACCGGCGAACTGGTCATGGTCGGCATCCTGGAAGCCTTCATCGATCGCCTCGCCCAGATTCTCGAGTCCACGGGCGACGAAATCGATACGATTTCGCGCGAAGTCTTCCGCAACAAGGTCAAGAAGCCGACCGTGAAGTCGCGCGACCTGCAATCGCTGATCGAGCAGATCGGCCGCAAGGGCGATATGTTGACGCTGGCGCGTGAAAGCCTGCTCTCGATCGTGCGCCTGACCTCGTTCCACCAGACGGCCGAGGCTGGTAATTCCAAGGCCGCCAAGGACATGCGCCAGGAGCTCAAGGTGCTTCAGCGCGACGCCTCGGCCTTGTCCGACCACGCCAGCTTCCTCTCCAACAAGATCAATTTCCTGCTCGATGCGACGCTGGGCCTGATCAACCTGGAGCAGAACCAGATCATCAAGATCTTCTCGGTGGCCGCGGTTGTCTTCCTGCCGCCCACCCTCGTGGCGTCTGTCTACGGCATGAACTTCGATTTCATGCCCGAACTGCATTGGGGCGCCGGATATCCCTGGGCGCTGGGCGTAATGGCCTTGTCGGCGGTCCTGCCGTACCTGTTCTTCAAGCGGAAGGGCTGGCTGTAGAGAACCAGGGGATCGTCGCTGGTGGATTTCATCCAAAAGCGCTCTCCCCACCCCTCACTTCCCCGGACTTGATCCGGGGCCTATTGCACCATTCCCCAGGAGTGGAGCGCTCCATGGGCCCCTGTGTAATTGTGCTGTGCCATATTGGGTACGGGCGGGAGACCGTTGGGCCCCAGGTTTAAAGACCGAGAGCCGGCACGGGTCCCCGCCCGCTTTGACAAACACCTGAACAGTTGCACGAGGCCGCTTGAGACGGACCTCGGATCACAGGGACAGGCCCATGACCCTATCACCGACCTGGATTGGAATCGACGTTTCGAAAGCCTGGCTGGATATCGCCTCTTCCGGCGGGGAGGGCGTGCAGCGGATCGCCAACACGATGGACGCCATCGCCGCATTCGCCGCCACGCTGGAGCGGGAGGGCACTCTCGTGGTGCTGGAGGCGAGCGGGGTTTACGACAGGAGCTTGCGCGCCGGACTGGCGCTGGCCGGGATCGGCCATGTCCGGGTCAATCCGCTGCGGGCCCGTGACTTTGCGCGGGCCAGCGGCCAGCTCGCCAAGACCGATGCGCTCGATGCGGCCATGCTTGCCGAAATGGGCCGGGCCCTGCGCCTCGTGGCCGACCCGCTGCCCGAGGCCGGACGCGAGCGGCTCGGCCTGCTCAGCCGCCGCCGCGACCAGTTGGTGGCCATGCGCACCCAGGAAAAGCAGCGCCGGATCGAGATAACCGATTCCTTCATCGGCGCCGACCTGGACCGGCACCTGGCCGGTCTCAACCAGGCCATCGCCGCCATCGAGGTCGAAATCCAGAACCAGATCGGCAGCGATGCCGCCCTGGCACAGGACCAGGCCCTGATCCGCTCGGTGCCCGGCATCGGCCCGGTCACCGCCTCTGTCCTGGCCGCCCTGATGCCCGAACTGGGCCGGCGCTCGGGCAAGCAGATCGCCACCCTGGCCGGGTTGGCCCCGCTCAACAACGATAGCGGCCTACGGCGCGGACAGCGCTCCATCCGCGGTGGCCGCCGCCGCGTCCGCCAGGCCCTCTACATGGCCGCCGTCGCATCCTTGCGAACACAATCGCCTCTCAACGCCTTCTACCACCGCCTGCGCCAGGCCGGAAAACCACCCAAGCCTGCCCTCGTTGCCCTCGCCAGAAAGCTCCTCGTCACCATCAACGCCATCATGAAAAACCGAACAAGCTTCGCAACCTGAATTACAGTTGCCGGCTCTTCGGCCGGGAAGTGCCGTGGTCGGGCTAGACCGTCGAACGATTGGCAGAAGCTTCACCGAACTTCGCCCCGAGGCGAACGCGAATCCACCCGCAAGATCGAATCTCTCTGCCGCTACACCTCCAGTTTTCACACCCCCATCCGGCCCCAACCCCTTCAAATCACCTGACAAACCCCGTTCGACCAAAATTTTTTTACTACCTTCCCGGCGAGCCCGACCAAGCCATCGGAGCCGCATTTGCGCTAACCCGCTGATCCATCGACAATTTTAGCGTCACTAAAACGTCACAACCTGAGCGCATCGCCCGCTATGCGCTGGTCGCATAGCTGATCTAACCCTTGCCGGGTTGTGAGGCCGTCCGCCCCCTCCTATATCCCCGCCTGACAGCACGGTGTTCTCCCTCCCTTGCACCTTGTTGCTGTTTCCTCCCTCGAGAGGTTTTACCTCTCGACTTCGTGGCTTCGCTCTCCCCTCGAGCGGGGCCACTTTTTTTCGTGCCTACTAATTGTGCTGCCTAAACAATTGCCTGCGTAGAATGCATGGCTGGCGTGCAGTTTGTCGCATTGCTGAAAAGCGTCGGCGTAGGCATATTCACATTGTCGCTGAGACGCCGACCGTATCCTCCTCCCTCGGTCCTGCAGATCGCGACGACGGGAAAGTGCCTTATCCTCCTCCCTAGGCACGGACCCACTGGCAGATGGCGTATCCTCCTCCCTCGCCTCTGCCACCACTTTCGATTTCGGCCTCGGCCCAAGTCATAGGGCTCCACTCCTAGAGTGGAGCCCCTTTTTTTGCTCACCAAAACGATTTGGCGCCACCGCGAAGTGGCATTGGCTGCGTCAGGCGCATGGCTGCACTTCGGGCTTTGCGTTTGTGCCAGAAGCCCGTCCGGACGATATTGCGCCCATGGAATCGCGACCTCCTCCTCCCGGTCGCAAACCGTTGGTCCCCGCGCAAGCGGAAGGCCTTAGGCCCTGCCCATCCCCTCGGGCGGGGCCTTTTTTCTTCCCCTCCGTTTCTGCCGCCACCCGGCAAAATTTGCCGACCACTTGCAAAATGGGAGTGGCGCAAACGCCCGGAATTGCTGGGTTCACTCGCTGGCACGCTCCATGCATCGCCTGAGGCAAAACGCCTGCCGCCAGGATGCCAGCATGACCACGATCAACACCGCGCAATACACCAACGCCTATCTGCTGCTGGGCAACACCGCCGCCTCGATCGCCAAGGCCACGGCCGCCGCGAGCAGCAGCAATACCGGCTCGTCCTCGCAGGACGCCGCCACCAACATCACGCTGTCGAGCACCGCCCAGTCGGCCCTCGCCACCAAGGATCTGGCAACCGTCGTGGCCGAAACCCGTGCGGCGCTGACCAAGCTCCTCACCGATGCCAAGCTCACCTCACCCCTGAAGGACGGCAAGCTCGCGCTCGATCTGTCGAGCCTCGACCGCCGCGCCCTCTACGCTGTCGCCGCCAATACCGAGAACAAGTTCACCGACGACGAGCGTTCAGCCGCAGCGCTCGAACTGACCAGCCGCCTCGACGCTGCCCTCGCAGGCCCGGCCGCGATCGGTCGCGTCACCGGTGACTATGCGAGCCTTTACAAGGCCGCCGTCGAATTCCTCGATGGCGCCTCCGCCGAGGAAAAAGCCACCGACACCTGGGCGCGTCAGAAGGCCGCCCTTCTCGAAGCACAGAAGCAGCTCACCGCCGACCCCACGACGCTTCCCGTCGTCGACAACGATCCGGTCGCCGACTATCTCAAGCGCGCCGCCGGCGGCCAGACCGGCCCGAGCCGCGATTTCGGCGACATCGCCAAGGACGCCCGCACGGCCCTCGACAAGCAATACGAAGACGCCAAGGCAGCCGGCAAGGAGCTGGTCTTCTCCAAGTTCCGCACAAAGGGCCAGCAAGCCGACTTCTCGCAATTCGACAGCCGCTCGCTCTCGGCCATCGCCCTTAACAAGGACGAGAAGTTCAGCGACCAGGAAGTGTCCGCCGCCAAGGCCGAGATGCGCACGCGATCCGGGCAGGCCCTGCTCGCCAGCTTCAAGAGTGCATCCAGCAGCACCGACCCGACCGCTTTCGCCACCAACATCATCGGCGCCTATGCCTCGCTCTCCAGTGAGGAGCGCGAAGCTGCCGGCTGGTCCGAGAGCTTCTATGCCGCGGCCGTCTCCAACTACGAGAGCTCGCTCAAGCTGGCGCAGATGTTCGCCCAGAGCTCGGGCTCGAGCAGCAATAGCAGCGGTCTGGGCGGCCTGGCCGGCCTGCTGGGCGGCTGACAGCCGCCCACGCGTTTACCGCACGCCGTCGCAGAAGGCCTGCACCCGCTCCACGGCCTTCTGCAATTCGGCATCGGCGGCCGCATAGCTCAGGCGGAAATGCCCGGGCAGGCCGAAAGCGCTCCCCTGCACCAGCGCCACGCCCGTCTCTTCGAGCAGCGCCATGACGAAATCCTCGTCGGTCACCAGCTTGCGCCCGCCGGCGCTGGTCTTGCCCAGCACATCCGCGCAGGACGGGAACACATAGAACGCGCCCTGCGGCACGAGGCAGCTGATGCCCTTGCTCGCATTGAGCCCGTCCACCACCAGGTCGCGCCGGGCCTGGAACACCTTGAGCCAGTCCTTGAGGAAATCCTGCGGCCCGTTAAGCGCCTCGACCGCTGCCCACTGCGAGATCGACGCCGGATTCGTGGTCGACTGCCCCTGGAGCTTGGTCATCGCCGCCAGCAATTCGCGCGGCCCGGTGCAATAACCGATACGCCAGCCGGTCATGGCGTGGGACTTGGAGACGCCGTTCATCGTCAGCGTCCGCTCCTGCAGTGTCGGCTCCACCTGCGCAATCGTCGCGAACCGCCCGCCGTCATAAACCAGCGGCTCATAGATATCGTCGGTAAGGATGTGCACGTGCTTGTGCCGCACCAGCACGTCGGCCAGCCCGCGCAGTTCGTCGGCCGTATAGGCCGCGCCCGACGGATTGGACGGCGTATTGAGGATCAGCCACTTGGTGGCCGGCGAAATCGCTGCCTCGAGCGCCGCCGGGGTCAGCTTGAACCCGCTCGACGCATCGGCCTTGGCCAGCACGGGCTGTGCACCACACAGGCGCACGATTTCCGGGTAGCTCACCCAGAACGGCACCGGCACCACGACCTCGTCGCCGGGATTGAGCGTGGCCATGAGTGCGTTGAAGATGATCTGCTTGCCGCCCGACCCGATGAAGCAATCGGCTGCCGTGACGTTGAGGCCGTTATCGCGCCGGAACTTGGCCGCCACCGCTTCCTTGAGCTCGGGAATACCATCGACATTGGTGTACTTGGTCTTGCCCTCCGCCATCGCGCGGATGGCGGCGTCCTTGACGTTCTGGGGCGTGTCGAAATCGGGTTCCCCTGCCGAAAGCGCGATGACGTCGCGCCCAGCTCGCACCAGGTCGCGCGCTTTCTGCGTGATGGCCACCGTGGCAGACGGTTGCACCCGCGACAGCGCGTCGGAAAGGAAGCCCATGATCATGTCTCCAGGAAAGCCGGGGCACACTGATAAGGGCAGCGCCGCCCCGATACAACCGATCTCGAAGTTCGGCCGCGCCTATTGCCACGATTGCGCCTTCAAATGGTACGGGTTTGACCGTGATCGGCACAAACTGGCTCCGCAATCGCGAGGCTTACTGCAAGACGTAGTTTGCGTACGGAAGCGCCGACATTGTCTAGTATCCCCTCGGCCAAGCCGAAAAGTTTCAAAGTCTTCTACCTCCTCGCGCTCATCGCGGTAGCCCTGACCTCCGCTTTGGCAGTGTATGCCGGCGTCGCCCCCGAAAAAGCCGCAACGTTGACCCACGGGCTCGATACCCGTGTCGCCGTCTTCCTTGTGCCGCTCGGTCTGCTGATGCTTGCCACCATTGGAGAAGTCGTCCGCGTATCGCTGCGCGGCGCCATTCCGGGGGACGACCAGCTCCCGGTGCGGTCGCTGCGCTGGCAGGACGCCGAAAAGGCCTGATCCTTCCTCTAAGTCACCTCCAACGTGACCTCTCCCTCCGAGGCCGGCTTTGCGCCGGCCTCTTTTTTGCCTGCGACAATTCGACCTAGGGCGTATTGTTCATGCGATCCAACAGGTGCAAACTGCCATTCCAGTGAGCGAAGGGAGGCAGCTATGCTGGTTGACGATATCCTTCAATCCAAAGGCACGGTGGTACACACCATCCCCGCCTATGCGCGGCTGAGCGAGGCCGTGGACATTCTCAACGCCAACAATATCGGCGCGGTCGTCGTCACCGATCGTTCCAGGGCCGTCATCGGCATCCTGTCCGAGCGCGACATCGTCCGCCAACTCGGCGTGCACGGCGCCGACGCGCTGGATCTCGAAATTGGCGATTCCATGAGCTCGGCGGTGATCACCTGCACGCGCTCGACGAGCGTCGCCATGCTGGCCGAACGCATGACCGAGTACCGCATCCGCCATATCCCGGTCATCGAGAACGGCGACCTCCTCGGCATCGTCTCCATCGGCGACGTGGTCAAGCGCAAGATCGAGGAAACGGAACAGGAAGCCGATGCCATGCGCGAGTATATCGCGTCGGTCTGACTGGCCTATATGGCCGATCGCCCTCCCCTGGCGGGGAGGGATCGAAGGCGTGAGTGAACCCCTGCCGCTCGCCCCCAGGCTCCAGGCGCGTCCCAACCTTACCATCCCTACCAACCTTTAATCCCACCGAAAGGCCCGTGAGAGTCTGCCTCGGGTAGCTTCCTTCCTGTGACCTCCAAAGTCATCGACGAGTCCCATGCAAGGAACGATCCCTATGACCAAACTTCCCGCGCTCTCCAAGACCGCACTCGCCGTAGCACTCGCCGGCTCGCTAGGCCTGTCGGCCGTGCCGGCGGCCTTCGCCCAGGACACCAAGCCCGCCCAGGTGCAGGCCGGCCAGCCCAAGCAGGAATTGCAGCGCCCCGGCGAATGGCGTCACCACAATGTCCGCGTCAATCCCGACCGCGGCAACGGCCGCGGCCTGATGGACCTGCTCGCCTCCCCGCGCGGCGCCGAAGCGCTGGAAGTGGCCATCGTCCGCCTGAGCTATCGCGTCAACCCGACCGACGCCCAGAAGCCGCTGCTCGATGACCTCAAGTCCACTGCGCTCACCGCCCAGAAGACGTTCGCCGATGCCGCCAAGGCCGCCCGCGATGCCGCCGCCCCCCAGGGTCAGCGTCCCGACATGATGGCCATGCTCAAGGCTCGCGTCGCGATCGATACCGCCCGCCTCGAAGCCATGAACACCGTGCTGCCCAAGCTCGAAGCCTTCATGAACAGCCTCTCGGACGAGCAGAAGGCCTCGCTGATGCCCAAGCGCGACAATGTCGGCTGGCAGCAGAAGCGCCCCGGCATGCACGGCCCGCGCGGTCAGATGCCCGCCAACCCGGGCGCCATGCAGGTCCAGCCTTCGGACGAGAACGCCCCGGCGGCCAAGTCCACCACCTGATCGGGGTCACGCGACCCCTACCCCAAGGGAGGCGGCGGCATTTTTTAGAGTCCCCCCACTCGCCCGCCCCGCTGCCGTTCTCCCGAGAAACCCCGGTCGTCCCGCCGGGGTTTCTCTATTTCTGCGGTATGCGCGCCGCGCTTGCTCGCCGCCCCGCAACCCGCTACTAACCGGGAAGCAGCTCATTTCCCCCGCAGGCTTTCCGTGCTCCCGCTCGATCCCGTGCGCATACGCGAATTGTTTCCAGCCTTCTCCGAGCCGTCCCTCAAGGACCAGGCTTTCTTCGAGAATGCCGGTGGCTCCTATACCGCTCGCCCGGTCATCGACCTGCTCGAGAATTATTATCACGCGCTCAAGGTCCAGCCTTACGGCGTCTATCCCGCTTCCCAGGCTGCCGGCGAGGCCATGAACCTCGCCTATGACCGCGTGGCCGCCGCGCTCAACGTCACGGCGGACTGGATCCATTTCGGCCCCTCGACCTCTGCCAATACCTACGTTCTGGGCAATGCCTTCGCCGGCTGGCTCAAGCCGGGTGACGCCATCGTCGTGACCAACCAGGATCACGAAGCCAATACCGGCGCCTGGCGCAAGCTCGCCAATCACGGCATCGAAGTGCGCGAATGGCAGGTCGACCCCGAAACCGGGCGCCTCGACCTCGCCGCGCTCGACGCGCTGCTGGATGCAAAGGTCCGTGTCATAGCCGCGCCCCACTGCTCCAACATTGCCGGCGAGATCAACCAGGTTGCCGAGATCGCTTCGCGCGCCAAAAGCGTCAATGCGGTAACGGTCATCGACGGCGTCAGCTACGCCCCGCATGGCCTGCCCGACCTCAAGGCACTCGGCGCCGATATCTACCTCTTCTCGGCCTACAAGACCTATGGCCCCCATCAGGGCATCATGGCCGTGCGTCCATCGCTGGCGTCATCCCTCCCCAATCAGGGGCACTTCTTCAACGAGGCCAAGCCGCGCTATCGCCTGACGCCCGCCGGTCCCGACCACGCCCAGATCGCCGCCAGCGCCGGCATCGCCGACTATCTTGAAGCCGTTGCCGCCATTGCAGGCAACAATGTCGAGGGAGCCGATCCTTTCCGCCGTGCTCATGCCGCCATGCGCGCCCAGGAAATTGCCCTCCTGACGCCGCTGCTCGATTGGGTGCGCAACCGCAACAACCTGCGCGTCATCGGCCCGACCGATCCTGCGCAACGCGCACCTACCCTTGCACTCGCCTTACCCGAACCGGGCGCCATGGTCGCAGCACGTCTCGCTCGCCACGGCATCATGGCCGCGGGCGGCAATTTCTACGCCTGGCGCCTGCTCAAGGCCCTGGGCATCGATCCCAACCACGGCGTCCTGCGCCTCTCCTTCGTGCACTACACCACGCCCGAAGAAGTCGCCCGCCTCATCACCGCGCTCGAAGCCGAAATCACCTGATGCCCCGCCCCATTGCCGTTCTTCTCCTGCTCGTCACGACTCTGCTGTGGGGCATGGCCTTCGTTGCGCAGAAATCCGCCATGGATTCCATGGGACCGCTAACCTTCACGTCGGCGCGCTATCTTCTCGGCGGTCTCGCCGTCCTGCCACTGGCCATCTGGGAATATTCGCGCCGCAAGCATGATATCGCCAAGGTCGACTGGTGGCTGATCGCGCTGCTCAGCGCGGCATTCTTCCTCGGTTCGTGGCTCCAGCAATGGGGCCTCACCATGACCACCGTGACCAATGGCGGCTTCCTCACCAGCCTCTACGTGCTGCTCGTGCCGCTTATCGGCCTCATCGTCCTGCGGCACTGGCCGCATCCGGTCGTCTGGCTCTGCACGCCCCTGGCCCTCATCGGCGTCTACTACCTCAATGGCGGCGGGCTCGACATGTTCAACCAGGGCGATGCACTGGTCGTCTGCAGCGCCTTCTTCTGGGCCATCCAGGTGCTGATGCTCGGCTACGTCGCCAATCGGACGGGCCTGCCCATCTTCGTTTCGGCCATCTGCTTCCTCTCTTCGGGACTTGTCGCCACCGGCGGCGCCTTCGCCTTCGAAGCGCCGACCCTTGCCGCGCTTTCCGGGGGCTGGGTGCAGATCCTCTATGCCGGACTGCTCTCGACCGCCGTCGCCTTCACGCTCCAGGCCGTGGCGCAGCGGCACGTTCCGCCGTCCAATGCCGCCATCATCCTTTCGGCCGAAAGCCTCTTTGCCGCACTGGGCGGCTTCCTGATCCTGGGCGAGCGTCTGCCCGCACTCGGCTATGCCGGTGCCGCCATGATCTTCGCGGCTATCGTGCTGGTCGAGTCGATCCCGGCGCTTTCACGCCGCGAGCCGCTTGCACAAACCTCTTGAGGCAATTCTACCTCTTATCAAATCCGGTCCTCTGCGCTACCCAAGGCATATGAAGACGCCGCACATCCTCGTGGTCGAAGACGACCGGCAGATCCGCGATCTGGTAGCCCAGTTCCTTGAACTCAACGGCCTGCGCGTCAGCGTTGCCACCGACGGTCGCGAGATGGACAGGATCCTCAAGGATCAGTCTATCAGCCTCATCGTTCTCGATCGCATGTTGCCGGGCGAAGATGGCCTCACCATCTGCCGCCGCCTCCGCGCCACCTCCAACATCCCGATCATCCTGTTGACGGCCCTCTCCGACGATATCGAGCGCATCATCGGGCTCGAAATGGGCGCGGACGACTATGTCGGCAAACCCTTCAACCCGCGCGAACTGCTGGCCCGCATCCGCGCCGTGCTCCGCCGCCACACCGGTGAGCCGCAGCCCGCCAGCAAGGCGGTCCGCGGCTACGCGTTCGATGGCTGGCAGCTCGATATTCAGGCCCGCCGCCTGCTCGACCCCACCGGCTCGCGCGTCACGCTGACCTCCGCCGAATTCGACCTGCTGCAGGTCTTCTGCGAGCAGGCCGGCCGCGTCCTCTCGCGCGAGGAGATCATCGATCTCACCCAGGGCCGCGAAAATGGCTCGTCCGGCCGCAGCGTTGACATCCTTGTGTCGCGTTTGCGCCAGAAGATCGAGAAGGACCCGCGCGATCCGGTCATCCTCCTCACCGTGCGGTCCTCCGGCTACAGCTTCGCCCCCGACGTTTCGGAACTATGATCAAGGCCCTCAAATCCCTCTGGCCCAACGGCATTTCCGGACAGATCGTCCTCCTGCTGCTGGCCACTGTGGCTTTGAGTCAGTTGATCGCCCTGGCCCTCGTCAACCTCACCGACACCCGGCACAATCCCGATGAGAACCTGCGCATGCAGGCCCGCTCGATCGCCGCCATCATCCGCCTCATCGCCGATGCCCCCGGCATGGAAGAGCGCCAGCTCATCGTCGCCGCCGCCAACCGCTCCAATCCGGATATCGACCTGAGCATCATTGGCGGCGCGGGCACGCCGATGATCGTACCCGGCGGCGAGACCGCCCCCGATTTCCTCACCCGAGACCTCGGCGAAGACATCATCGCCACCGTCGATCCGCATACCGGCAGCGAGCCGCGTACGGTCACCGTCGCCCTGCCCGACGAGATGCACCTGCGCGTCAATCTCCCCTTCTCCGCGCCCACCCCGCCACTCCTCAACCCGCGCACCAATACGCTGATCTTCGCGGCCATCGGCGCCATCGCCCTCCTCGTCTGGGCCACCCGCGTCCTCTCGACCCGCCTGCGCAATTTCGCCCAGGCCGTGGCCGAATACACGCCCGATGGCGACCACGACGCGCTGCCCGAGACCGGCCCGGCGGAATTACGCACCGTTGCCATCGCCCTCAACCGCATGCGCGACCGCATCGACTCGCTGGTCAAGAACCGCACCATGATGCTGACCGCCGTCGGCCACGACCTGCGCACGCCCGTGACCCGCATGCGCCTGCGCGCCGAATTCATTCCCGACGACGTCACCCGCGAAGCCATCCTGCGCGACCTGGCGCAGATGACTGACATGATCAACGCCGTGCTCTCCCTCCTGCGCGACCCGAGCGCGCTGCCTCCGCTCGAGCGCGTCGACCTCGCGTCCTTCCTCCAGGCACTCAGCGATGACTACACCGATACCGGCAAGGCCGTGGACTATCGTGGCCCCGCCCACGTCACCGCCCGCATTCGCGAGGAGGCCTTCCGCCGCGCCGTCACCAATCTCATCGAGAACGCCCTTCATCACGGCACCCAATGCCGGATAACCCTCGCGGCCAATGCCGACGGCCCCCTCATCATCGATATCGAGGATAATGGTCCGGGCATTCCCGCCGACCAGCGCGAGCAGATGCTCCAGCCCTTCATGCGCGGCGATTCCTCCCGCTCGGAATCCCACGAAGGCTTCGGACTCGGCCTCGCCATCGCCCTGACCACGGCCCGCAACCACAACGGCACGCTGACCCTCGAGGACAGCGAAATGGGCGGCCTGCGCGCCAGGCTCACCCTGCCGCGCTAGTCCCATTCCTGCCTCACGAAAATCTCGTGGCCGTCACAGCCCCGTCACTGCGACGTCACACAACGCCAATACCGTCGCACTGTCCCGGCCAACCCCCATTGGCTCCGGACCCGCCCGGCTCACCCCGCCCAACCTGTGAGCCCTGGCTCCTGAACGCGGCCGCCAACCCCGCGTTCCTATTCGCCGGCCTCGCCCGGCTTTTAGGCCGCCCTCGCCCGGCGGTCTTTTTTTGTGCGCTTCCCGCGATTCCCAGTCGCGCAGCCCGGCTGCCTGCGGCACAACGGGGCGATAACGGAAGGCCCCAATGGCAAAGCTCTACTTCTCCTATGCCGCGATGAACGCCGGCAAATCGACCATCTTGCTCCAGGCATCCTACAATTACCGCGAGCGCGGCATGAACACGATGCTGTTCACCTCCGCCCTCTATGCCGAGGATGGCATCGGCCTCATCTCCTCGCGCCTGGGCGTGAGCGCTGAAGCGGAGCTCTATACCGAGGAGACCGACCTTTTCGCCCGCATCTGCGACCAGCACGCGGCCACCCCGATCAGTTGCGTCTTCGTCGACGAAGCCCAGTTCCTCACTGCTCCCCAGGTCTGGCAGCTCGCCCGCGTCGCCGACCGCCTCGGCATCCCCGTCATGAGCTTCGGCCTGCGCACCGATTTCCAGGGCAAGCTCTTCCCCGGTTCCTCCGAACTCCTCGCCATCGCCGATGTGCTGCGCGAAGTGCGCACCATCTGCCATTGCGGGGCCAAGGCCACCATGGTGGTGCGACAAGACGCCGAGGGACACGCGCTCACCATCGGCGATCAGGTCTCGATTGAGAAGACCGTCTATGTTTCCCTGTGCCGTCGTCACTGGGAGGAAGAGACCGGCCGCTGGCCGCCTGCAGGAACCACGCATGATCACTGATCCCACGCCCGAGCCCACCGGCTCGCTCACCATCCGCACCCTGGCCATGCCGGCCGACACCAACGCCGCCGGCGACATTTTCGGGGGCTGGGTGCTTTCGCAGATGGATATCGCCGGCGCCATCGCCGCCGTCGAAAACGCCAATGGCCGCGTCGTCACGGTAGCCGTCGAAGCGATGACCTTCATCGCCCCGGTCAAGGTCGGCGACGTCCTCGAAGTCTTCACCCGCGTCAAGCGCATCGGCACCAGTTCGATCACCATCGCCATGGAAGCCTGGGCGCGCCGCAACCGCATCGGCGGCCACGTCAAGGTCACCGAAGGCAGCTTCGTCTATGTCGCCATGGGCGAAGACGGCAAGAAGCGCAAGATCGAACCACGCCGCGCCGAATAGGCCTGGAAGCAGTCTCCACGCCCCTTCTCCCCTTGTGGGAGAAGGTGGCGCGCAGCGCCGGATGAGGGGGCGCGGAGCCAACCACTGTCCCTGTCGCAGCCTCACCCAATCTCCCGCAACCGCCCCTCCAGATACCGCCTCTCCCCCACCTTCCTGCTCAGCTCCAGCGCCCGCCCGATCGCCGCCTTGCCCGCCTCGCTTTGCCCGGCGCGCAACAGCATCTCGCCCCGCGCCAGATGCATCGGGCCGTGCCCCGCCAACTGTTCCTCGACATCCGCCAGCAGTTCCAGTCCTCGCTCCGGGCCGAACGCCTCCATCACGGCAACCGCTCGATTGAGCCGCACGAACGGCGAGGGCTGCACCGCCTCCAGCAACGCATAGAGCTGCGCCACCACTTGCCAGTCCGCCGGTCGCCACGGCCGCGAATGCTCCGCTGCAATGGCTGCCTGCAGATGGTACGCCCCTGCAAATCCCTTTCCTCCGATGCCCTCAAGCAACGTCACCGCCTCGGCGATCTCGTCGTGCCGCCAGAGCGAGCGATCCTGCTGGTCGAGTGTCAGCACCTCGCCATCCGCCCCCAGCCGCGCGTCGCGTCGCGCGTTCTGCAGCAGCATCAGCGCCAGCAGCGCTCGCGCCTCCTTATTGGCGGGCGCCACCTCGCAGAGCGCCCGCCCCAGCCTCACCGCCTCCTCGCACAGCTCGGCGCGCGTCACTGCGACGCCCTCGCGCGGCACATAGCCTTCGGTGAAGATCAGGTAGATCACGGCCATCACGCCGGCCATCCGTTCCGCCAGTTCATCGGCCTGCGGTTCGCGAAACGGTATCCGCGCCGCCCTGATCTTGTTCTTGGCCCGCGTCAGCCGGGCCGCCATCGTCGGTACCGGCACCAGAAACAGCCCGGCAATCGCCTCGGTCGAAATACCCGCCACTGCTCGGAGCGTCAGCGCCACCTGCGCCTCGCGCGACAGTGCCGGATGACAGCACATGAAGAGCAACCCCAGTCGCTCATCCGGCAGGCCTTCCTCCTCGACCTCCCCAACATCCGCCCCCATCCATGCGAACCGATGCCGCCGTGAAAGCGCCGCCTGCCGACGCAGCTTGTCCAGCGCCTTGCGCCGCGCCGTAATCATCAACCATCCGGCCGCGTTTGCCGGCCGTTCCTCCATCCACGCCCGGCTTGCCGCTGCAAAGGCCTCCTGCAAGGCCTCCTCCGCCAGATCGATATCGCCGAACCGCTTGGTAAGAAGCGCCAGCAGCCGTGCCCAATGTTCACGATAAGCCGCCGCCAGCGCTTCCTGCATCAGTGCTCCACCACCGGCCTTACCTCGACTGTCCCCGGCAGCATCTTGGCATAGCGCAGCGCCTCGTCGAGATCGTCGGCTTCGATGAGGTAGAAGCCGCCCAGATGCTCGGCCACCTCCGCATAGGGCCCGTCCGTAACCAGCGATTTGCCGCCTTCGTTGCGCACGGTCGTGGCCGTCGAGGAGTGATCCAGTTCTTCCCCGGCGAGGAACGCATTCTTCTTGGCCAGTTCCTCACCCAGCTTCTCGTGCATGGCGAAGATGGCGCGCTTTTCTTCGTCGGTGGAATTGATCCAGACACTTTCGTCGCCGATCAGCAACAGCATGTATTTCATCGCTCTTCTCCCGTTCTATGCCGCCCCTGTGTGGGGAATGCGCCTATGACGCCGCCCTTGCCCGAAATTCGACATGGTGCTCGATATTTCTCGTTCGTTGCCGTTCAGCAGCCATTCATCTAACCCTGTCTAACTGCACACGACGAGCAGAAGCAGCGCGGAACCAAGGTTCTCGGGATCTCGTTTCTGCCAAGACCATATCTGTCTAAGAAGACGAGGAGCGTCCAATGAAACGTCAGATGGCCAAGACCCTGCGCACCGCGCTGGCGGGCCTCGCGCTAGCCGCGGCCGGCATGTTTACGCTGCTGCCGTCCGTCGCCTCGGCGGCGCCGGCTACCGCCACCAGCAATGTGAATGTCCGCTCCAGCCCGGGCGGCGCCGTTGTCGGCGTGCTGAGCTCCGGCCAGCGGGTCGATATGCAGGATTGCCGCGGCACCTGGTGCTACATCGTGGGCCGCAACGTCTCTGGTTGGGTCTCCTCCAACTACCTGTCGCGCAGCGGCGGTGGTGGCGGCGGCAACCAGGTCATCGGCCCGGTCAATCCCGATCCGAACTTCGGCATTTCCGTTGGCCCTGGTGGTGTTTCCATCGGTATCGGCCAGCCGCCGGTTCCCCCGGTCCGTCCGATCCCGCCGCGTCCGGGCCCGGGGCCGCGCCCGCCCATGCCGCAGCCGAACTTCGGTGAAGTCTGCTTCTACGAAAGCCCCGGCTTGCGTGGCCGCAGCTTCTGCGCTGAATCCGGTGATCGCATCGCCCAGCTCGGCCGTTGGGACAGCATGATCGGCTCAATCGAGAACGGTGATGGGCTGCAGGTCCGCGTCTGCACCCGCCCGAACTTCCGTGGCGATTGCCGCGTCTACACTACCGACGCCTACAATCTGGGCCGGTTCGATGGCTCCATCTCGTCCATCCAGGTCTACTAAGATCTGAAAGATTTGCTTCAGGAACGCCGCGCTTCACCGCGCGGCGTTTTCATTTTCTGTTTGGAACCCTGGTCGCATCGCGCTAGCCTCGCAACACATTGCAGGTTTGGAGCTTTTAGGATGCATCGTCTCAAGACCCTCTCCTTGACCACCCTGGTTTCCGCCTTTGTCGGCGTGCTGCTCATCGCGCTCACCCCGCAGGCGGCCCTCGCCGACAAGCCCCACCTCTATGGCTCCAACGCCTGGACCAACAATGCCGGCATTCTTCTCGGCGGGCCGGGCACCAATTATCCGCAGGCCGGCGCCGTCGATGGCAAGGTCCGCGTGCTGGTCGATCGCTGCACCGGCCGCTGGTGCCAGATCCGGGCTGGTCGCCAGGCCGGCTGGTTCCCGCTGCACCAGCTCGATTTCGGCCAGACGCCCGGCTGGGATGGCCCGCGCTTCCACTCGCCGTTCCGCGCTCCCGGCCAGGTCTGCTTCTTCTCGGGCACGAATTTCACCGGCAAGAGCTTCTGCGTCGCCTCGGGCACCTATGTCAGCGACCTCGCTTTGCTCAATCGCGACAACCAGGTGCGCTCCATCCAGCTCAACGGCAACAGCTCCGCCCTCGTCTGCCGCGATTTCAACCTGACCAATTATTGCGTCCGCATCGTCAGGGACAAGAAGTACCTCCCCGAAGGCCTGGGCGGCGCGGTCTCCTCGTTCCGCGTCTACTAGCCCTCGACATCGGCAAGCACTGAAAAACCCGCCCCGAAGGCGGGTTTTTTCGCTTTCCTGAACAAAATCCCCAGGCACCCTAAACGCCGCGTTCAGTAGGGGTTCAGCCGCGGCAGTGTTTTCTCAGCCTCAGAACGGCGACGCGCTAAGTCGCTGTCACAACAGAGGAAACACCATCATGCTGACCAAGAAGATCACCATCGCGGCTGTTGCCGCTGTCGCAGTCATCGGCTCCACCGCCGCCGCGCTTGCCGCTCCCGCCGTCGCCACCAGCAACGTCAACCTCCGCAACGCTCCGGGCGGCGCCAAGATCGGCGTGCTCTATGCCGGCGAGCAGGTGAACGTGAAGACCTGCCAGGGCTCCTGGTGCTATGTGCAGCGCCCCGGCCCCGATGGCTGGGTGAGCCGCAACTACCTCGCGATCAAGCAGGGCAACAAGCAGATCCCGTTCAATTTCGGCTTCACCATCGGCCCGGATGGCCCGCAGGTATCGGTCGGCGTCGGCAACGGCCCCTTCCCGCATCCCCCGGCACCCTCGCCCAAGGTCTGCTTCTTCGAGCACATCAACTACGGCGGCGCCTCCTTCTGCGAGAATGCCGGCACCAGCGAAAGCGTCATCGATCCGGCCTGGAACGACCGCATTTCCTCGGTCAAGCTCTCTGGCGGCGCCAAGGTAACTGTCTGCCGGGACATCATGTTCGGCGGTGGCTGCTCCACCTGGGTCTCGTCCAAGGCCAATGTCGGCGGCAGTTGGAACGACGTGATCTCGTCCTACAAAGTCCACTGAGCGACGATTTTCCGTTTCGACAAGCAACGCCGTCCCCCGGGACGGCGTTTTTGCTTGGTAAGTCTCGACAGCTCCTCAACAACCTGACAACAATTCAAGGAGGAGGAAGCGTCAAACGCGCATGATGGGGGGAGAAATGACCGATTTGCCACGTCCGGCCTATGCCGCACCCAGAAAACTCAGCCGCTGGCTTCTGCTGTTCCTGTTGCTCAACCTGCTGGCAGCTGCAATCGCCGTCGTCACCGGCTTCCTCGCCCGCCTGCCGCTGGTGCAGTTGCGAAAGGGCGTCGCCTCCGATGCCGTCATCAACGCCGTACTCGAAACCGAAGAGCGCCATAACCTCGTCAGCGCCGTACACGGCGCCATCGGCATTATCGTCGGCATCCTCTTTCTCATGTGGGTCTATCGCGTCGCCCGCAATGCCCACGCCCTCGCCGTAAAACCCATGCGCTTTACGCCCGGCTCCGCCGTCTGGTGGTATTTCGTGCCCGTCTTCAACATCTTCCGCCCCTACCAGGCCTTCTTCGAGGTCTGGTCGATCAGCGCCGATCCGGACGCGCCCTATCGCAACCGCCGCTCCGACGCCTTGGCGCTCTGGTGGTTCCTCTGGCTGGTCAGCAATGCGCTGCTTACCGTCGCGATCATCATCATCGTGGTGTCGCGCAAGGACGATATCGGCAGCCTGCTCCTCGGCAACATCTTCCGCCTGGGCGGCGACATCCTCGCCATTCCGCTCTCGCTGGCCGTCATGCGCATCGTCGTACGCCTCAACAAGCTTCAGGCGGCCTACCACCACCGCCACCACGAGGCCCACAAGCCCGACCCACGCGTACCGGCCAACGCCAACCCGGCCCACGCCTGACCAAATGAAAACGGGGCCACCAGGGCCCCGTTTTTGGTCCTCAACCGCGCTTGAGCAATTCCTCGAGCTGGTCGGCGCACATGCCCCAACCCTCGTGAAATCCCATCTTCTCGTGCACCTGGCGATCTTCCACCGTCCAGTGCCGCGCCCGCGCCGTGTACCGCGTCTTGCCGCCTTCGTCCTCGAAGGTCAGCACCGCCGTGAAGAACGGCTTGTCCGAAGGCTGCCAGTCGCCCGTATAGGCGTCCGTGAAGACGATCTTCTCGTTCGGCACGACTTCCAGGTACATGCCCCGGTTCGGATAGTCGTTTCCGTCCTGGTCGCGCATCACCACGTAGTTCCAGCCACCCGTACGCACATCGAGCTCGGCGACCGGCGTCGACCAGGGCCGCGGCGCGAACCATTGCTTGAGCAGATCCGGCTGTGTCCAGGCTGCGAACACGCGCTCGCGCGGCGCATCGATCAAGCGGGTCAGCACCAGCTCGCGATTGCTATCTTCGGCCTTGTTCTGGATTTCGGCAGTCATGACGTTTCCCTTCCTTGCTTGGGTTTCGCTGACACGACGAACGCCAGTTGCCGGAATCGACACGCGCCCCTCAAAAAAAGCAGAAAATCTATTCCCCGGCCCTGGCACGGAGAAACGCCACCGCCCGCGTCAGCGCCTCCTGCGCCGCCGCCAAGTCCAGGTCGAATTGATATTCGTGCTGCAGCTGTGGCTGGTAATCGTCAGGAAAGAACAGTGTCTCGACGCTGGCCCCCACGTCGTCGAGCTTCTTTGCCAGTTCCGTCGAATGCGGCTTGAGCGGGTCGGCATTGCCCACCGATATGAAGGCCGGCGGAAAGGCCGCGGTGACGTAGTCGACGATCGAGGCCGTCTTGAACGCCGGATCGTCCTGAAAATCCTTGCTGCCGCTATAGGCCCACAGCACCGTGCGAATGAAACTGCCGAAGGGGCCGTCAAGATCGGCCAGCGCCATGTCATAGGCACCGCAGAACAGCAATATCCCGATGAGCTGGTCTGGATCGATCCCCGGAGAAATGCCCATCGCCGCGGCATAGTCCGGCACCGCCACCACGTTGGCTACCTGCGCCACGATATGCGCTCCGCCCGAATCTCCGGCGAGGAACATGCGGCTGCCATCCACATGCAACTGCGCGCCCTGTTCCGCCAGGAATGCCAGCGCCCTGTTCACCTGCCGCACCGGCATCGGATAAGTGCTCTCCGGCGCAATGGAATAGTCCACGCTGACGACGGTGAAGCCCTTGTCCGCCAGTATCCGCGCATATTCCCCGATCTGCGCCTTGCTCCCCGATACCCAACCCCCGCCATGCACCCACACGACGGTCGGCAACGCCCCATCAGGCCCCAATCGTCCCTCGGGAAAGTAGACATCGAGCCTGGCCGCCGCATCTCCCGGTTCATAGGACACGTCGAGCATCGCCCCGATCCCCGCAGGCACATGCTTCTGGAGAGCCTCCGAAGTATGCCGCGCCCCTTCGTCGAAAGCCCGCCGGATCAGCATTGCTCCCGGCCACGGGCTCACCTGGAACGCCACGAGCACTCCGACCGCAACCAGCGCTACCGCCGCACCTATCCAGACCAGCGCCTTGAGCAACCGTTCCCCCTCACCCGCACTATTCGGCCACCACCCTAGCCGAGTGCTGCCACACCTCCAGCAGAATTTGGGCACTCCCATTCAGCCACGGTTCAGCCGGCACGGCGCAATCTCCTCGCCATGAACCGCGGCCCCGCGCCGCTGACAGGGACAAAGGGCTACCGCCATGAACAAGTTCTCGATTGCCACGCTCGCCGCCGCTGCTGCTTTCGCGCTCTCCGCGGCAGCCGCTTACGCCTCCCCCGCCGTCGCCACCGGCACCGTCAAGGTCCGCGACGACGCCAGTTCCTACGGCAGCTGGGTCGATACGCTCTATGCCGGCGAAGAGGTCAACGTCACCGGCTGCGATTACGGCTGGTGCTACATCAAGCACCCGGGCCCCGATGGCTGGGTCAAGCAGAGCAAGCTCGATTTCGACTACGGCTATGATGATGACGACGACGAGATCGTCGAGATCACCCCGGTCGAGCCCAGCTTCGGCTTCGGCATGGGTGTCGGGCCTGGCGGCGGCGTCTCCTTCGGCTTCGGCGTCACGTCCTTCTGAGCCACAAGCTTCCCGCTCCGCACGCCCCCCGCGAAAAATCGTCGGGGGCGTGTCGATCTTCCATATCCTCGTTCGTCGTGTTGGCAGGAAGGGCAACAGCCCGAACCGAAAACGAGAGGATACGACCATGAAGATCACCGCTTTGGCCGCCCTTGCGGTCGCCACCCTGTTCGCCGCTCCCGCCTTCGCCCAGGATCAGTCCGGCACGCTCCCCGTCAATGGCCTTGAAATGTACTACGAGGTCCACGGCTCGGGCGAGCCGCTGGTGCTGATCCATGGCGCCTGGATGAATATCGACACCAACTGGGCCGGCCTCATCCCGACCCTCGCCAAAGACCACAAGGTCATCGCCCTTGAAATGCAAGGTCACGGTCGCACCACCGATCGCGACACGCCCATCACCTATGAAGGCATGGCCGACGATGTCGCCGCCGCCCTCGATGCGCTCGACGTCGAGAAAGCCGACATCTTCGGCTATTCCATGGGCGCAGGCATCGCCCTGCAGCTCGTCATCCGCCACCCGGAAAAGGTCAACCGCCTGGTTGCCGCCTCAGCCGGCTATTCCTCCGAAGGCCTCGCCGAAGGCTACGACGCCATGGTCGCCACCATGACACCGGAAATGTTCATCGGCGGCCCGCTCGAGGCCGAATACAAGCGCCTTTCGCCTACGCCCGAGCACTTCCGTGATTTCGCCGTCAAGATGATCGCGCTCGAAGCGCCGTTCTCCTGGCCGGAGACCGAGATCAAGGCCATCAAGTCGCCCACTCTGCTCATCGGCGGAGATGCCGACATCGTCACGCTCGGCCATCTTGAATCCCTCTACAAGCTCCTCGGCGGTACCGAGAACGGCGATATCAACGGTCTCTCCAAGACGCAGATGCTCATCCTGCCCGGCAGCTCGCATGTCGGCGTCTTCTTCAATCCGCTCAACGTCGAAATCATGAAACTCGCCGTCCCGGCCTTTCTCTCGGCCGAACTGCCGCCCAAGCCGCCGCAGTTCTAGGAATATCCGGGCAGGCTGGGTCAGCCTCATCCTGCCTCCTCGATCGTCGGGGCGGGCAGATCCGCAGGATTTGCCTGTCCATGTCGTGCGAAGAGTCTCTATGACTTGAAGCATGACCGAGGTCTCGATGCACATCCAGGACAGCTATAACGACCGTCTGAACAGGATGCTCGACTACGTCTACGCCCATCTGGAGGACGACCTTTCCTTCGACCGGCTGGCGGAAGTTGCGTGCCTTTCGCCCTATCACTGGAGCCGCATCTACTCGGCCATGCGCGGCGAAACCATCGTCGCCACCATTCGCAGGCTACGGCTCCAGCGGGCTGCCGAACGTCTCTCCAACTCGGACATGGCTCTCGAGGCCGTCGCGAAGCGCGCCGGATACGGATTCGCCGACACCTTCGGCCGCGCCTTCAGGGATGCATTCGGCGTCGGCCCGGCGGCCTATCGCGCCAGCGGTTCGCATGCCGACTTCAAGGCCGCCAACGCCGTCGGCGATGCGCATGCTTTCCCCGTGACGATCGAATATCTGCCCGAGCGGCGCTGCGCGGGCATCGATCATACCGGCTCCTACATGGCCATCGACCATGCAATGGGGAGGCTCTTCGCGGAGCTGGTCGCGCGCCGGGCCTTGCCCGCTCAGCCCGAGATGATCGGGCTCTTTTTCGATGATCCGGATCTCGGCGCCGAGGCGGCGCTGTGCTCGCGGGCCTGCCTGCCGATCACCGGCTCTTTGTCGATCGATCCACCGCTGGTTGAAACCGTCCTGCGCGGCGGCCCCTATGCGAAGCTGAGCTATATCGGCCCCTATGCCGACATGCGCGGGGCCTATCGCTGGCTCCTGGGCGTCTGGTTGCCCGCGTCCGGTCAGGAACCCGCCGATGCTCCGATCTTTGAAGCCTACCTCAACGATCCGCGCCATGTACCGCAGACCGAACTGCGAACGGACATCCACCTCCCGCTCAAGTCCGCGCCATGAACGCCCCGCCGGTTCCCGAGCCCGTTGCCCGGGCCCTGTCGCACTATCCCGCGCCTGTGGGCGCGCGCCTGCTGGAAATTCGTGCGCTCATATTTGCCGTGGCAACGCAGACCGAAGGTGTCGGCCCGCTCACCGAAACGCTCAAATGGGGCGAACCGGCTTACTTGACCGAAGCCAGCAGAAGCGGCACCACCATTCGACTGGGCGCCACCAAATCGGCTCCCGATGCCGGTGCAGTACTACTCAACTGCAAGACCAATCTGATCGAGGCATTCCGCGCCAGCTTCGCCGATATTTTTGCCTTCGAAGGCAATCGTGCGATCATCGTCCCGACGACAGCCCCATTGCCGCAGGCACCACTTGCACTGTGCCTCCGTGCGGCCCTGACCTATCACCGCAAGACTGGTCGCAGCAGCATAACTCCCGGCAAGCCAGCGGTGCCGCTTCCTTAGGCCTGTCCCCAGGCATGCATCAGCACCAGGTTCGCGGCAGCCACGACGCCCAGCGCCAAACCCCATTCCGTCTGGCCTGCCGCATGGAGGGCGAGCGCCGCTAGGGCGAACAGCGCGACCTTGAAGACTGTCAGCCACGGCTCGCCCAGCCGCGTTCCGGATTTCGGCGCCGCGAAGATGCCCCAGGCCGTCGCCGCCAAGACCACCGCCACCGCCGCGGTCACCCACTTGAGCCAACCGGCCTGCTCCAGACTCAACGCCCACACGACGAACGCCGCCAGCATCGCCAGTTCCACCAGGAACGCCACCAGCAGATTGCCGCCCTTCACGATGTCCATGAACACCACCTCGCTTCCTCCATCCCTCTTGCCATGCAGGCCTCTCGCCGTCGCTCTGGCAATCGCGTATCGCTGCCCTACATCTACGTTTGGCGCCTATGCCCCTGTTCCCTTTACGTTCATGCCGTGCTAAGCAGAGGCAACCAATCACGCCACTACTGACATAACCTGTCACGAGCCCTATCTATCGTGGGAGCGTCGGAGGAAACTGCCTCCGCGCCAGCAGACGGATCGACAATGGCCTCCGAAAAGAAATCCGCCCGTCCGGGCAAAGCCGAATTCTCCATCGACGACTTCCTGGGCGAGATCGAGAAGGCCGAGGATCTGGCCGCGAGCAAGCCCCTGCCCCAGGAGCGCCTGCGCAACAAGCGCGCCCTCGACCGTGCCGATCGCGCCGCCGCCGAGGAAGCCGCCAAACCTGCGCCCAAAACCGCGCTCGAAAAGCGCCGCACCACCCAGTCCAAGCGCGACACCGCCACTGGCATGGCGCTCAAGGCCCCCAAGTCCAAGGCCAATTCGGTGGATCGCCCCACCAACCTGCCCGGCCTCGAGGAAGGCATCCAGGCCGGCTTCAACCACATGCCCTCCGGCGCCGCCCGCGACCGCATGACCGCGCGCGACATCTCCCGCGAAGCCGCCAAGGACCCGGAAGTCCTGGGCAAGCTGCGCGAAGCGCTCGATACCGCCAAGGCCAAGTCGAAGAAGCGCGGCTCGTCCCTCGAAGGCGCCGCCACCGTCGGCATCAGCGCCACCGTCCGGGCCCTCGAAGACATCATCCTCCACGGCCGCAAGGAAGTGGAGGGCTCCGCCCCCTGGGTGCCCCACCGCCCCGAGCGCCCCGACAAGCGCGAAGGCGGCATCCCCTTCAAGCTCGTCACCGATTACGAGCCGCGCGGCGACCAGCCCACCGCCATCGGCGAACTCATCGAAGGCATCGAGAACGGCGAGACCGACCAGGTCCTGCTCGGCGTCACCGGCTCGGGCAAGACCTTCACCGCCGCCCAGGTCATCGCCCGCACCAACCGCCCGGCCCTGATCCTCGCCCCCAACAAGACGCTGGCCGCCCAGCTCTATGGCGAGTTCAAATCCTTCTTCCCGGAAAACGCGGTCGAGTACTTCGTCTCCTACTACGACTATTACCAGCCCGAGGCCTACGTCCCGCGCACCGACACCTATATCGAGAAGGAATCCACCATCAACGAGCAGATCGACCGGATGCGCCACTCGGCCACCCGCGCTTTGCTCGAACGCGACGACGTCATCATCGTCGCCTCGGTCTCCTGCATCTACGGTATCGGCTCGGTCGAAGACTATACGGCCATGACCATCGACGTGCAGAAGGGCGAGAAGATCGACCAGCGCGAGCTCCTCGCCAAGCTCGTCGCCCTGCAATACAAGCGCGGCGACACCGGCTTCGTGCGCGGCACCTTCCGGGTTCGCGGCGACACCATCGAACTCTTCCCGGCCCACTATGAAGACGCCGCCTGGCGCATCACCCTCTTCGGCAACGAGGTGGAATCCATCGCCGAGTTCGATCCGCTGACCGGCAAGAAGTCGTCCGACCTCACCTTCATCCGCGTCTTCGCCAACAGCCACCACGTCACGCCGCGCACGACGATGAACCAGGCCATCAAGCTCATCAAGCAGGAGCTTGCCGCGCGCCTCCAGGAACTCAACGGCGCCGGCCGCTTCCTCGAAGCCCAGCGCCTCGAACAGCGCACGCTCTTCGATCTGGAGATGATGGAAGCCACCGGCTCCTGCGCCGGCATCGAGAACTATTCGCGCTACTTCTCCGGCCGCCGCCCCGGCGAGCCCCCGCCGACGCTCTTCGAATACCTGCCCGACAACGCGCTGGTGTTCGTGGACGAGTCCCACGTCACCATCGGCCAGCTCGGCGCCATGTATCGCGGCGACCTACGCCGCAAGGCGACCCTCGCCGAATATGGCTTCCGCCTCCCCTCCTGCATGGACAATCGCCCGCTGCGCTTCGAGGAGTGGAACGCCATGCGCCCGCAATCGGTCTATGTCTCGGCCACGCCGGGCTCATGGGAAATGGAGCAGACCGGCGGCGTCTTCGCCGAGCAGGTCATCCGCCCCACCGGCCTCATCGACCCGCCCGTCGAGATCCGCCCGGCCAAGAGCCAGGTGGACGACGTCGTCGACGAGATCCGCCAGACCTCGAAAAACGGCTACCGCACCCTCGTCACCGTCCTCACCAAGAAGATGGCCGAGGACCTGACCGAATACATGCACGAGCAGGGCATCCGCGTGCGCTACATGCACTCGGACATCGACACCATCGAGCGCATAGAGATCATCCGCGACCTGCGCCTTGGCGCCTTCGACGTCCTCGTCGGCATCAACCTCCTGCGCGAAGGCCTCGACATCCCCGAATGCGGGCTCGTCGCCATCCTCGACGCCGACAAGGAAGGGTTCCTGCGCTCGGAAACCTCCCTCATCCAGACCATCGGCCGCGCCGCGCGTAACGTCGATGGCCGTGTCATCCTCTATGCCGACAACACCACCGGCTCGATGGAGCGGGCGCTGGCCGAAACCAACCGCCGTCGCGAAAAGCAGGTGGCCTACAACGAGGCCAACGGCATCACCCCGCAATCGGTGCGCTCCAACATCCTCGACATCGTAGATTCGGTGGCCGAGCGCGACCACGTCACGGTCTCGATCGGCAAGGGCAAGGACGGCAAGGAACAGGTCCAGGTCGGCGCCAACCTCGCCGCCGTCATCAAGGACCTCGAAGCCCAGATGCGCGAAGCCGCCACCAACCTCGAATTCGAACGCGCCGCGCGCCTCCGCGACGAAATCAAGCGCCTGCGCGAAATGGAACTCGACACCCTCGAAGGCGCCGACCTCAGCGCCGACTGACCCGCCTCATGCCGGCCCCACAAGGGCCGGCCCCGCGAAGCCGCAGCGCCCTCCCACAACCTCCCCCACGGAACGCGCCCCCAATCTCCCTCCCCCTTGCGGGGAGGGGACAGGGGGGGGGTAAGCCAGCCCCCCAAACTCACCCGCGAACACCCTCATCCCCCAGCCCGATCACACCCAATTGACCCGGAACCAATCCGCCTCTCAAATCCTGATTCACTTTCCGAGGAGTCCCGCCATGCGCACGCAAAAAGCCAAATCCCTGACCCTCTCCGCCCTCGCCCTCCTGGCCACGATGCCGTTCCTCACGCCCGCGCAGGCCGCCGAACCGACCGCCCGCAGCACAGCCATCCTCCAGGTCCGCACCGCCCCCGGCTGGACGGCCCCCGTCATCGGCAACCTGGCCAAGAACCAGCAAGTCACGCTCGAACACTGCACCCGCAACGGCGACTGGTGCCAACTCGGCCCCGAACTCACCCCCGACCTCGCCGGCGGCTGGGTCCGCGCTGGCTATCTCGTGGGGATGGCCGCAAAGATGCGGGTGACGCCGTTCCAGTTCATGGTGAATCCGTGGGGCGGCAGGTAGCGCTTCGCCTACCGTGCTACTTTAGCGACAAGCCCAACTCTTTTAACAATTGCGTAGCTTGTTCCACGCGACCGTTCTCAGTCTTAACACCCTTCCGCTTCACCAGCTCCGAGCGCCAATCCGTGTACTGCTCCTCGTGCGCCAACCAAAATGCCGTGGCGGCGAGCTCGAGTGTGGTCGCAGAGTATTTTTCAAACAGCGCCGAATATCTTTCGACATCCAGCCACTTCAAATCACCAACGTCTTCACCTTTAAAGCGTCCGACATCAGTATTAGCAGTAAAAACGGTATAAGGCACACCATCACTTTGGCGACGTCTTTGCTCTTCTGACAAATCACCAAATATGATTTTCAAGTCGACTGCTTCAGCCAAGCCGGCAGAGTATGGACCATAGTGGTGGTAGTCAAAATCAAAACCACTATCTAGGCCTAGCTGATCCAGTAGATAAACCACTTTTTGTAGCCGGATCTTGCCAACAACCGTACCGCCCAGCGCCATAACGAGGTGAGAGATATCAACGGACATGCAACTTCCCCCGAATCTCTGCCGCAGTCTCCGACGCAAGCTTGAAGTCGGCATGGTTAACGAAGTAATAACGCTCGAAACTACGCTGCCGAATCGACGCTTGGATCGTAGCGTCAGCGAAATCCGTTATCTCCCGCAAGGAGCGATTCGGCAACTGAATCATCAATCGCTTCTGCGCCCGACTGTCGTCAGCCCCAATCTCGCCATAAATAGACAGCCTTACCTCGTCTTTAAATACAGTAATACCCATAACCGATTTAAATTCAGCCTCTATCTTATGCTTGAATTTTCGACTCTCCTCCTTCATTTCAGGAAACTCATTTTGCAAATCGATACAATACATCTTTTCGCGATACAGAAAACGACGAGCAAAATCAGCCTCTTGCCCACCGCCTGCTCGGACAATTTCGTGCATCGCACCAATGACGACGCTATCGTCAAGTGAGCGATAGTTAGCCAGCGTTTCTCCATCCTTGGAAAAAAATTGAACCAGAGGATGCGAGTTCGACAAGCCGGGGACAGCCCCCTGGCTAGCTACGCGCTCCGCTAACGACGCAAAGAACGCCGCAACCAGTTGCTCGAGGCCCCGGGTAGTCTTGTGAAGGTAAACGTTGGCATATAATCGATAGCGCGCTAGCAAAAAATCTTCCGCGGCATCGCGCGCTTTATGACCCAAGCAAAAACTATAGGTATATATGCCCTGATTACTACCCTCCTCAGGCGGCGAAACATCGATTTCAGCTACTCTAACATTGTCAAGCAGCCAATCTATGTCAATTGCACCTGACCCAGTACCAGTCATATAACGATCACGCTGCAAATAATCTAATCTATCCGCATCAAATGAGCTAGAAACAACGGCATGGTACATATCTACAGGATTTTCAGACCGGATTAGGCTAGCCACCTCCTCAGCAGAGACGTCAACCGTCTCAAGGATGCTAGAAATCTGACTATCTTGAGCTAAGATAAGGTCTGCAGTAAACCCTTCGTGTTTCTTTATTTTCGCAGCCTCTTTTCCAAGATGCTTCAAGGCTATTGATTTGCGAGCTTCTTCGAACGCGTGGCTGAAGGGGCCATGACCAATGTCATGCAGAAGCGCGGCCATTAGAGCAACATTTGCACGATGTTCGTCAAACTGCTCACCCTGAACCCGCCCTTCATCAATTTCTCGTTTCACTATCTGAATTAGACGGCGCGCAAGATGAAATACTCCGACCGAATGAGCGAAGCGCGTATGAGTTGCAGATGGATATATCAACTCCGAAACGCCCAACTGCCGGATGCGCCTGAGTCGCTGGACTTCGCGTGTATTCAGTAGCTTCCACGCAGCCACATCGATTCGATCTTTCTCCGAAAAAACCATTAGGTCATGGATCGGATCCCGAACTCGCTGCGTTTTCAATTAAGAACATAACGAGAACAAAACGTCAATCGCCCTCCAAACTGCAGGTAATTTACGCAACCATGCACTTGCAGTGAAAGCTACCGTATAAGTCGAGCGTGGCGAAATTTCCCCCAAACTTTAGCTGAAAACTTGCCGCCCCCCCGGTGACTCCGTGGCGAGAGCGTCCGCGGATGGATAGTAGGAACGAAATTTGTAGTAGGGCATTGCTTATCCGAATTTGAATTGTCCTGAGCAGAAGCGCACGCCACTCAGGCATCGTAGAACGACCTTTCCGTGGAAGCACACGAACAATTTGTCTCTATGAAAGCCCCGTGGCGATCAAAAGACTACATAGCATCCTCTCCAGATCTGAGTTTGCGAGCGTCGTGATACGTTGGAGGTCTTATCCCCCTTACTCTCCACCACCCCCACAATTCCCCCTCCTCAACCATGGAGGGGTTTCCCTTGCCTGCTACATTCACCAACGCCTACTTCGCCCGCATCATTGCAGCCCGCAGCCAGTTGTCTCGGCTCAGCACCTGGGCCTACGGCCTGCCGCCCGAGCAGGTACTCGGCGCCACAGATCTGGTGACGGTCAACGACGTCATGCGGCTGGCGCGAAAGGTGGTTTCGCGCGAGCTGTCGGCGGCTTTCGTCAGGATGTTGCCGCGCGACCAGCCGGTGACCGTCGCCGCGGCGAACCTGGCGGTCCAGCAGGCGAAGGCGGCGATCGAGGCGCTGTCGCGCCGGCACGGCCATTTCGATCGCGACGTGCAGGAATGGCTGCTGCCCGGCGAGCGCGTCTACCTGGAAAAGCGCGACGGCGATGAAGACGAGGACGGCACCGTTCTCTGGCGCTGAAGCAAACTTATCCCCCTTCTCGCCGCCCGCGCTAACATGGGGCCATCCCTCCGCAAGGCGCGGCACTGACGAGGTGTCGGCGGCCGGTGGGCGGATCGGGCGCCGCAAGCGTCCGATGCGTTCGCCGGGTTCGGGGAGACAGGTGGAGCGGGGGTCGCCCCGTTCCCGGCCTAAGTGCGACGTGACCGGCCCGGGGTGCGCCCGCGGGCAACTTGCGTGTACGGGTTGTCTATCCCTGTCGCGCTGGGGCGAGGCGAGCCTCGCTACTAAATCAATACGGATGAGGCAGACCTCGCCCCAGCCCGCTATCCCGCCCCAAACCGCAGCGACCGCGAGGTCGCGTGCGGATTTCGGCGCAGGCGGAAACCGGGCACGCAGCACGGACCTCGCGCCGCCTCGCGCTTCCGCCCGTCTCCAGCAAGCTCGACAGCCGTCGCATCCCTTCCGGCCTCGCCCCGAGGCGCGCTTCGTGCTCCCCGCGCATTGTCGCCATTTCGTTCAGCCTGCGTTCAGGCGCACAGGCATCCAATAGGGGTCATGGGAGGTTTCTCCACCAAGAAGACCACCGAGGAGACGACAGATGTCTGCTTTGCGTAAGAAAATCCTGGCGGGCGGCCTTGCGGCCCTCGCTTTCGCGGTAACCGCCGGCGCCGCCATGGCTGCGCCTGCCTTTGCCACCAGCAATGTCAATGTCCGGTCCGGCCCGGGCACCGGCTATCGCGCCGTCGATGTGCTCCAGCGCGGCGATCGCGTCGATGTCCAGCAGTGCCGCGGCAGCTGGTGCTTCATCAGCAAGCCGGGTCCTGACGGCTGGGTTTCGGCCAATTACCTGTCCTCGGGTGGCGGCGATTACTATCGCCCGCGCCCGCCGCGTCCGCCGGTCTACCCGATCTATCCGCGCCCGCCGGTCTACCCCGATTGGGGTTGGAATGATGGTTGGCGCCCCGGTCCCGGCCCTGGCCCCGGCTGGGGTCACCGCCCGCCGCCGCGTCCGCGCCCCGGCGCCAGCTTCTGCATGAATGGCCCCAACGGCTACTTCTGCATGGGCAACTAGACGGGTCTATTCGACCTTGAGCCGCTCGATGTCGATCCCCCGGGCAACCAGGGGATCGCGCATCCTGCGGCTCCAGAATTCGTTGAGCCCGTAGATCGCCACCGCTCCGATGGCGAGCGCGATCGCAAAGCCCCGCGGCCCATCCTGGTTGGCCACCACGAACCCGGCCACCACCGACACCGCCCCGATGCCGACCAGAACCCAGGTCTTGCGCTCGGTTTCGATCTTGAGGTTGCGCGCGCTCGACAGCAGCAGGTCGCGCAATTCCACGTCGCTCATCGCGCTGAGCTCGGGGTTGGAGCGCTCGCGGCGGATGGTCTGCATATAGGCTTCCACGCGCCGCTCGGTGAGCGTCTCGCGCTCATTGGCGTTCTTGCCGCGCGTGGCCATGGTGAACACCACCCCGATGATCACCAGGACCAGCCCGATCTCGAGCAGAATACCCATCAGTCGCTACCTCGCGAAAAGTCCGAACATTTCCCGCAAAAAGAAATGCCCCTCGCTTCCCGCGAGTTCAAGGTGCTCCTGACCGTCCGACCACAGCGTTCTGCCAGCCTACGGTCGCCCCGTCATCCATCCGTCGGGTCCACATCTCGGCCAGCGCATGGTCATTGAGCCGGATCATCCCCATGATGGCGTCGTTCCTGCCCTCATCCGGTATCCCCCGGTCATCGAGGAAAAACAGGAACGGAGACCCATCCGTCATCCCCTCCGGCTGCTCCGGCCCCCGCCACACGAACTTGTCCCCCTCGACACCCGCGATATTGAGCGCCACCGCCATCTCCGCCGCCGCGAACGCACTCACCGCATGCCCGCTCTCGGCGGCCTTGGCATAGGCCGGCGCCCAGCCGCCCTGCGGCGCTTCGCCCGCCTTCCAGGCGAAACTGCCCTCAGTGGAAGCCTTGTTCTCGAGGCATTCGGCGATCAGGCAATCGGTCGCGGTCGCCTCGTCGGCCGGGATCTCGCGCCGCAACGCGTTCTTGAGCTGCGCCGCAACCTCGCCGGCCGGCTCGAAGTTGAACCGCCACGCCACATGCGGCACCTCGGAGGTACCTAGATTGTAGCGGTCCACCTCGATGAACGAGACCGCTCCCACCTGCCCATAGCGCAGAAGTGTCCGCGATTTGCCGAGCGGCGGCTCCATCGCGTCGACATAGACCAGCGCCTTCTCGATGGGGCTCATACGCCCCGCAGCGCCGGCATCGGCCAGCTTCGCCTGGCTATCGGCCTCGACCTTGGCGATATCGAACCGCTCCCAGCCGGGCCGATCGAGGAAAGTGGAATAAGCCAGACCCAGCATATTGTCGGTCTGCTGCGCCGGCGCCGGGCCGGCCATCGCCGCCGCCACGAGCAAACCCAAAACGATCGCAACGATACGCATAACAAGGCCTTTCGTTTGCATGACGTCGCGAGTTTGGTCACATTGCCCGAACTGTCAACGTCAGGGACTTCCGATGTATATTTGGGCCAGTGCGTTTTTATGGCTAGGCATTGTTCTGCTGGCCATCGGCGTAGTCCCCGCGCTGGCCTTCGCGTTCTTCCTGCCGCAGGCCGATCCGCTGGTGCCCGCCCTGCTGTCACTGACCGTGGCTCCGCTCGGAGCCGTCATGCTCCTTATCGGGATCATTCTTTACCTGGTAGTGGCGTTTCAGCGCCGCCGCTGACCGAGCCCCTTAAACGCTCGCGCGCCATCACCACCAACCCCGCCGCCGCGATCACCGCCGCCCCCACGAACGAGAGCGGGTCTATGAGGTGGTTGAAGATCACGTAGCTGAGGAAAATCGCCCAAGGCAGCGAGAAGTAACTGAATGGCTGGAGCACGCTGGCCGGCGCCAGCGACAGCGCCTTGATCATCAGCCCATGCGCCAGGCACGTGGTCGACGCCACGACAACCACCATGCCCACGCCGCGCCAATCCATCGGCGACCAGTGGAAAATGCCCACCGCACTCGTCATCAGCAGCCCGACAGCGCCGGTATAGGCCATGCTGGTCGCGGTGGTGTCGAGCTTACCCACCTTGCGCGTCAGCACGATATAAAAGGCATAGAAGGAACAGGAGAGCACCGCATAGAGCGCACCGGCATCCAACGGCAAACCACCCGGCCGCACGATGACCATCGCCCCCAGGAAACCAACGACCACGGCGCCCAGGCGGAAAGGGCCAACCTTCTCCCCAAGAAACGGAATGGCGAAAAGCGTCACCAGCAACGGGTAGATGAGGCTGATCGCCTGCAACTCCGCCAGCGGCACGGTTTGCAGCGCCATCGCGAAGAGCCAGATATCGCCCACCAGCAGCACCCCGCGCAAAATCTGCAGCATTGGCGCCCGCGAGGAAAAGGCCCGCCCGATCGGCCCCTGCCGCATGACGAGGATCAGCGAGAACGCGGCAAAGCCCCAATACCGCATCATCGAAATCTGGAAAGGCGAATAATCCTGCACCAGCATCTTGGACACGGCATCCTGGATGCCGAAGACGACCACCGAAATCAGCACCAGCGTGATGCCGAGGCGAACATTGTCCCCCGCCACATTGGCCTGCGCGTTGCTCGTCATAGATGCGGTCCCGGTATGCTAGATCAAAGCCAAGGCCCCGGACTGCCGCGTCCGGGGCCTTAGCGAATTCGCGTGCTGAAAAATGCTACTTGGCGGTTGCGTTCTTGATAGCGCCGGCAATGGCAGTAAGTACACCGCCACCGATAAGGCCGGTGACGCCCTGCCCGGCAAGAGCGCCGATATCGAGCCCGGCCGGTGCGCCGCCAGCTGCCGCCGCATTGGTAGCTGCGCCCACCAGTGCATCGAGACCGGGAATACGGCCTGCCAGCCAGGTCAATACCAGGCCGCCAATAGCGCCGGCGATGGAGTTACCGGTCGTGCCGAGGCTCAAATTCTTGGCAACCCCACCGACAACATTGCCACCGATGCCACCGCCGAGCAGCTGAACAATAATCGCTACAATTGCTTCCATTTCACGTCCCCAAGAGGTCCGAAACCAACGGAGCCGCGCGGCTCCGCCTCGCCGGGGAAGCTTAGCGGCAATGCCTGGGTCGGGAAAGAGCCTAAACAATGTGTAAATAGGCCATAGTCCCTGTAGTTACTGGGTTTTTAGCCACCCCGACACCTGCTATCGTTCGCGACCTGAAAATCCGGCGCGCACGAGCCGCCAGTCTTCCCCAAAAACAAGTTCACCCGGCCACAGGCCATGCGACATTGCTCGCAAGGCACAAAGCACCCTATGGTCACGGCAAAAGTCAGCTAATTTTCCTCATGTCGAATCAAACCGCAAACCATCGCGTCGCCCTGGTTACTGGTGCGGCTGACCGTATCGGGGCCACCCTGGCCAAGGTGCTGGCCGCCAACGGCCACAAGGTCATCGTCCACTACCGCTCCTCGTCCGCCGACGCGGACGCCGTCGTGGCCGCGATCGCCGATGCCGGTGGCGAAGCAATGGCTCTCCGTGCCGACCTCTGCCAGCGCGGAGAGCGCCGGACCCTGGTTGCCCGCGCCGCCGAGCCCTTCGGGCCGCTCACGCTATTGGTCAACAACGCCTCGCTCTTCGATCCGGACAGCGTCGAGGACCTCACCGAAGAGCTCTGGGACATGCATCTGGCGATCCACCTGGAAGCGCCGGCATTCCTCTCCCGCGACTTCGCACTGCAACTCCCCGCCGATACCGAAGGCAATATCGTCAACATCGTCGACGAGCGCGTCCTGCACCTTTCGCCGGCCTATTTCAGCTACACGCTTTCCAAGGCGGCGCTCTGGGACATGACGCGCACCCTGGCGCAATCGCTGGCGCCGCGCATCCGCGTCAACGCCATCGGCCCCGGTCCGATCCTGCCCCACAAGCGCCAATCGGACGAAGCCTTCGCCCAGTCCGTCGCCAGCTCCATTCTCGGGCGCTCCGCTTCACCCGAGGAAATCGCCGACGCCGTCCTCTTTCTGCTCAAGTCGCGGTCGATGACCGGTCAAATGCTCGCGCTCGATGGCGGCAAGCATCTTGAATATCGGCCCTCGCGTGCCAAGACTCCCAGGGTCTAGAACCCGATCATGAACGACCAAGCCAATCACGCCACCGGTCCCGAGGTCATCAAGGCCTTCGTGAAGACCCTTCCCTCTGCCCCGGGCGTCTATCGGATGCTCGATGCGGAAGGCGAAGTCATCTATGTCGGCAAGGCACGCAGCCTCAAGGCGCGCGTCACCAATTACACGCGCCCGGAAGGCCTGCCTGTCCGCATCCAGCGCATGATTTCGGCCACGCACACGATGGAATTCGTGCGCACCGAAACCGAAGCCGAAGCGCTGCTGCTCGAAGCCAATCTCATCAAGCGCCTGCGCCCACGTTTCAACGTGGCGCTGCGCGACGACAAGAGCTTCCCCTTCATCCTCATCGCCACCGATCATGAAGCACCCGAAATCCTGCTGCATCGCGGCACCCGCCGCCGGCCCGGCTATTATTTCGGCCCCTTCGCCTCGGCAGGCGCCGTGCGTCGCACCATTACTTCGCTCCAGCGCGCCTTCCTGCTGCGCAATTGCTCGGCCAGCTTCTACGCTGCCCGCACCCGCCCGTGCCTGCAATTCCAGATCAAGCGCTGCGCCGCGCCCTGCACGCGCGAGATCTCGCTGCCGGGCTATGCCGAACTCGTGGAGGAAGCCAAGGATTTCCTCGAAGGCAAGTCCAAGGCTGTCCAAGCGCGCCTCTCCGACGAGATGAACGCGGCCGCCGAAGCCCTCGATTTCGAGCGCGCCGCCCTTCTCCGTGACCGGTTGAGCGCCCTCGCCCTCATTCAAAGTCAGGGCGACATCACCTCCAACAATGTCGAGGAAGCCGACATCTTCGCTATCGCGCAGGAGGCCGGCCAGTTCTGCGTGCAGGTCTTCTTCTTCCGCTCCTACCAGAACTGGGGCAACCACGCCTTCCGCCCGCGCGCCGACGCGTCGCTCACCGAGGCCGAAGTGCTCGAGGCCTTCATCACCCAGTTCTACGATACGCGCACTCCGCCCAAGCTGGTTCTGACCAGCCACGAACCGACCGAGCGCGAACTTATCGAGGAAGCCCTTTCCTCCCGTGCCGGCTCGCGTGTCTATCTCCAGACCCCGCAGCGTGGCGAAAAGCGCGACCTCGTCAACTACGCGCTCAACAATGCCCGCGAGGCACTAGGCCGTCAGTTGGCCGAGGGCGCCACGCAGCGCACCCTGCTCGAAGGCGTCGCCGAACTCTTCGGGCTCGATGAAGCGCCGCGTCGGATCGAGGTCTACGACAACTCCCACATCTCGGGCACCAATGCCGTCGGTGGGATGATCGTGGCGGGCGAGGAAGGCTTCTCCAAGAAGCACTATCGGACCTTCAACATCAAATCCAAGGACATCGCCCCGGGCGACGACTTCGGCATGATGCGTGAAGTGCTGACCCGCCGCTTCTCGCGCCTTGCCGCCGAAAGCGAAGAGGATGCCGAGGACGATCAGACCGGCATGCCCGACTGGCCCGATGTCGTCTTCATCGACGGTGGCGCCGGCCAGCTCAACGCGGTGCGTGAAGTCATCGCCGGTCTCAACCTTCCCAAGGAAGTGACCTTCATCGGCATCGCCAAGGGCGAGGAGCGTGATGCCGGCCGCGAAAAATTCCACATGGAAGGCCGCGAGCCCTTCATGCTGCCGCACCGCGACCCCGTGCTCTACTACGTCCAGCGCCTGCGCGACGAAGCCCACCGCTTCGCCATCGGCACCCACCGTGCCCGCCGCAAGAAGGAAGTGGTGAAAAACCCGCTCGACGAAATCGAAGGCATCGGCCCCACCCGCAAGCGCGCCCTCCTCAACCACTTCGGCTCCGCCAAGGCCGTCAGTCGTGCCGCACTTGCGGATCTGCAGGCGATTCCGGGGATTTCCACACAGATGGCGCAGACGATCTACGACCACTTCAACCGGACCGAGTGATGTGCTTGTGGCTCCCCCCTCCCAGCCTCCCCCGCAAGGGGGGAGGTGCTTATCGCGGTTGTGGCGCGCATCGTTCACAAGCAACTTGATCGAAACATCTCCCCCCTTGCGGGGGAGGCTGGGAGGGGGGTGAGCCACACGCACGCATTCCGAACCTCGCCCCAAACCCCTCCCAGTCAAACAAACAAAACCTATTCCCTCTCCCGCCAACGCGCGCTATATACCTCCCATGAACTCCATCCGCCCGGTCTTCTATTTTTGGTACTTTAGCTATCCGATGCCGCTGGCGGACGGAGGGTCGCGCTTGGTCTGAATAGAAGACAAAGCAAAAGCAGATACCCGACAGCCGCCAGCTTCCTGGCGGCTTTTTTGTCGCCGGGAGGTCCCAAACAAGGAACCGACCGATGTTGAAATCCACAGACGACCTGCGCATCAAGGAATTGCGCGAACTGAGTACCCCGGCCGAAGTGATCCGGGAATTCCCGCGCACGGAAGGCGCCACCCGCACCGTCACCGGCTCGCGCCTGGCCCTGCATAACATTCTCTCCGGTCGCGACGATCGCCTCGCCGTCGTCATCGGCCCCTGCTCGATTCACGATCCGGAAGCCGCCCTCGATTACGCCGCCCGCCTCTGGGAAGTGCGCGAGCGCCTTGCCGGCTCGCTCGAGATCGTCATGCGCGTCTATTTCGAAAAGCCCCGCACCACGGTCGGTTGGAAGGGCTTGATCAACGATCCCGATCTCGATGGCAGCTTCAATATCGACAAGGGCCTGCGCCGCGCTCGCAGCCTGCTGCTCGAGATCAACGACATGGGCCTCCCGGCCGGCTGTGAATTCCTCGACATGACCACGCCGCAATATTTCGCCGACCTCGTCGCCTGGGGCGCGATCGGCGCACGCACCACCGAAAGCCAGGTGCACCGCGAACTGGCCTCCGGCCTCTCCTGCCCGGTCGGTTTCAAGAACGGCACGGACGGCAATGTCCGCATCGCGCTCGACGCCGTAAAGTCCGCCAGCCAGCCCCACCATTTCCTGGCTGTCACCAAGGACGGCCGCTCGGCCATCGCCGCCACCACCGGCAACGACGATTGCCACATCATCCTGCGCGGCGGGAAGACCACCAATTACGACGCCGCCAGCGTCGAAGCCGCCGCTGCCGAAGCCACCAAGGCCGGCATTCGTCCGGCGATCATGATCGATGCCAGCCACGCCAACAGCTCCAAGAAGCCGGAAAACCAGCCGCTCGTGACCGAGGACGTGGCCCAGCAACTCGAAGCCGGCGACGCCCGCATCATGGGCGTGATGGTGGAATCCAACCTCGTCGCCGGCCGCCAGGACCTCGTGCCCGGCAAGCCGCTGACCTACGGTCAGTCGATCACCGATGGCTGTATCGACTGGGAAACGACCGTCGCCGTTCTGGAGCGCCTGGCAAAGGCCGTCGAAGTCCGCCGTCAGGTCGTCAAGCAACAGGTGGCGTGAGCATAGCTGCCAACCCATTTCTCTCGGTCGGGAGGAATGGGTTGGCGGCAGGCGCACCGCACGGAACTTCCCCGGCCGCAGAGCCGGGGCCCATGGATACCTCCACTCGAGTGGAGCGGTGCAATAGGCCCCGGGTCTCCGCCCGGGGAAGTGCAGTGGTGGGTTGGAGCCCCAATTGCAGCAACGAACCTGAACGAATATCGCGCTTGTGGCTTGACCCATCGCGCTAATCCCTGTTCCCTCGCGCCATGTCGAGCAATCTCACCTCCCTGCCGAACCTGCTGACCTATGGCCGCATCGTCGCGATTCCCGTGGTCGTTTACCTCGCGATCTCGGGCTTCCCGGAACTGCGCTGGGCAGCGTTCATTCTCTACGTCGCCGCCGCGGTCAGCGACTTCTTCGATGGCTACCTCGCCCGCAAGTGGAACCAGTCCTCGGCGCTCGGTCGCATGCTTGACCCCATTGCCGACAAGCTCCTCATTGGCGCACTCATCATCGCCCTCGCGTGGGACGGCACCATCGGCCCCTGGGACCTGATCCCGGCCATCGCCATCATGCTGCGCGAAATCTTCGTCTCCGGCCTGCGGGAATTCATGGGTGACAAGGGCATCGTCGTTCACGTAACCAAGCTCGCCAAGTGGAAGACCACCGCGCAGCTGGTTGCGCTCGGCGCGCTGCTACTTGTCCCCCTCTTCCCGGCCATTGCTATCATCGCCCAGATCCTGCTCTGGGTCGCAGGTATCCTGACCGTCTGGACCGGCTGGGACTATTTCCGCGGCGCCTGGCCGACGCTGAAGGGTAATTGACGATGAAGGTGCTGTATTTCGCCTGGCTCCGCGAGCGCCTCAACAAGGGCGAGGAAACCGTCTCGCCTCCCGCAGAGGTCAGGACCGTTTCCGACCTCATCGACTGGCTCGCCGCGAACGACGAAGCCGCTGACCTCGCCTTCGCCAACCGCAAGCTCATCAAGGCAGCGGTCAACGCCCGCATCGTCACCCATGACGCGCCGGTCGCGGCGAACGATACCGTCGCCCTCTTCCCCCCGATGACCGGCGGCTGAGATGTCCGTACGCATCCAGACGGCGGCGTTCGATCCGGGCGAGGAAACCAATGCTTTCCTCGCGACCAATGCCGGCGCCGGCGCCGCGGTGACCTTCACCGGCCTCGTCCGCTCGCAGCCCGGCGATCCGATCACTGCGCTGGTGCTAGAATGCTACCCGGACCTGGCCATCAACCAGGTCAAAGCCATGATTGAGAGCGCCATCGCGCGCTTCGGCCTCATCAAGGCCACGGTCATCCACCGCTACGGCGCGCTTCGCCCTGGCGAACCCATCGTCCAGGTCATGGCTCTCGCCCCGCATCGCGAAGCGGCGTTCAAGGGTGCCGAATACCTGATGGACTACCTAAAGACCGACGCGCCCTTCTGGAAGAAGGAAGAGACACCGACCGGCTCGCGCTGGGTCGACGCCAAGTCTGCCGACGATGACGCAAAGGCCCGGTGGGATTGAGATGACACCATCGAAGCCGCCCTTCTCGCTCGTGGGTCTGGATCACGTCGTCCTGCTCGTCACCGACATGGACCTAGCGATGCGGTTCTACCAGGACGTGCTCGGCTGCCAGCCCGGCTTCTCCTATCCCCATCTCGGCATGGAGCAGGTCTGGTGCGGCAATGCCCTAATCGTGCTGCAGGACTACACGAAGCCCGAAGGCGCCTGGGCCAGGCCGCCAGTCGAGGGCGGCCGCAATCTCGATCACGTCTGCATCGCCTTGAGCCCCTTCGACCACGACGCGATGCGTGGGCATCTCAGGGCTCATGGCGTCGAGATCGTCGAGGAGGCCTTCCACGGCGGCGCTCGCGGAATGGGCAATTCCTTCTATGTGCTCGATCCGTTCGGCAACAAGCTCGAACTAAAAGGACCACCGGTCTACTGACCGGCGGCCCTTCGAAGGCGATAATATCTTTCGCCTATTCCGCGGCGGCGCGCTTGGGCTGCACGGCGGCCGAATAGGCGGCGATCAGCGTGCGCGAGGCTTCGCCCGGGGTGAACTTGAACTCGCCCACCTGCGAAACCGGGGTCACTTCGGCAGCGGTGCCGGTGAGGAAGCACTCGTCGAAATTGGCGAGCTCTTCCGGCTTCATGTAGCGCTCGGTAACGGTGAAGCCGTTAGCCTTGGCCAGCGCGATAACCGTGCGGCGGGTGATGCCGTCGAGGAAGCAATCGGGCGTCGGCGTGGTGATTTCCTTGCCCTTGATGAAGAAGACGTTCGCGCCGGTCGCCTCGGCGACATAACCACGATAGTCGAGCATCAGCGCATCGGCATAGCCGTCGGCCATGGCCGCATCCTTGGAGAGCGTGCAGATCATGTAGAGACCGGCAGCCTTGGCCTTGTAGGGGATCGTCTCCGGGCTCGGACGCTTCCACTTGCTCCACTGCAGGCGGATGCCCTTGAGCTTTTCTTCCATCGAGAAATAGCTCGGCCAGACCCAGGCGGCGATCGCCAGGTGAACCTTGTTCGGACGGCCGGGAACGCTCAGTTCCTCGGAGCCGCGCCAGGCGACCGGGCGCATATAGGCGTCAACGAGGTTGTTGGCTTCCAGCACCTTGCGGCAGGCGGCGTCGATCTCGTCAGCGGTATAGGGGATGTCGAAATCCAGCGTCTTGCCGGATGCGATCAGACGGTCGGTATGCTCGCGCAGCTTGAAGACTTCACCGCCATAGGCACGCTGACCTTCAAACACGCAGCTTGCATAATGCAGGCCATGGGTCAGGACGTGAATCTTGGCCTCTTTCCACGGTTTGAGTTCCCCGTCGAACCATATCCAGCCATCGCGCTGGTCCATCGGCAAAGCCATTTCTTACTCCGAATCTCTTCCCTAAAACGGCCCTCGCAAGGCCGCCAAACCTGGTTGTTCCGATCATGCATCACCCCTAAGCCCTTGGCAAACTAGAACGGCTTTGGGATAAGGAACATTGGCGGAACTGATGGAGAAACAATGGCACCCGACAAAATAAATGTCAACAAGGCTGACATAAATTCGTCGGTGGCGTCGACCGACCTGCCACTGGACGTCATGGGGCTGTTTTTCTTCGCCTATCGGGATTTCGTGCGCGACGCCGACGCGCTGCTGGAGCGCCAGGGATTCGGCCGAGCGCATCACCGCGTGCTGTACTTCGTGAACCTCAAGCCCGGCCTGCCGGTCGCCACCATTCTCGACGTGCTCAAGATCACCAAGCAGAGCCTCGCCCGCGTGCTGCGCCAGTTGATCGACAATGGCTATATCGAGCAGAAGACAGGTCCTTCGGACCGTCGTCAGCGCCTGCTCTACCCGACGGCCAAGGGCCGCGATCTCTTCGAGACGCTCTCGGCTACCCAGTCGAGCCGCATCGAGGCTGCATTGGCTCCGCTACAGCCGGATGCCCGCAGCACGATCCTCAAGTTCTTCGTGGGCATGGTCGAGACTGACGATAGGCCGCTGCTGAACCGGCTGCACCTGACCGACAATATCAGGTAGCGCGCTTTCGGACCGCCTCGGCGTCGTAGTGATCCTTCTTGGACCGATACATCTGAAGGTCGGCGCGCTTGATCGTGTCTTCGATCGGCTCGTCAGCGAACCGCGTTGCGCGGCCGATGGCGAGATTGAGCGGCAGACCGGGATAGAACTGGTTGTTGAGCACGACCAGCTTTTCGAGATTGAGCGCCACCGCCTGCGTCGCCTTTTCGTCGAATCCCGGCAGCAGCACCGCAAACTCGTCGCCGCCGATCCGAGCTGCGCAGGCAGGCTTCTCGATCGCCTTGCCCAGCACCTCGCCCGCCCGACGTAGCAGACCGTCGCCGGCAGCGTGACCCCAGAGATCGTTCGCAGCCTTAAGACCATTGACGTCGACCATGATCACCGACACCGGCATCACGCCCTTGCGGTCGATACGGTTGAGTTCATCGACATAGAACGAACGGTTGTAGAGCTTGGTCAGCACATCGTGCTTGCCGAGGAATTCGAGATAGGCCTCGGCCTTCTTGCGCGCGGTGATGTCGGTCAGCGCCACCTGCACCAGCGACCAGTCGTTCTCGTGTCCCGGCAGCACCGAGAATTGCAGCAACACGAACACTTCCTCGCCCGAGAGCGAGTAGTTGACTACTTCCCGCTTGTGGAAGAGCCGGCCGCTCCAGAGATCGATCAGCTGCTCGCGGAAATGGCGGAGCATGTCGTCGCGGAAGATGCGAGGCTGGTTCTTGAGCAGTTCTTCCTTGGTCCGGGCCCCGAAAAGATCGAGCGTCGCCTGGTTGACGTCGAGCACGCGGATTTCGCTCATGCAGCGCTCGACGAATTCGGGGTGCACGTCGGTGAAGACGCGGAAATCCGTGATGCCCTGGAAACGGACGTCTTCGAGCAATTGCTTGATGGCCGAAAAATCTTCGACCCAGAGCGATACGGGCGAGTGCGTGAAGAGACCTTCGGCATAGCGCACGCTCAGCGCCAGGCTGCGGCGGGCCGTTTCACGCTCGGTGACATCCTCGATCGCCACGAGCACACGCGACCAGTCGTGCTCATGCCCCGGCAGGATGCGGCCGGTCATCTGGATATCGATGCGCCGTCCGTTGAGACTGTAATTGACCGAGACGTTGGCGAACTCGTCCTTGCCTTCCCAAAGCTGGATCATCTCCTCGCCATGGGTTTCCATCATGTCGTCGCGGAAGACGGTGCTGAGGTTGGAGACGAGGTGTTCGAGGTCGCGCGATTCGAAGAGCGAATGCGTCTTGCTGTTGACCATCAGGATCCTGATGCGATCGGCGCATTCGTGAACGCGTGACGGATCGGCCTTGAACAGCTCGCGCAGATCGGAAATGCCGGCAGAACGCCACTCGTCGAACAGAGCCTTGAGGCCGCTGTAGTCCTCGAGCCACAGCGAAACAGGCGCCAGCTCGAACATAGCCTGCGACACACCGAGGGCCGCATCACTCTCACTCACATCCGACCTCCGAGGCCGCCGCGCCAAATCGTTTCGGATCAGGCTATTAGCATATCGCCGGCGATGTTGTGATCACGTTAAGGTCGCAGCTAGAGCAGCCGCTTGCCGTTCGGCACCTGACGCTCGGTCGCTGCCAGCACGATGGCGCCGCCCTCATCTTCGAAGCCGAGCGTGAGAACTTCGCTACGCAACGGCCCGATCTGACGCGGTGGGAAGTTGACCACTGCCATCACCTGGCGCCCGACCAGATCCTCCGGCTTGTAGTGCACGGTGATCTGCGCCGACGACTTCTTGATGCCGATCTCGGGGCCGAAATCGATGATGAGGATAATGGCCGGCTTGCGCGCCTCGGGAAAAGGTCGCGCCTCGATCACTATGCCGGTGCGGATATCGACCTTGAGGAAATCGTCATAGCTGATTTCAGCCACGGCCGAGTTCCTCACTTCGGCGGCGCGCAGCCTCGACTGCGCGGTCGAGCAGCGGACCGAAGCCATCGGCACCCATGAGCACTTCCAGCGCCGCGGCGGTCGTGCCCTTCGGCGACGTCACGTTCTCACGCAGGGTAGAGGGCGGGATATCGGGTTCGGCTTCGAGGAGATAGGCAGCGCCGACGATGGTTTGCCGGGCCAGCAGCATGGCTTGTTCAGCGGGAAGGCCCTGGCGAACGCCGGCGGCGGCAAGGGCCTCGACCAGGTTGAAGACGTAGGCGGGACCGGAGCCGGAGACGGCGGTGACGGCGTCGATCGCCTTTTCGTCGTCGAACCAGGCCACCTGCCCCGCTGCCTGCAACAGGTCGGCGGCGATGGCACGATCCGATGCCTCGACGCCCGGACCGGAGACGGCGCCGGTGACGCCCTTGCCGATCTGGGCCGGCGTATTGGGCATGGTCCGGACGATCCGCTGCGTGCCGAGGCCCTGCGCGATCGCGGCAATCGAAATGCCGGCAGCAATGGAGACGACGAGAGTTTCAGTGCCGACCACAGGGCGCAATTGCGCCATCACGTCGCCGATGATCTGCGGCTTGACCGCAAGCACCAGCACGCGGGGGCTGACGCCCTCGGCGCTCGGAACGAGACGGGCGCCGGTCTTTACGGCGAAAGTGATGGTGTGCTCGCCCGGATTGGGATCGACGAGCACGAGATTTGACGGCTTGAGGCCCGCGGCTATCCAGCCGCGCGCCAGAGCCAGACCCATCTTGCCGGCACCGGCAAGAACGACGGGACCAATATTGTCTAGACTCACGCTTCCCCAACCGTCTCGAACATGACGTGGCTCAAGGCCTCGGAAGCACTTTTACCTGCCCAGACCACGAACTGGAAAGCCTGATAGTAGAGGTCGCAGGAATCGGTGGCCGAACGCAGCAGCGCCTCGCATTGCTGCGGCGACACTTCCGCTCCGCCGGTCAGCAGGTGCGAATTGCGGAACAGCACCACGCCTTCCTTGCTCCAGATATCGAAATGCCCGATCCAGAGCTGTTCATTGACGAGCGCGATGAGCTGCTTGACCTCGCCGCGGCGCGCTTCAGGGACCTTGAGGTCGAAGGCGGAGGCGATGTGCAGGGATTCGAGGTCTTCCATCCAATTGAAAGACACATGGTAGTCGCTCCACCCTCCGCGAACGGAAATGGAGATTTCGTCAGCGTCCTGGCGCTCGAAGTTCCAATCGTTGATTGCCGCGATGTGCTCGATGATATCGACCGGGTGCACTGCGCGGTCCGGTTCGATCTGCAGCAGAAGAGACATGAAATTAGTCCTGCATTGGCAACGCGTGGAAGGGCCGGCCGGCGAACACCCGGCGGGGTACGCAACTTACAAATTGAACTGCCGCACGCATGGAAAGCCTACGAATCGTCCTGTGTTTTCAACCTACACTGCACGGTTGATTCCGGGCACTTTCGGCAGCCACCGAAACGGCTTTCTTCTGTGGATGATCGGGCTGGTATTGTTAACAAGTTCTTAACGAGGGCCGCCTCGACCCCAGTTATTCTGGCCTTTTTTGGCACATTTGAACTGCAATAAATCGGACTAGCCGAAGTATCCCCGAGGCATCGGCGTCGGGGAGGCAGGAGCGAGGGGGATAACTTGGCCCAGGGCCCTACTCAATAAGTCCCGGCGCCCCCAGAGCGCTTATCTCCCCATCCGACAGTCTGCCGCGCCACAACCACTGAACTTGCCGACCGCAGAGCCGGGGCCCACGGATTGCGCCACTCGAGTGGAGGGGTGCAATAGGCCCCGGATCAAGTCCGGGGAAGTCCGGTGGGTGGGGCGGCCATCGCAACCTCATCGACCGGTGCAATTGAGTACGGACCCTAGAAGAGGCCTTCGGGGCCGACCCAGCCGGTGACCAGCGGCTCACGCCATTTGGGGAAGCCGTTCTCTTCGGCGCGGCGCGCAGCGGCCTCATGGTCGTAGCCGAGCACGCGCTGCGTGACCGACCACTTGTCGCCGCTCTTCTCGAGAATGGCGTAGCGGGCATCGGGCGAGCCGTGGACGGTCTGGAGACCGACGCTGCCAGGATTGACGATCATGCGACCGTCCCGCAGGCGCACCGAGCGGGCGAGATGCGTGTGGCCGCAGAGGAGAACAGGAAAATCGTAGCCCTCGGCGGCCGCGGTCACAGAGGCCTCGTCGGGCAAAGTGGTCTTGCGGCCGCTCCAGAAATTGTCGAGCCAGACGTCGTTGTCGCTCGCAGGCGTGCCGTGGCAAAGGAAGACCTCGCCCTGGACGTTGCGCGTCGCCGGCAGGCTTTCGAGCCAGACGACATGGCGCGGTTCGAGTTGCGCCAGGGTGAAGCGGTCCACCGGGCCGAGTTCGAAGACGCCGGTTTCGACCAGCCAGCGATCATGATTGCCACGAACGGTCGCGGCATTGAGCTCAAGCAGCATGTCGCAGGTGCGTCGCGGATCGATGGGCCCGCTCAGCGCATCCCCGAGATTGACCGTCGCATCGACATTCTGCCGAGCAATATCCTCCAGCACGGCTTCGAGGGCGAAGCTGTTGCCGTGGATGTCCGAGATAACCGCGAGACGCAAAAGCTACTCGGCCTTCTTGCCGCGCGGAGCGGGCTTGAGATCGGAAAGTTCCTTGCGGAGCGCGGCGATTTCCTCGCTCTGCACCTGCACCAGTTCACGCAGGGCGTCGAAATCCTCACGCTTGACCAGATCCATATCGGCGATGAAGCGCTGAGCCTGGGCCTTGACCCCGGTTTCCACCTCGCGGCGGACCCCATCGGCAACCCCAGCCGCCTCGTTCATCAATCGGCCGAGATCGTCGAAAATCCTGCTGCCCTGGTTCATTGCGCATAGTCCTTCAAGTGCTTGCCGCCGAACGGCATTGCACCTTATTTAGGCCCTCGCGACCTGCTTGACCAGAGCAGGCATGGCCTGCATGGTCCTGCCAGTTTCTTCGGGAGCCCCGATTTGCCGTTTCCCAATATCGATCCGATCGCCTTCGCCATTGGCCCGTTCGCAGTGCGCTGGTACGCCCTCGCCTATCTCGCGGGCGTGGGCCTGGGCGTGCTTTACGGCATGTCGCTGCTCAAGCGCCACTCGCTCTGGAAAGACAACAAGCCGCCCTTCGCGCCCGGCGATCTCATCGACTTCGCCTTCTGGGCCGTGCTCGGCATCATTCTAGGCGGGCGCATCGGCTACGTGCTGTTCTACAATTTCCAGTACTATATGGCGAACCCCATGGAGATTCCGGCGCTGTGGGATGGTGGCATGTCGTTCCATGGCGGCCTCATCGGTATCATGGTCGCCATCATATTCTATACCCGCTACAAGGGGGGTAACCCGCTTTCGGGCCTCGATCTGGTGGGCGCAGTGGGCACGATCGGCCTCTTTCTCGGCCGCATCGCCAACTTCATCAACGGCGAGCTTTTCGGCGCACCAACCGACCTTCCCTGGGGCGTGATTTTCCCCAATGGCGGCGACGTTCCGCGCCATCCCAGTCAACTCTACGAAGCGGCGCTCGAAGGCATCGTGCTGTTCCTCGTCATCCGCTACGTGACGCATGTCGCCTATGGCCTGCGCCGACCCGGTTTGGTGGCGGGGATATTCGGCATCGGCTATTCGCTGTCTCGCATTCTCGTCGAATTCGTGCGGCTGCCCGATGCGCAGATCGGCTACCTCTATGGGGGCTGGCTGACCATGGGCCAGGTGCTGAGCCTGCCGACGCTTATCGCCGGCATCGCCCTCGTCATCTATGCGATGAGGCGCAGCAATGGCCGATGACAAGAGCCTCGGCGAGCTGATCGACCTGCAGATCCGCACCAATGGCCCGATGTCGATCGCGACCTATATGGGCCTGTGCCTGACCCATCCGCGCCTGGGCTATTACAAGAATGCCGATCCGCTCGGGGCCAAGGGCGATTTCATCACCGCGCCCGAAGTCAGCCAGATGTTCGGCGAGCTGATCGGCTTCTTCCTCGTCAACCTCTGGCAGCAGATGAACGAGCCCCGATCGTTCACGCTGCTCGAACTCGGGCCGGGCCGTGGCACGCTGATGAGCGATGTCATGCGCGTGACCAAGCGCGCCGAGGGTTTTGCCAACGCGGCCCACCTGCAGTTGTTCGAGACCAACCCGGTGCTCAAGGCCGAGCAGGACAAGCGCCTCGGCCAGTACCTGCCCTATTGGGCCGACGAGATCGACGCGGTGAGCGACGATCCGCTGTTGGTCGTGGCCAACGAGTTCTTCGATGCCTTGCCGATCCGGCAATTCGTCAAGGGCGAGGATGCCTGGCACGAGCGGCAGGTGGGCCTGCGTGATGGCAAGCGCGCCTTCGGGCTTTCGCCCACTCCGATCCCCGCCGAGATACTGCCGGAGGAAGTGCGCGATGCACCGATGGGCGCGATCTATGAAGCCGGTATCGCGGCGAACGATGTGATGGCGCGGCTGGCCGCCAGGGTTGCGGCACAGGGCGGCGCGATTCTCGCTATCGACTATGGCTATGGCCGCTCGCAGACCGGCGAGACGTTGCAGGCAGTGGCGCGGCACGCCTATGCCGATCCATTGGCCAAACCCGGCGAAGCCGATCTTTCGGCGCATGTGGACTTCGACGCCCTGGGGAAGGTCGCGACCGCCGCCGGGCTCGTGGTGCAGCCTCTGACGCCGCAAGGTCTTTTCCTCAAGCGCATCGGCATCGGCGAACGCGCAGCGGCGCTGGCGCGGGCCAACCCCAACGAGATGGGCAATATCGAAACGGCGCTCAAGCGCCTCATCGCCCCCGAGCAGATGGGCGACCTCTTTAAGGTCTTCGTGGCCACCAGCCCCGGCCTCAAGCCGATAGGAGTGGGTGCATGAAGCCACCATTCGAAACCAGCCCAGCACTGACCGGGCTCGCGGGCATCCGCCACGGTTTCTTCGGCAGGCTGGGAGGCAGCTCGACGGGCGAGTTCGCCTCGCTCAATGTCTCCGAGAGTGGGGGCGATGATCGTGCCATCGTGGCCGGCAATCGCGCCGCCATCCTGGAGGCACTGGGTTTCGACCGGCTGGCGACGCTGACGCAGACGCATTCCAACCGGGTGGTGACGCTGACTTCCCTGCCGGTTGACGGCGAACGGCCTGACGCCGACGCGCTGGTGACCAATCAGCCGGGACTGCTGCTCGGCATCCTCACCGCCGACTGCACGCCGATCGCCTTCGCCGATGGCGAGGCGGGCGTGGTCGGGATTGCCCATGCCGGCTGGAAGGGCGCGGTGCACGGCATTGCCGAGAACACCATCGCCGCCATGGAGGCTCTGGGCGCTCGGCGTGAACGAATCGTAGCGGTAATCGGACCGACGATTTCGGGCGCCAATTATGAAGTGGGTCCACAATTCGCCGCCGACCTCGTGGCGATCAATCCAGATGCAGCGGCGCATATCGCGACGCCGCCGGGAGGCAAGGAGCATTTCGACCTGCCCGGCTTCGTCCGTGCCCGGCTTGAAGCGGCAGGCATCGCGGTGGAGCAGGCAGGCTCGTGCACCTATGCCTCGCCGGAGCGCTACTTCTCGCATCGCTACGCGACGCACCAGGGCACCAAGGCTGGCCGTCAACTCTCTGTAATAGGACTCTTCTAACGATCATTGGTTCTGCTACTAACTGGGCCGTTGCGCAGGAAGGCGGTGCGCGCTAAGGGTGCCCGCGAGCGAGGCGCTGACCGCGAGAGTCCGGCGTCCGGGGCATCCAAGCAGCAGGTGGCGCTATGAAACTGGTGACGGGCAACTCCAACCGGGCGCTCGCCGAGGCTGTATCCAGCTATCTCGAACTGCCGTTGACCGATTGCACGGTCAAACGATTTGCCGACAAGGAAGTCTTTGTCGAGATTCACGAAAACGTCCGCGGTGAGGACGTTTTTGTTTTGCAGTCCACTTCGTTCCCGGCGAACGACCACCTGATGGAACTGCTGATCCTGATCGACGCTCTGCGCCGTTCCTCGGCGCGCCGCATCACGGCGGTGATCCCCTATTTCGGCTATGCCCGGCAGGACCGCAAGTCGGCGCCGCGTACGCCCATTTCAGCCAAGCTGGTCTCCAACCTCATCACCACGGCAGGCGCCAACCGCGTACTGACGCTGGACCTGCACGCCGCCCAGATCCAGGGTTTCTTCGACCTGCCGGTCGATAACCTCTATGCCGCCCCGGTGCTGACCCGCGATATCCAGGAGCATTATGACGTCAAGAACGTCATGATCGTCTCCCCCGACGTCGGCGGCGTGGTGCGTGCCCGCAACGTGGCTCAGCGCATCGGCGCCAACCTCGCCATCGTCGACAAGCGCCGTCCGCGCGCCGGCGTCTCGGAAGTGATGAACATCATCGGCGACGTGTCGGGCCAGGCCTGCATCATGATCGACGACATCGTCGATTCCGGTGGCACGCTGGTCAACGCCGCCGAGGCCCTACTCAAGGCGGGCGCCAAGGAAGTTTCGGCCTACATCACCCACGGCGTGCTCTCCGAAGGCGCGGCCGAGCGCGTGGCCAAGTCCAAGCTCAAGGAACTGGTGATCACCGACTCGATCGCCGAGACCGAAGCGGTCAAGGCGGCCCCCAATATCCGCCGCATCTCGATCGACCAGCTCATCGGCGAAGCCATCGCCCGCACCGCTTCCGAGCAGAGCGTTTCGAGCCTCTTCGACTGATTTTTTCGGCCGTCGCAACTTTTTTGTCTGAAAAGTCGAAATGACGTCGACCTCTCCGTCATTGTAGCATCGGGACACGGTGTTCCGAGCTACACCTAACGGGAGAAAGACCATGCGTTTCATGTGCCTCATCAACTACAACGAAGCTGAGATGGCCAAGGCGACGCCCGAAGAAATGAAGCAGTTCGGAGCCGAATGGGGTGCCTTCAACCAGGCGCTCGCCAAGGCAGGCAGCCCCGGCGAACGGCTCGAGCCCAGCCGCGCTGCGACCACCGTTCGCGTCAAGAACGGCAAGGCCGACGTGCTCGACGGCCCCTATGCCGACACCAAGGAACAGTTCGCCGGCTATTTCATGCTCGACGTTCCGGACCTCGACGCGGCGATCGAATTCGCCAAGACGTGCCCGGGCGCTCGCTACGGCTCGATCGAAATCCGCCCCTTCTGGCAGGCGCCCGCCGGCCAGAGCTGGTAACCACCACTCCTCACGACGGGCGGCGGAATTTCCGCCCGCCTGTCGAAATCGACCTCCCTCGCGCGACATTGTTGCGACGGGCTATGCTGCCCGGCACCGCACAGCGAGGAGAGAGAAATGAAATACCTGCTCATGCTCTATGCCGACGAAGTCGCGGGCTCCAAGATCAGCCCCGAGGACATGCGCGGCTTCATGCAGACCATGTATGCCTACCAGGACGCCCTGACCAAGGCCGGCGCCTTTGTCGATACCGCGCCTCTCACCCCCACCACCAAGGCCAAGACCATCAATCTCGAAGACGGCGAGTTGAAGGTCCATGACGGCCCCTATGCCGAAACGCGCGAGCAGTTCGGCGGCTATTACATCATCGAAGCGGCCAATATGGACGAGGCGCTCAAATGGGCCGCCAAGTGCCCGGCCGCGACTTGGGGGAAGATCGAGGTGCGCCAGTTCGCAAACTTTTCGTAGATTTTTGCGGCGGCGGTCGAAATGGCCGCCCCTGCCCCGACATTGTATCATCGGGGCACGGTGCTCCGGCCATTCAAGGGAAAATCCAGATGCGCTACTTGCTGTTGATCCACCAGGACGAGAACATCTACCGGAACGGCGCGCAGTCCAACGTGACCGCGATGTCGAGCGACTATGCTGCCTTCAATGAGGCCATGAAGAAGGCCGGCGTGCTGCTGGGCGGCGAGCGCCTGCAGTTCACCGATACCGCCGCCAGCGTGCGCGTTACCGACGGCAAGACCGAGGTGCTCGACGGCCCTTATGCCGACACCAAGGAACAGTTCGGCGGCTTCTACATGATCGAAGCTCCCGACCTCGACCAGGCCGTCGCCTGGGCCGCCCGCTGCCCTGCTGCCCAGAACGGCACGGTGGAAGTGCGCCCGATCTGGGAACTGACGGGCAACTGAACCATGAACCAGATGGGCAACGAGGCGCGCCGCGCCGCCGAGCGCGTGGCGCGTGAAAGCTACGGTCGCCTCGTTGCCTTCCTGGCAGCCCGGACGCGCGACGTCGCGGGCGCCGAGGATGCGCTGGCCGAGGCCTTCGCCACGGCCCTGCGCATGTGGCCGGAGGACGGCGTTCCCTCCAACCCGGACGCCTGGCTCCTCACCGTGGCGCGGCGCCGCCAGACCGACGCGGTACGCCGCCGCCAGACGCGAACGGCGGGCGAGACGCATCTGAAGCTCATCGCCGACGAGATCGAAGCCGCCATGGAAACGCCCGATGAGATTCCCGACAGACGCCTGGCGCTGATGTTCGCCTGTGCCCACCCCGCTATCGAACGCGGCATGCGGGCGCCGCTGATCCTGCAGACCATCCTCGGCCTCACCGCCCAGGACATCGCCGCCGCCTTCCTCATCCCGCCTGCCACGATGGGGCAGCGACTGGTGCGCGCCAAGACGCGCATCAAGGAAGCCGGCATCCCGTTCCGCGTTCCCGAGCGCGAGGAATTGCCCGAACGGCTCGATGCCGTGCTCGAGGCGATCTACGCCGCCTATGCCAAGGGCTGGGGCGAGATCGGTGAGACGGGCTCGGCCCAACTGGCCGAAGAAGCCATCTGGCTGGGCCAGCTCGTCGTCTCGCTCATGCCCGAGGAGCCCGAGGCCAAGGGCATGCTGGCGCTGATGCTCTACACCGAGGCCCGCCGCAGCGCGCGTCGCTCGCCGGACGGCGCCTATGTGCCGCTGGACGAGCAGGATACGTCTCTATGGGACGACTGGCAGATCGACCTGGCCGAGAACCTGCTGCAACAGGCCAATGCCGGCGGGCCAAGCGGACGCTACCAGATCGAGGCGGCGATCCAGTCGGCCCATGCCGCACGTCGGCTGCGCGGCGCGCCGACCTGGCCGGCCGTGGTTGCACTCTATGATCACCTGCTGCGACTGACCGGCTCGCCGGTGGTGGCGCTCAACCGCGCCGTGGCGCGGGCTGAGGTGGAGGGGCCAGTCATAGCGCTCGAGGACCTCGCGGCGATTGCGGCGGACAAGCGGATGGCCGACTACCAGCCGTATTGGGCGGCGCTGGGGCATCTCAATGCACTGGCGGGAAACCGGGAGGCGGCGTTCGAGGCGCTGACGCTGGCGAGCGGGCTGTCGGCCGATCCGGCGGTGCGGCAGTATCTCAACAACCGGATTGCCGCGTTGCGGAATGGATAAGTGCCCCGCCTAGGCCTAGGGTCCGTACTCAATAAGTCCCGGCGCCCCCAGAGCGCTTGTCTCCCCATCCGACAGTGTCCAACGCAAGCGCTGTCCGTCTGCCGCGCCACAACCACTGAACTTCCCCGGCCGCAGAGCCGGGGCCCACGGTTACCTCCACTCGAGTGGAGGGTGGCAATGGGCCCCGGATCAAGTCCGGTGGGTGGGGCGGCCATCGCAACCTCATCTGCCGGTGCAGTTGAGTACGGACCCTAGAGAATGTGGGCGCAATTGGCCTCCTGCGACACACCGCCCGCCGCCCGTAAAACCCGCACGGCAGCACGCCTCTGCCACTTGCCGATGGCCCGGCTTTCCTCTATATCCCGCCCGCATGAAGCGCTCGTCACCCCTGGAGGACGGGCGCGTGTGTTTTGAAGGGTCAAAACGCACACCAACCCAGAATGGAACATTCCATGGCTGATGCTATTGAGCTCAAGGCTCAGGCGCGTGCCCGGGTGGGCAAGGGGGCCGCTCGTGAGCTGCGTCGTGAGGGCCTTGTCCCTGCCGTTATCTACGGCGACAAGAAGGCTCCCGAGACGATTGCCGTCTCGTTCAACGAAATCAACCGTCGCATCTACGCCGGCGGCTTCCTCTCGCACGTCATCACCCTTGACGTCGACGGCAAGAAGCACCGCGTGATCCCCAAGGACTACCAGCTCGACGTCGTCAAGGACTACCCGCTGCACGTCGACTTCCTGCGCGTCGGTGCCTCGTCCAGGCTCAATGTCCAGGTCCACGTCTCGTTCGTCAACGAAGACAAGGCTCCTGGCCTCAAGCGCGGCGGCACCCTCAACATCGTGCACCACACCGTTGAGCTGACCGTTCCGGCCAATGCCATCCCCGAAGAGATCGTTGTCGACCTCGACGGCAAGGACATCGGCGATACCATCCACATCTCGTCCGTCAAGCTCCCGAAGGGCGTGGAAGTCCACTCCCACGAGGAAGACCTGACCATCGCCACCATCGTTGCTCCGTCGGCGCTGCGCGCCGAGGAAGCCGAAGCGGCCCCGGTCGAAGCGGAAGCCGAAGCCAAGGAGTAATCCTCGGCCGCCCTTGCGCGAAAAAGTTGAGGCGGCCCAAGGGTCGCCTCTTTTATTTCCAAGATTTGCATTTCGGAGACTTGCCAGATGCATCTGCTGGTCGGCCTGGGCAATCCGGGCGCGCAATACGAAAGAAATCGCCACAATATCGGCTTCCTGGCCGTGGACGAGATCGCGCGCCGGCACAATTTCGGCCCGTTCCGCCAGAAGTTCAACGGGCTGATCTCGGAAGGCAATATCGATGGCGAGAAGGTGCTGCTGCTCAAGCCGCAGACCTTCATGAACCGCTCGGGCGATTCCATCGTCCAGGCCACCAATTTCTACAAGATCGCCCCCCAGGACGTGACCGTACTCTATGACGAGCTCGACCTCGTGCCGGGCAAGCTGCGCGTAAAAGTCGGCGGCGGCAGTGGCGGTCACAATGGCATTCGGTCCATCGATCCGCAGATCGGGCCCGATTACCGCCGCGTGCGGCTGGGCATCGGCCATCCCGGCTCCAAGGACGCCGTGATGCACTACGTCCTCGGCGACTTCGCCAAGTCCGATGCAACCTGGCTCGACCCGCTGCTGGAAGCCGTGGCCGACAGCGCCGGCCTTCTGGTCAGGAAGGACGACAACGGCTTCATGAACAAGGTTGCCATTGCCGGCGGCAAGGGCGGGGAATCCGGCCCGCATTCGGAAGCACGCAAGGCCGAGAAGGCCGCGCCCAAGGGCCAGAGCCATATCCGCGCCGCCCGCCCGCACCAGAACCAGGCAAAGGTGCCGGAGACCGGCCCCATGGCCGCCATGCTCAAAAAGCTCTTCGGCAAGGACGAAGCCTGACCCCTTTCCCGCTCCCACATTGACATCGTGCGCGATCCGCACGATGTGGGGACAAGATTTTCTCGGAGACATCCATGGGACTGAAAATGGGCATTGTCGGTCTGCCCAATGTCGGCAAATCGACGCTCTTTAACGCCCTGACCCGCACCGCCGCGGCGCAGGCTGCGAATTTTCCGTTCTGCACCATCGAGCCCAATGTCGGCGAAGTGGCGATCCCCGATGCGCGCCTCGAAAAGCTGGCCGCGGTCGGCAAGTCGCAGCAGCTGATCCCGGCCCGCATGAGCTTTGTGGATATTGCGGGTCTGGTGAAGGGCGCCAGCAAGGGCGAAGGCCTGGGCAACCAGTTCCTGGCCAATATCCGCGAATGCGACGCCATCGCCTATGTGCTGCGCTGCTTCGAGGACGGCAACGTCATCCACGTGGCCAACAAGGTCGACCCGATCGCTGACGCCGAAGTGGTCGAGACCGAGCTGATGCTGGCCGACCTCGAAAGCCTCGAGAAGCGCCTGCCGGGCCTCGAGAAGAAGGCCAAGGGCGGCGACAAGGACGCCAAGCTCACCGTCGACCTCATCAACCGCTCGCTGGCGCTGCTGCGCGAAGGCAAGTCGGCTCGCCTCGTCGAGCGTTCGGCCGAGGAAGAGAAGGCGTTCACCGAACTCCAGCTCCTCACCAGCAAGCCGGCTCTGTTCGTCTGCAATGTCGATGAGGCTTCGGCGGCCACCGGCAATGCCATGACCAAGCGCGTCGAGGACTATGCCAAGGCGCACAACGCCGCCGTGATCGTCATTTCCGCTGAGATCGAGAGCCAGCTCTCCCAGTTGCCTGACGCCGAGCAGAAGGAATATCTGGACTCGCTCGGCCTGCACGAACCCGGCCTCAACCGCCTGATCCGTGAGGCTTACGATCTCCTGGGCCTGCAGACCTATTTCACGGTCGGCCCCAAGGAGGCGCGCGCCTGGACCATCCACAAGGGCGACCGCGCCCCGCAGGCCGCCGGCGTCATCCACTCGGATTTCGAACGTGGCTTCATCCGCGCCCAGACCATCGCCTTTGACGACTACGTCACGCTTGGCGGCGAAGTGCCGGCCAAGGAAGCGGGCAAGGCACGCGACGAAGGCAAGGAATACGTCGTCAAGGACGGCGACGTGATGCTCTTCAAGTTCAACACCTGAGGCTTGCGCCTGCTCTGGGCGCATGGGTGAAATACCCCGCGCGGCCAGCTCGAACCTTGAAATCGCCCACGTTTGGGGCGATTTCGCACGGGACGTAAGATACGCGAAGGGAGGAGGATTGACGGAGACGACCATGAATACCCAGTACAAGGGTTTCGACATCACCCTGACCGCCAGCGACCAGTGGGCCGCCCGCATTACCCGGATTGCCACCGGCAAGTCCTTCTCACAGCAGCCGACCGCCCCGCTCGAAGCCGGCGCCGATGCTGCCCTGACGCGCGCGAAGAACATCGTCGACGCGTTCCTGGCCCTCAACGGGCGCTGACCTCCTCCACAATCGGTACTGACCGCCTTTCCGGCGCGGGTGTATCATGCTGCCTTCGCAAGACAGGGAGGGCATCATGCATGCGTACAATGTCGTGCGTTTCCGGGTGAAACCGGGCATGGAAGACGCTTTCGTCGACGGTCAGAGGGTCGGGACGGAGCCTTTCATCGGGTTCGAGGGCGGTGCGCTGGTCAAGACCGGCGACCGCACCTATTGCTTCATCGGCGTGTGGGAGAACTTCGACCGCCTCGCGGCGGCCCGGCCTGCCATGATCGGCATGCTGGACAAGGTTCGCTCCACGCTCGAAGACCAGGGCAACGGCCTGGGCGTGACCGATCCGGTCTCGGGCGAGGCCGTGCTCGAATATCCGCCGACCGCATAGCGGCCCGACGCGATCAGGGGTTCGCATTCGCCTGCCGGAGGGCTATACCTCCGGCACCATGAATCCTGTGACGGCCAATCGGCGGCATTTCGAGGATCTCGCCGTTGGCGAGAGTATTGAGCTTGGGCGGGTGAACCTGACCAAGGACATGATTTTCACCTTCGCCCGCGAGTTCGATCCCCTGCCCTTCCACCTCGACGAAGCGGCGGCCAAGGCCTCGCTCCTCGGCGGGCTGGCCTCGAGCGGCTGGCAGACCGGCGCGCTGAGCCTGCGCATGCTGGTGGACAGCTTCCTTTCCGGCATCGCGGCAGCCGGCGGCCTCGGCTTTTCCAACCTCAAATGGCGCAAGCCCTTCATGGCGGGCGATACCATTACCGGCACCGCGACCATCGCCAAGCTCCACCGCTCCCAGCACCACCCGCAATGGGGCGTGATGGAACTGGCGCTCGATATCCGCAACCAGAAGAACGAGCCGGTGATGACCATGCAGCTCGCCAATCTCGTCGAACTGCGCAATCCCGAGGCGCCGCTGTGACACGCTGGTTCGAGGACATCACCATCGACGAGCCCTTTCCGCTCGGCGAGCATACTTTTACCGAGGAGGAGATCATCCGCTTCGGCAAGATGTACGACCCGCAATATTTCCACATCGACCCGGAAGCAGCCAGGCACAGCCATTTCGGCGGGCTGGTAGCGAGCGGCTGGCACACCGTCTCGGTAGGGCACCGCAAGATGGTGGACGCGCTTTTCGCCGAAGAGGAGCGATTGCGCGGCATGGGTGAGGAACCGGGCGTTTCCGGCCCCTCACCAGGCGTCAACAGCATGGCGTTCAAGGCGCCGGTGCGGCCGGGTGACACGGTGACCTATACGCTCACCGTCACCGGCAAGCGCGCCTCCGCCTCCATTCCGGGCTGGGGATTGCTTTTCAACCACCTCACGGCGGTCAATCAGCGCGGCGAACTGGTCTATGACGCCGAACTCGTCGGGTTCAACAAGCTGCGAGACTACCGGATGCCGCTCAGGATACGGCTCGCGATGGCGTTGACCCGCGTGCCGGGCTTGAACAAACTGCTTGCGCGCTCATCCTGAGTCGCTTCTTACCCCGGACACTGCCCTTGCGCCTCATCGCCCTTTCCGTTGCCTTCCTCATCGCTCTTTCGGGCAGCGCCTTCGCCCAGGTTTTCCAGGGCAATTGGTATTGCATGGCCGGCGACCAGAAGGCGGGCGTGCTCACCATCTACGCAGGCTCCTACGGCTTCGCCTCGGCGGCCTATGGCGACAAGAGCTCGGGCGTTGGCTCCGTGCAGGGCTATGCGGACGGCGTGACCTTCACCGACGGCCCGCTGGTGAGCGAGCTGGGTATCCAGGTCGGCCGACTGCTGGTCGGCGAGGGCGCGCCCTCAATGACCATCGAGAATGCCAACGCCATCGTCATGGTCTGCACGACGCTGCAGAATTCCGGCTTGGCACCGGCCCCGCAGGGCACGACACCCGTTACGCAATAGATGCGCCAAGACGCCGGCTCGGATTGCTCCGGTCGGGTTTGCTTGTGGTTCGTTGGCGGCTCGGGGCGAGGTTTGCCTCAAGTCTATGTTTGCTAGCGAAGTATTGCGAGGCATAGCCTCGCCCCTTGAGCGTTTGAGGTTTCTACAGGCCCGTTCACGCAAGTTGCCCGCGAGCGCACTCCGGGCCGGTCACGTCACACTTAGGCCGTAAGCCCAGGCGCCCCCGGACTTCCCCCAACTCCCAGAACCTGGCGGCAGGGCGAGATGCAGGTGTCGACCTTGTCTGCATCCAGTCCTGCCGTCAGCCGCCGCGGCACTGCGTACTGTGCCTCGCCGTTGGCGGAGGGATGGGAAGGAGTATGCGGGAGGGTGGTGGGGACGGGGATAAGTTTTTTGGCACGATCGTTCCTGGCTCTCCTGCCCCCTCGTTCTCACCCCCACCACCGCACTTCCCCGGGCGAAGACCCGGGGCCTATTGCACCGCTCCACTCGAGTGGAGGGATCCGTGGGCCCCGGCTCTTCGGCCGGGGAAGTAAGGTGGTGGGGTGAGGGAGACGTGCTGGCACAATCTCGCCGAATGCTAGCGCCAGGTCGCGGGACAATGGCTCGTAAGCGTGTATCCGCTCTCACCTTGACTCTCGTCACTTCATTTCATAACCTTTTCGTTATAAAAAGGAGAGGAACCATGAACATAGCGGTGGATGTTACCCAGCCGTCCGAGACCGAAGTGGTGGTTACGCGGGTATTCGAGGCACCGGCGCGGTTGGTGTTTGATTTTCATACGCGGCCGGAACATGTGCGGCGCTGGCTGCTCGGGCCCGAGGGATGGAGCATGCCGGTTTGCGATATCGATCTGCGGGTGGGCGGATCGTATCGCTATGTTTGGCGGAACGACGCGGACGGGAGCCAGTTCGGGACGACAGGCGTCTACAGGGAAATCGTCGTGCCTAGCCGCATCGTTCATACCGAGCGGATGGAGGGGTTCGACGGCGAGTGCCTCTGCACGCTCACGCTCATCGAGAAAGGTGCCCACACCACACTGACCTACACGCTCAAGTTCGAGAGCAAGGAGGCGCGGGATGGGGCGCTGGCGACGGGAATGACCGACGGCATGGGCATGAGCTATGGGCGCCTCGAAGAGGCGCTTGTCGACGCTGCGCAGTAGAGGGTTCGAGGGGCCACACCTGTGCGGCCCTTTCCACTCAGTGGCCGGCGAACTCGATCAGGGCCTGGATGTTGACGTTCTCGGCGCGCAGCTTGTCGGCGCCGCCAAGGTCAGGCAGGTCGATGACGAAGGCCGCGTTGTCGGCAACGGCGCCGGTGCGGCGCAGGAGGCTGATGGCGGCAATGGCCGTGCCGCCGGTGGCGATGAGATCGTCGACCAGCAGGACGCGGTGATTGGCGTTGAGCACGTTGGCGTGGATCTCGATCGTGTCCACGCCATATTCGAGCACGTAATTCTGCCCGATCGTCTCGCCCGGCAGCTTGCCGCGCTTGCGGATGGGCACGAAGCCTGCGCCGAGCTCGATGGCCACGCCCGCCCCGAAGATGAAGCCGCGCGCCTCGATGCCGGCGACGTGGGTGAAGGCCCCGTCCCTATGGGCATCTGCGATGCGCCGGATGCTCTCGCGGAAACCCTTGGGGTCCTCGATGAGGGTGGTTATGTCCCGGAACAGGATGCCCTTCTTGGGATAGTCAGGGATCGTGCGGACGAGCGACTTCAGGTCGACGGACATGTCTGTTCTCGAAGCGGGAAAGAGGCGGGAGGCTATTTGCCGGTAACGGCATCCTTGATCCGCCGCGTGAGGACACCGGCATTGTAGGCGGCCGAGAGCGTGGCCTTGACGGCCACTTCCTTGTTGCGGGGATTGAGGACGTGCGGGGCAGCCGCGCGGACGCCCGCGCGAACTGCAGGATGCTGTGCAATAGTCGCGGCAACGCTGACGACCGTTACGGCAAGACGAAGTGCCGACATCTGCGATCCTTTCCGTGCGCGAAAATGGCTACCGCGCGAACATGCACAATGGCGGGCCGCTAGGCAAGCGGCCCGATGTCACTTTCCGTTGCCGTTGCCGAGCACCCTGCCCGCCACCGCATCGAGCCGGGAAAGCAGGCCCGGCGAACGCACCTCGGGCGCGGTCATGAAGGCGTGAGCGAGCGCGGAGCGCGCTGGATCGTCCTCCAGCGTGCGCGGGAAAGTGCGGGCAATGGCGCCGACAAGCGCCTGCGCCTTGGCGCGATTGGCGGCAAGCGTGGTGACGACGGCCTGCACATCCACCGCCTCATGGGCGGGGTGCCAGGCATCGTAGTCGGTGACCATGGCGACGGTGGCGTAAGGCAGCTCGGCTTCGCGCGCGAGCTTGGCCTCGGGCAAGGCGGTCATGCCGATAATGTCGCAATCGAGCTTGCGATACATCTCGCTCTCGGCGCGCGTCGAGAATTGCGGACCTTCGATGACGACGAGCGTACCGCCGGCATGACAGGTGACCCCGGCACTGTCAGCAGCCGCAGAGATGACGCCGGTGAGGCGAGCGGAGACAGGCTCGCCGAAGGCGACGTGACCGACAATGCCGCTGCCGAAGAAGGACGTCGCGCGGGCAAAGGTGCGGTCGATATACTGGTCGGGCAGCACGAAGGTGCCGGGCGCCAGCTCGTCGCGGAGGGAACCGACGGCGGAGATGCTGATGAGATCGGTGACGCCGGCGCGCTTGAGGACATCGACATTGGCGCGATAGTTGATCTCGTTGGGCGCCAGACGATGGCCGCGGCCGTGGCGCGGCATGAAGCGAAGCTTGAGCCCCTCATATTCGGCGAAGAGAATGGCGTCCGAGGGTTGGCCCCAGGGACTTTCTATGGGCAACCAGCGGGGGTTTTCGAGCCCCGGAATGTCGTAGACACCCGAACCGCCGATAATGCCGAGAACTGCTTCCGTCATGAATGCCTCCAGTGTGCATGGAGCCCGGATGCGGGCAGCAGGGCGCAAGGGCACGGACCACCGAACGGGTCCGGACTGCCAGAAAGTCGAAAGCGCCCCTGAGGCCCCGTAGAAGCAAGAAAAAGCAAAGGGCCCCGTGGGGCCCTTTGTAAGGTCTTTGCATGACAGCCGAAAGGCTGGAACGACCAACTTGCAGGCCCCTGGGGAAAACTGTTTCCCCGACGGGCCGCGGTCGCTAGTGCTCGACGCCCTTCCAGATGCGGCGCTTGGTGAAATACATCAGGCCCGCGAAGAGCAGCAGGAAGAGGATCACGCGGAAACCGGTCTCCTTGCGGGACACCATGTGCGGATCGGCCATCCAGAAGAGGAAGGCGGACACGTCTTCCGAATACTGCTCGACGGTCTGGGGTACTTCGGCCTGGCCTTCAGCAGCGACATAGGCGACGCGGCCATCGGTCAGCGGCGGCGCCATGCCGATGGCGTGTCCCGGGAAGACAGCGTTGTAGTGCTTGCCCTCAGGGACTTCAGCACCGGCCGGCGGCGGGTCCTGATAGCCGTTGAGCAGGGCATGGATGTAATCCGCGCCACCTTCCTGATAGGCGGTGAAGTAGTTGAACACCCAGGTCGGGAACGGATCGGTCACGCCACGGGCCTTGGCCAGCACGGACATATCCGGCGGCAGGGCGCCGCCATTGGCATCGCGCGCCTGCTGCTCGTTATCGAACGGAGCCGGCCAGCGATCGGCGAGTACCGCCGCGCGCTTGCCGCCGGACGCGTCCGGATCGTTGATCTCATACTGAGCAGCGAGAGCCTTGACCTGAGCCTCGGAGAACTGCGGGCCGCCCTCTTCCGTGAGGTTACGGAAGGCCAGCAGGTTCGCCGAATGGCAGCTCGAGCAGACTTCGCGGAACACCTGGAAGCCGCGCTGGAGCTGGTTGCGGTCGTAGGTGCCGAAGACACCCGCGAACGACCAGGGCATGCGCTCGATACGCGGTGTCTCATGTTCCTGGGCCACGGCCGGAGCCGCGACCAGGCTGGCAGCCAGCGCCAGGGCAGCGAAAATGGTCTTGGTGTTGATCATTTGCTTGAGCCCCGTGGTCAATGAGCCTTGCCGAGCACGCTCTGCGAGATGCTGACCGGCAGCGGCCGGGGCGTCTCGATGCGGGCGAGCACCGGGAGGATGATGAGGAAGTAGATGAAGTAATAGGCCGTCGCGATCTTGGCGAGAACGTTCATGATCGCGATCGAGGGATCCTGCGCGCCCAGGTACATGAGCAGCAGGAAGTTGAGCACGAACAGGGCGTAGAACCACTTGAACATCGGGCGGAAATTACCCGAACGCACAGGCGACCGGTCCAGCCAGGGCAGGACGAACAGGATCAGCATCGAGCCGGCCATGACGATCACGCCGCCCAGCTTGGAGTCGATGAACAGCACGTTGAAGTCGATGGCGCGCAGCATCGTGTAGAACGGCAGCAGGTACCATTCCGGAACGATGTGGGTCGGCGTCACCTGGCTGTTGGCCATGATGTAGTTGTCGGGGTGGTTGAGAATGTCCGGCGCGAAGAACACGAACCAGGCGAACGGGATCAGGAACACCACGACCGCGTAGAGGTCCTTCATCGTGTAGTAGGGATGGAAGGGCAGCGTATCGCGCTTTTCCTTGACCTCGACGCCCGCCGGGTTGTTGTTGCCCGGCACGTGCAGCGCCCAGATGTGCAGCACGACCACGGCCGCGATGATGAACGGCAGCAGGTAGTGCAGCGAGAAGAAGCGGTTGAGGGTCGGATTGTCCACCGCGAAGCCGCCGCGCAGCAGCTGCATGATGGCATCGCCCACGATCGGGATCGCCGAGAAGATGTTGGTGATCACGGTCGCGCCCCAGAAGCTCATCTGGCCCCAGGGAAGCACGTAGCCCATGAAGGCGGTGGCCATCATGAGGACGAAGATGATGACGCCCAGCATCCACAGCACTTCGCGCGGAGCCTTGTACGAACCGAAGTAGAGGCCGCGGAAGATATGGACGTAGACGGCGAAGAAGAACATCGAGGCGCCGACAGCGTGGGCGCCCTGGATGATGCGGCCGCCATTGACGTCGCGGCGGATGTGCTCGACCGAGTTGAAGGCCAGATCCACGTTCGGCGTGTAGTGCATCGCCAGGATCACACCGGTGATGATCTGCGCGACCAGCATGAAAGCCAGGATCGCACCGAACGTCCACCAGTAGTTGAGGTTCTTCGGGGTCGGGAAATCCATCAGGTGTTCTTTGGAGAACCTGATGATCGGCAGGCGCTCGTCAAGCCAGCGCTCGATACCGGTGGAGGGCGTGTAAGTGGAGTGTTCAGACATCTGGCAGGCCCCCTATCAACCGATCTGGATCATGGTGTCGCTGAGGAATTCGTACGGCGGCACGACCAGGTTCTTGGGCGCCGGGCCCCGGCGGATACGGCCGGCGGTGTCGTAGACCGAACCGTGGCACGGGCAGAACCAGCCGTCATACTCGCCGCTCTCGCCGACCGGGATGCAACCCAGATGCGTGCAGTTGGCGATCATCACCAGCCACTGCTCGTGGCCGGGCTTGGTGCGCTGCTCGTCGGTTTCCGGATCCTTGAGCTCGGAGAGAGGAACGGCCTGGGCCTCCTGGATCTCCTTGGGAGTGCGGTGGCGGATGAACACCGGCAGGCCGCGCCACTTGACCGTGACGGACTGGCCCTCGGCGATCGGGGTCAGGTCATATTCGGCCGAAGCCAGCGCCAGGACCGAAGCGTCCGGGTTCATCTGGTTGATGAGCGGCCAGGCGACGCCCACGACGCCCACGGCGCCCACGGCACCGGTCGCGACGTACAGGAAATCCCGCCGCGTCGGCTCGGTTTGAGTTTGTGTATTGCTTGCCACGGTTTGTCCCCGCACTAACTGAGCTTGCTGCTTCCCGCGGACCCGGAAGTCAGGAGCAGGAATGACGATTTGCCGCACGGAACCGGCGGCAGAAATCCGGGCTCTTTTTGCACTGTCACAAGCGCTTGTCCAGTCCGCCCGCGACCCTGCGGCGAGCGATGCGACACTATTCGCAGTTTCCCAGAGCTTTTATCCGGTGTCACCGGGCTTTTTCAGCTACCCGGAGGGTGCGACAAGTGCTGCATCAAACAGCCCTGGAGCTTTGGCATAGATTATGTGTGACATAGACAACCCATTGGATTTACAGGCCCTCTGCCTGCGCCGATAAACCGCAGGTATTTCCAGTTCACGATTAATCCATCGATGACGATCGACCTCGCGCTCTACCAACCTGATATCGCACAGAATACCGGCACGCTTTTGCGGCTCGGGGCATGCCTCGGCATTCGCATCCACATCATCCACCCGACGGGCTTCCCGTTCTCTCGGCAGGCCTTGCGGCGGGCGGGACTCGACTACCTGGACTATGTCGAATTCGTCGAGCATGTAAGCTTCGAGCATTTCGAGGCCTGGCGACGGGAGGCCGGCAAGCGACTCGTTCTGCTGACCACCAAGGCCAGCGATTCCTGCTACGAGGCCCAGTATCGCCGCGACGACGTGCTGATGACCGGGCGCGAGAGCGCGGGCGTGCCCGATGCCGTGGCCGAGGCCGCCGATATCCGGGTCCGCATCCCCATGCGACAAGATATGCGCTCGCTCAACGTCGCAATTGCTGCAACGCTCGTGCTAGGGGAGGCACTGAGACAGACCGGACAATTCGAGACGCTCGCATGACACTTCCCCTCGACATCGACTCCAAGAAGGCCAAGGCCTCCGCCTGGTTCCGCGAACTGCGCAATGCCATCGTGGCAGAACTGGAGGCGCTCGAAGATGCCGTAACCGGCCCGCACGCCGACCGTGCGCCCGGCCGCTTCGTCATCGAACCCTGGGACCGCCCCGCCGGCGGTGGCGGTGAAATGTCGATGCTGCATGGCCGCGTCTTCGAAAAGGCGGGCGTGCACATTTCGACCGTCGAAGGCCAGTTCTCGGAAGATTTTGCCAAGCAGATGCCGGGCACTGCCCAGGGCGCCAGTTTCTGGGCCTCGGGCATTTCGCTCATCATCCACCCGTGGAACCCCAACGTTCCGGCGGTGCACATGAACACCCGCATGATCGTGACCGGTGAGCAATGGTTCGGCGGCGGCGCCGACCTGACCCCGGTGCTCGACCGCCGCCGCACGCAGGAAGACCCGGACACCGTCGACTTCCACGCGGCGATGAAGAAGGCCTGCACGGATAACGGCGTCGACTACGACGCCTACAAGAAGTGGTGCGACGAGTATTTCTACCTCGCCCACCGCAAGGAACCGCGCGGGACCGGCGGCATCTTCTACGACCACCACAATTCGGGTGACTGGGACCGCGACTTCGCCTTCACCCAGTCCGTGGGCAACGCCTTCAAGCACATCTACCCCGAACTGGTCCGCCGCAATTTCGAGACGGCCTGGACGGAAGAAGACCGCAACGAGCAGCTCATCCGCCGCGGCCGCTATGTGGAATTCAACCTGCTCTACGACCGAGGCACGACTTTCGGCTTGAAGACCGGAGGCAATGTGAATTCTATCCTCTCCTCGATGCCGCCCGAGGTGCGCTGGCCCTAAGCGAACGAGGACAAATGTCGGTCACCGACATCCACATCGCCGGATACCGCTCGATCCACAAGATCCGCTTTCCGGTCGAAAAGCTGTCGGTGATGGCGGGCGGCAACGGGGTTGGAAAAACCAACCTCTACCGCGCGCTCGAACTCCTCCACGCGGCCGCGCTCGGTACGCTTTCCGAGGAAATAGCGCGCGAGGGCGGCCTGCCCTCGCTGATGTGGGCCGGTGGACGCAAGGTGACGGACGAACCGCGCCTCGTGCTCGAAGCGACGCTCGATGGCGTGCTGCGGGACAATTCCGACCCCGACGGTTTCAGCCCTACCTATCGCATCGAAATCGGCTTTCCCGACAAGATCAGCACCGCGGCTTTCGACGAGGAAGCGCAGGTGAAGCTCGAAACCATCACCATTCGCACGCGCTCACGCAACGTGGTGCTGATGGAGCGCAAGGGACCATCGGTCTGGGCGCGCGACGCCGATGGTGCGCGTGTGCTGGCCGACGACAGCCTGCTCGCTAGCGAGACGGCACTGTCCCGCCTGCGTGGCGGCTATCCCGAGATCGACGCGGTGCGCTACGCGCTTTCCGAATGGCGGTTCTATCACGCCTTTCGCACCGACCCGGCCTCGCCCCTGCGACGCCCCGCCCTCCCGGTAACTTCGCCGATGCTGCACTCGGACGGCAGCAACCTGGCAGCGGTGTTCGCGACGCTGCGGTTCATTCGCGGCGAGACGCGAGACCTCGATGCAGCCGTGGCTGACGCCTTTCCCGGCGCCCGGATCGAGATGGAAATGCCGGGACGCGGCGCCGAGTTCGCGGTGCGCTTTCCCGAATTGCCGAACCGGCCCTTCGCGGCATCCGAGCTTTCGGACGGCACGCTGCATTTCCTGGCCCTGATGGGCGCCCTGCTCGCCTACCGGCTACCGCCCTTCATCGCGCTCAACGAACCCGAGACGAGCCTCCACCCTGATCTGCTGCCGGCGCTGGCACGGGCCATCGCCAAGGCGGCTATGCGGAGCCAGGTGTGGGTCGTGACCCATTCGCGCGAGCTGACCGACGCACTGGCGCAGGAAACCGGCATCCTGGCGCGACAGGTTGTCCGCAAGGAAGGCGGCACCTGGCTGGAAGGGTTGAGCGCACTCGGGATATTCAGCGAGGATTAGCAGGCCGGTCGCGTCATGGAACCGAGACCGGGCTCTGCCGTTTCCCCACATGGGCCACGACCAAGGAGGAAGCGATGAAGCGCTTTGACTGTGGGACTTTGGTTCCCGGCTGCCCCTATCACACCGAAGCGGAAAGCGAAGCCGAGATCGTGCGTCGCGAAATCGAACACCTGCGCACCGCGCATGGTGAAACGGTGATCCGGCCGGAAATGGTTGAGCACATCAAGGAACGGATCGTGGAGGTCGTGCCGCATTAAGCGGGACGGTTGTGGGTGGGTGAACTTCTTCCCGGGAGGGAAGGAGGGATTTGTTGTGCGCGCGTTAGGCCGCACGGGTCCTACCGCCACCGCAGTACTTCCCCGGCCGCAGAGCCGGGCCTACGGATTTCTCCACTCGAGTTGCGTAGTGCAATGGGCCCCCGGGTCTTCGCCCGGGGAAGTTCCGTGGTGGGAGAGTCTGGTGGTGGGGGAGGTTCGTGGCAGGAGGGATCAGCAGGGCGCCTGCCCTAGCCCTCGATCCGCCCGATCAACTCATCCCGGCCCAGCGAAAAGCCGCTATCGATCCAGATGCGCTCCAGCCGGTTGAGTTCGAGCCCCACCGCCCTGCCCGGCGCGAACCCCCGGGCGAGCAGGTCTGCTCCTGAGAGCGGGAATTTGGGGATGGCGAGGGCGTTGAGGCGCTGGAAGTTCTGGGCCACTTCCTCCGCGTTACGCTCGGCGATCGCGGCGGCAACGGGGATGGCGGTTTCGACCTGTTTGGGGAAGCGGTAAGCGGCTTCATTGAGGGCGCCGAGATTGACGAGCCGCGCCGCGCGCAGGACCGCCAGGGCATCGGCGATCATCTCGTTAGAGAGGCGCCAGCGAGCCTGCAGCGCTTCGGCGGTGCCATCGGTGACCAGGAGCGCCAGGCGGCCCCGGCCCGTGGGATACGGCGCGAGATCTTCGTAGGATTCGAGCTGCCTGAGTTGCTCGTCCGTAAAGTAGACGATGCCGGCATCGGCCATGGTGTGCAACGTGCGCGAGACCTTGGAGAGCGCGATGATGCGCGTCATTTCCGAGCCCACGCGTTCGGCCGAGAGGTTGCCAAGCGTATTCGAGGCCTCACGACAGGCATCGAGGCCAGTGGGGTCGAAGCGCTGGTGGCCGTGGCTCGCTGAAAAGCGGAAGAAGCGGAAGACGCGTAGCCGATCCTCGGCGATGCGCTGTTCGGGCGAGCCGATGAACCGGATGCGGGCGGAGAGGCAATCATCGAGCCCGTCGAGCGGATCGAAAAGCGTGCCGTCGGCCTCGCAATAGAGCGCGTTGAGGGTGAAATCGCGACGCTGGGCGTCGCGGGACCAGTCGGTGCCGAAACGGACCACCGCATGGCGACCATCGGTCTCGACATCCTCACGCAGCGTCGTGACTTCGGCGACGAGATCGCTGGCCTTGAGCGTGACCGTGCCGTGCTCGATGCCGGTGGGGTAGGACGCGATGCCAGCCGCGTGGGCGCGCTTGACCACCTGGTCGGGCGACAACTCGGTGGCCAGATCGAAGTCGGTGCTGGTGCGATCGTGCGCCATGAGAGTATCGCGGACGACACCGCCCACGGCGCGCGTACGACCCGCGCCCCCATCGAGGGCCTTGAAGATGCGTTGCAGGGCCGGATTCTGCAGCCAGCCAGCAGTACGCAGCCGCGTTTCGGCCTCCTCGCGACCTACCATTGCGTTTCGCCTGTCAGGGCAAGATCGCGGAACCTGCGGGTGAGATTGGCGGTGATGCCCCAGATGCGATGCCCCTCATGCTCGATCTGGAGCGTCGAGTGCTCCTGCCCGTTCCGGCGCACGCGAAAAGTGCCGTAGGCGACTTCGGAGGCGAGCTTGGCGAGCGGCACCTCGAAGAGAGAATCGACCTCGCTTGGATTGGGCACGAAAAGGCCGGACGGGTGCACCTCGGCCACGACGGGCGTGATGAGGTAGTTGCTGCCGGTATAGTAGTGGGGCATGAAGCCCAGAATGCGGGCGTCCGACGCCAGCATGCCGACTTCCTCGTAGGCTTCGCGAAGGGCCGCCGCGGCGGGACCGGTGTCCGTAGGATCGATCTTGCCGCCCGGAAAGGCCACCTGCCCCGAATGCGAGCGCAGGTCGGCCGAGCGCTCGGTATAGAGCACGGTGAGCCCTTCGGGGCGATGGATGAGCGAGATCAGGACGGCGGCCGCGACGGGCGGACGATCGGGCGGCACGTCAGGCCGCCAGTCGGGAAGGAAGGCAGCGCCCTCCTCCAGAACTTCGGGTTCGTCGAGGAGCCGCTGGCCGATCCGGGCGATACGTTGGTCGTCGGCCAGCACCAGCAGATACTCCTAAGCCTTCTTGCGCGCTCCAAACGCTGCAATCGGGCCCTTGAGTCGCACGGCAAGCGTCGGATCAGCAGAGTGCAGGAGGACGCGCTTGGGATCAACGGGGCCCGGCCATTGCACATTGCCCTCGGGCATCTGCACGTAGCCAAGCGGCCCGTAATAGTCGAAATCGCCCACGAGGATCACGAAGCTCCCCTCGCCGCGCTCAAGCGCGATCCGGCTCACTTCGCGCGCCAGCAGCTTGCCGGCGCCGCGTTTGCGGAAATTGGGGTGGGTGGCCAGCGGCCCGAGCATGTAGCCGTCGATGCCGCCGATGCTGATGGGGGTCATCCAGACCGAGCCGCACGGCGAGCCATCGACTTCGGCGATGAGGCTGAGCGTCGGATCGATCGGGAACCGCTCGCGGACGCGGAAAGCCGTACGCGCAAACCGGCCGGGGCCGAAGGCAATGGCCTGCAGCTCTTCGACGAAGGCATCGTCGGCGGAAGTGGCAAAACGGACAAGGGGCGAGCCGAGCGGAACGGACGCAGCCTCAAGGGCGGAAAGCGACGGAGCAATCATGATGACGGGTCCTGGAACACAATAAGGACTATCGCGGCTGCTCGACGCAGCCACCTGCTGACCTGCTAGGGTCGTCGTGTCACCTGAAGAACCTTCTCCATCCTAGACGCCTCCTGACGCCTGAAATTCGCATTAGCACCATGATTGGCCTCGCGCAAACGAAAGTCGGGACCAAGCCCAAGTTTTTCAAGACAGTGTGTCGTCTAATTTGCACCTAGTAACCCAGCATCCAAATACGGACTTAGGATGACGAAAAGCGAACAGAAAGGGACCGATCTTGGGACTTTTGATTGACGGACAATGGTCCACGCAGTGGTACGATACCAAGAAGACCGGCGGCACCTTCGAGCGTGCAGCCGCCAGCTTCCGCAACTGGGTGACCCCCGATGGCAGCGCCGGCCCGACCGGCACAGGCGGCTTCAAGGCCGAGGCAGGGCGTTACCACCTCTATGTGTCGCTCGCCTGTCCCTGGGCGCACCGCACCCTCATCTACCGCAAGCTCAAGGGCCTCGAAGACCTGATCACGGTCTCGATCGTCTCGCCCAAGATGCCGGACGAAACCGGCTGGGCCTTTACCGGTGAAATGGGCTCGACCGCCGACACCATCAACGGCGCGGACTATCTTTGGCAGGTCTACGCCAAGGCCATGCCCGACTATACCGGCCGCGTGACCGTGCCGGTACTCTGGGACAAGAAGACCGGCACGATCGTCAACAACGAGAGCTCGGAAATCATCCGCATGTTCAACTCGGCCTTCGACGGGCTGACCGGGAACACGCTCGACTACTACCCCGAGCCGCTGCGCGAGCGGATCGACGAGATCAATGCCCGCGTCTATGCCGAGATCAACAACGGCGTCTACCGCGCCGGCTTCGCCACGCGCCAGGACGCCTATGAAAGCGCCGTGCGCAAGCTCTTCGATGCGCTCGACTGGGTTGAAGGCCTGCTCGGCGAACACCGATACCTCGCCGGCGACGTGGTGACCGAGGCCGACTGGCGCCTGCTGACGACGCTGCTGCGGTTCGACGCGGTCTATGTCGGGCACTTCAAGTGCAACATCCAGCGGATCGCCGATTATCCCAACATTACGCGGCTGCTGCGCGAACTCTATCGCGTGCCGGGCGTCGCCGAGACGGTCAACATGGACCATATCAAGACGCATTATTACTGGAGCCACGTGACCATCAACCCGACGCGCATCGTGCCGGTCGGGCCGGAACTGGACTTCATGAAGGGCTGATGCGCCCTGCCCCAGTCGCTCGCTGCGACCATTTGCGGCCGCAGCGGGTTTCTTTCCGACTTGGGGTTGACACAATGGCTCGATATAGCGCATACGGCGCGCCCCGCTGACGAACCCGGTCGCGGGCCTCCCTTTCATTTACGCCCTTTCGAGCCGACATCATGACACACGACAGCCCTATGACTGCCGCATCGCCGGCAGAGCAACCTATTGACGATGCCACGGAGCGACGCAATCGCCTCGTGATCTCCCTTCTGCTCGTCTCAGCCTTCGTCGTGATCCTCAACGAGACGATCATGGGCGTGGCGCTACCCCACCTGATGTCCGACCTGGGCATCACGGCAAGTGCTGCGCAATGGCTGACGACCGCCTTCATGCTCACCATGGCCGTGGTCATCCCGATCACCGGCTTCATGCTGCAACGCTTCACCACCCGCGCGGTGTTCATGTTCGCCATGACCATGTTCAGCGCCGGTACCTTCATCGCCGCCATCTCGCCGGGCTTCCCGGTGCTGCTGCTCGCCCGCGTGGTGCAGGCGGTCGGCACGGCCACGATGATGCCCCTGCTCATGACCACGGTCATGAACCTGGTGCCGCCCGCTTCGCGCGGCCGCACCATGGGCAATATCTCGATCGTGATCTCGGTGGCCCCCGCCATCGGTCCCACGATCTCGGGGATCATCCTCAACGTTCTGGACTGGCGCTGGATGTTCTGGCTGGTCCTGCCGATCGCCCTTGCCTCGCTCGCGCTTGGCATGGCGCGCATCAAGAACGTCACGACGCCCCGTCCGGCGCCGTTCGACGTGCCTTCGGTGATCCTGTCGGTCTTCGGCTTCGGCGGACTGGTCTATGGCCTTTCCAGCCTGGGTGAAGCCGCCAACCATCCGGGCCCCGTGCCGGGCTGGCTGCCGATCGTCGTGGGCGTGGTGGCCCTGGCGCTCTTCATCTGGCGCCAGCTCTCGCTCCAGCGCGAGGACAAGGCCCTGCTCGACCTGCGCACCTTCCTCGCCCCGATCTTCACGGTTTCGGTGGTGATGATGGCGATCAGCACGATGGCGCTATTCGGCACCATCATCCTGCTGCCGATCTACGTGCAGAACGTGCTGGGCCTGGATGCCCTCCAGACCGGCCTGCTGCTCCTACCGGGTGGCCTCATCATGGGCCTCATCGCGCCCTTCGTCGGCCGTCTCTATGACCGGCACGGGCCGGGTCCGCTCATCATCCCGGGCTCGATCATCGTGAGCGCGGTACTCTGGGCGATGACGCTCCTCGACCAGCACACCTCGCAATACTGGCTGCTGGCCGCCCACGTGACGCTGAGCATCGGCCTGGCGCTGATGTTCACGCCGCTCTTCACCGCCAGCCTCGGATCGCTGCCGCGCAAGCTCTATTCGCACGGCAGCGCGGTTATCGGCACGGCCCAGCAGCTGGCAGGTGCGGCCGGCACAGCGCTTTTCGTGGCGCTGATGTCGATGACTGCAGGTCAACTGGCCCAGGGTGGCGTCGACCCGGTCGCCGCCACTGCCGACGGCATCCACACGGCATTCGTGTGGGGCGCGGTGATCTCGATGTTCGCCATCGTGGCGGCGTTCTTCGTGCGCAAGCCGGCGGACGACGAGATGCCTGAAGGCGCCGTCGTCACCCACTGACAAGCTTCCGCCTTCCCGGTCCTGCCGGGGAGGCGTTTTTCCAGGCGCTCGACCCGAGCGCTACACGACACCCCATACGCCGCTACGCGGCTCGCCACCGAACACTTCGGCCACCCGTTGCGTTGTAGCAGGCGAGAGCCCATCGGGCAGCGCATCGAGGGGGAACCAGCCGGCTTCGGCGATCTCGAAACTCCTGCGGAATTCCACGGCCTGCTCGAATTGCCGACAGAGGAAGAGCGCCACGTGATCGCGGTTCGTGACCGAACTCACATTGTGGTAGATGCCGAAGAGTTCGAGCGGGCCGGTGACCTTGAGCCCGCCTTCCTCGAACACCTCGCGGGCAGCGCTTTCCTCGGCGCTCTCGCCCGGTTCGACGCCTCCGCCAGGGAGCTGCCAGCCGGGCATATAGGTATGGCGGATCAAGAAGATTTTATTGTCGTCGATGAGCATGACGCGAACGCCGAACGTCATGCGGCGCTTGAGGCCTACGGCGAAGAGAAATACACGCGATCTGAGGCGCTGCCATCGAGTGAGTCGCATGCCCGAACTCCAGTTTGAGTCTCTCAATAGCAGGGTCGGTGCAACGGCTGAATTGCAGCCAGTCCAAAATAGACGTTTTCTTGGGCCGTGCCGCATGGCATTAGGCGCGCGATGACAACGCTGGCCCATATCTCGGACATCCACCTGGCGCCCCTGCCGCCCGTCCGCTTTCAGGATCTGCTTTCCAAGCGCATCACCGGCTTCCTCAACTGGAAACTCAAGCGCAACCGGACGCTGGATGGCGACGGGTTGAGCAATCTCATCCGCCACATGCGCAGCCAGGCGCCCGATATTGTGGCCGTGACCGGCGACCTGACAAACCTGGCGCTCGATGCCGAGATCAACACCGCCGCCAACTGGCTGCAGACCGTGGGCACGCCCGAAGAGGTTTGCGTCTGCCCGGGCAACCATGATGCCTATGTGCGCGGTGCGCTCGAAAAGGCGCGCGAGCGTTGGGACGGCTACATTGCCGGCGAGACGGTCGACAAGTCGCCCTTCCCTTATGTTCGTCGGGTGGGCGATGTGGCCGTGATTGCCTGTTCGAGCGCCATCACCACCCCGCCCTTCTTTGCGGCCGGCAAGTTCGATGAAGCGCAGGCCGGGCGGCTGGCCCGGTGTCTCGATGTGCTTGGCGAGGCCGGCTATTTCCGCATGGTGATGATCCACCACCCGCCCAATGTGGAGGACCGGAACTTTAGGCTCGGCCTCTGGGGTGCACAGCTTTTCCGCGACGTCGTGGCCAAGCATGGCGCCGAGGTCATCCTCCATGGCCACACCCACAAATCGACGATCCACTCGATCCCCGGCCCCACCATCGACGTGCCGGTGATCGGAGTGGCGGCTGCCGGTGCTGCGCAGGGTGGAAGCCATGACGACCCGGCGCGATACAACCTGTTCCGTGTCGAAAAGTCGGGAAACGGCTGGTCGTGCCTGATGCGCGAATACGGCTTCCAGCGGCTGGGCAGCGAGATCGTGATGCGCTTGCAGATGCGGGTCTACTAGGCCATCGCCCACCCAGTTCCCAAAGCAGCAAGGAACACCTATCTCTAGTGGACGTGATTCACCGACAAGGTCCCATGCCCGCAACGACCTTCTTCATCGACAAGCCTGTCTACGACGCAGCAAAGGGGCTTGTTCGCTTCGACTACGGGCTGAACGACCGCCGCTTCTGCGAAACCCTGGAATTGCCGCCTGGCGCCGATGCGCGGGCGGCTGAGACCGAGACCTTCGGCAAGCTGCTGGGTCTCGCAGCGATCGTGATGGGCGTGAGCTATTTCAAGCTGCTGGCCCCACTCAAGATCGCTGCGCCCGATATCGCGTTGACGACCGAAGAGCGCGCTTTCGTCATCGACGTCTACGAGAACGGGCTGGGCGAATTCTATGCCCGCAACAACCTCCAGCGCTTCGGCAAGCTGTCGCTCGAGGCGCCAGAGGACAACCACCGCCCTGCCCGCTTCGACCTGCCGGATCGTGCGCTGGTGCCGATCGGCGGCGGCAAGGATTCGCTGGTAAGCGTCGAGCTGCTGCAGGCGGCCGATGTCGCCTTTACCCCATTCGCGGTCAACCCCAAGGGGCCGATCCTCTCCTCGGTCGACAAGATCGGCATTCCGCCGATCTATGTGACGCGCACGCTCGACAAGGAAATGATCCGGCTCTCCAAGGAGCCGGGCTTTTACAATGGCCACGTGCCCTCGACGGCCATCAATTCGATGATCGCCGCGCTTTGCGCCGTGCTCTACGGCTACAACCGCATCGTGCTCTCCAACGAGCGCTCGGCGAGCGAGGGCAATGTGACCTTCGATGGCCGCGAGGCCAATCACCAGCACTCCAAATCCATCCAGTTCGAAGAGATTCTGGCCTCGGTGCTGGCGAACGCGACGGGTGGCTCGCTGCAGTATTTCTCGATCCTGCGGCCCTATTCGGAGGCCCGGATCGCTTCGCTGTTCGCGCGTGAGACCAAGTACGACCACGTGTTTTCAAGCTGCAATCGCAATTTCCGGCTGGCGGGACACGATGGCCCGCTCTGGTGCGGGGAATGCCCGAAATGCCATTTCGTCTTCCTGATCTTCGCGCCAGTGATGAGCAAGGAGCGGCTGGTCGGCATTTTCGGCCAGGATCTGCTGGCTCAGCCCGAGCACGAGCATTCCTTCCGTGAGCTCACGGGTCTCGCCGGGCAGAAGCCCTGGGAATGCGTTGGCGAAATCCTCGAGGCAGCGGCCTGCCTCTATGAATTGACCAAGCGTTCGGAATGGGCGGACGAGCCCATCGTGCAATTGCTCAAGCCGGACCTGTTGACACAATACGGCGAAGGCAAACTTGAATTTGCTTTGGCTGAGCTGATGGCCGACAGTAGCGAACATCACATACCCCAAAGTCTTGCCGCGAGGATTTCGCCCCATGCACTTTGATGCGCCCGTGCTGCTCTATGGAGCGGGCAGAGAAGCCCGCTCGACGCGCGACTTCATCCGCACCCATTCTCCCGGAACGAAGGTCTACGTGACGGTGGACAGCGGCGACGTGGACATCGAGGATGTCGAGATCATCGCCCCGTCCGACCTGCAGGACGCGATCGCCGCGCGCCGTTTCGGCACCATCGTCAAGAGCCCGGGTGTCTCGCGCTACCGCCCCATCTTCGCCATCGCGCGCGAGGCAGGGATCGCGGTGACTTCCAACCTCAACCTCTGGGGCGAGGAATACCGGAGCAAGGTCAAGGTGGTCGCCATTTCGGGCACCAAGGGCAAATCGACCACGGCAACGCTGACCTGGCTGATGCTGACCAATTCGGGTGTCGATGCGGGCCTGGGCGGCAATGTGGGCGTGGCGCCGCTCGACGTGGCGGACAAGTACAAGACCGTGGTTTTCGAGCTTTCGTCCTACCAGACGGCGGACATGGCTTTTACGCCCGATATCGCCGCCATAACCAACCTTTCGCCCGAACACACCGACTGGCACCGCGATGTCGAGCATTACTACGCTGACAAGCTCAACCTCATCGACCGCGACAAGGATTTTCCGGTGGCGCTGGGTGTCGGGGCCAAGGACAACAAGCTGGTGCTCGAGGCGCTGCGTAATCCGGCACGCCTCGTGCCGGCGCTCGATCGCGAGAGCGATCAGGCCATCGTGGACGCAGTGAGCATTTCGCGCCTCAAGGGGGCGCACAATCTCGACAATGCCCGGCTCGCCGCGCAGATCGCACTGGCGGCGGGAGGCACGCTCGAGGGCGTGCTCAAGGGCATTGCCGAGTTCAAGCCGCTGCCCCATCGGCTCGAAGAGCACATCGTGGGCGGCATGCTGTTCGTCAACGACTCGATCTCGACGACGCCGGAAGCCACCAAGGCGGCGCTCGCGGCCTTCCCGGGCATGCGCATCGCGCTCATCGCCGGCGGCCACGAACGCAACCAGGACTATACGGAACTCGCGACGCTTCTCGCCCCGCGTGGGGTGACGGTGCTGGTGTGCCTGCCGGTAACAGGCGATCGGCTGGCGACGGCAACCTATGCTACCGCTCCGCAGATCGAGGTGCTGGAAGCGGAAAACCTCGAAACGGCGATGCAGGCGCTGTCCCATCGCCGCAACCGGTTCGATGCGGTGATCCTTTCGCCAGGTGCGCCGAGCTACAACCAGTTCAAGAATTTCGAGGAACGCGGGAATACGTTCATCGCGCTGGCCGAAAAGCTCTTCGGGGAAAAGGTGGCCTAAGCCTCCGGCCACCACTCGAAGATGCCGATGCGGCAATATTCACGGAAACCCAGCCGCTCATAGACCGGGCGGCCCATGGTCGATGCGCCCAGCACGGCGGCCTTGTAGCCGTCATCGGCCGCCTGCTTGAGCGGCACGACCGTCATGGCCGCCCCGATGCCGCGGCGGCGGTAATCGGGATCGGTATAGACGAAATAGAGACCGGCGACGCCCGCGCCATAGAGCATGGTCGCGGTCGAGACCGGCTTTCCCTCGAAGGTGCCGAGAAAATGGTGCCATTCGGGGTGATCTAGGCCGAGGCGGGCATACATATCGCCCACCCAGCGCGCCTCCACCGGCCCCTCGCCGAACCCACCGCCCAGGACATGCACCCAGGAATCAAGCTCGGCCCGCGTTTCGACGCGCTGGATGGCAAAGCCATCCGGCACGCGCACGGCCTCGGGTACGATGGAGAGGTCGGCGGCCATGCCGTAATCGTCGCCGGCATAGGTAAAGCCGGCACGGTCGAGGCGCTTTTCGAGATCGCGCGGCAGCATGGAGGGACCAACATGCCAGGCGCCGGGCACCTTTCGGCGCTTTAGGGCTTCCAGCGAAGCCGCGATACCCGCATCGGCATTCGCCTTGGCGAGACGGGCGCCATAGATGGCATTGTGATAGTCGATGGGCGAGCCCCCGATGACCCAATCGAGGTCGTCGTGCCGCTCCTCCCCGCCGCCGGCCCGGCCCAGATCGAGCAGGAATTTTGCACCATTGGCCTCGATCGCCTCGGCAAGCGCGGCATGGCCCAGATTGGTCAGCACGCTCATGCGGGCTGCATCTCAGGCTTGACCTCTTCGAGCTCGATGAGGGTGCCGTCGAAATCCTTGGGATGGAGAAACAGAACCGGCAGGCCATGCGCGCCGACCTTCGGCTTGCCGTCGCCAAGAATGCGCGCGCCGCTCGCCACCAGCCTGGCGGCGGCATCGGCGAGATCATTGACCTCGAAACACATGTGATGAATGCCGCCCTCCGGATGCCGGGCAAGAAAGCCGGTGATGGGCGAGTTTTCACCAAGCGGATGAAGCAGCTCGATCTTGGTGTTTTCGAGTTGAACGAACACGACGGTCACCCCGTGGTCGGGCAAGGCCTGAGGCTCTGACACCTCTGCGCCCAGAGTGAGGTGATACCGCTCGGTTGCCTTTTCAAGGTTCGGAACGGCGATGGCAACGTGGTTGAGGCGACCGATCATGGGGTGGGTACGGGGTTGGCTTTCCCCCTCCCTGGCCCTCCCCACACGGGGGAGGGTGAGTGCCTTTGGCAGAATCGAGCAACAAGCTCCACCTTCCCTTTTGCGGGGAGGGTCAGGGAGGGGGTGAACAACGGGCGACTGTTCATCGGTTCGACAGCCTCCCTACGATCTGGTTCAGTACCGAGTTCGCGGCATCGAGCACGTTCGTGCCCGGCCCGAAAATCTCGGCGACACCGGCGTCACGAAGAAACGCATAATCCTGTTCGGGGATGACACCGCCGACGACGACCGTGACCTCGCCGAGGCCGCGAGAGGAGAGCTCGGCGATCAACTCCGGCACCAGCGTTTTGTGCCCGGCTGCCAGCGAGGACACCCCCACGGCGTCGACCTTGAGGCCGGCCACATGGTCGGCAACCTCGGGAGCCGTTTCGAATAGCGAGCCGAGGTGGACATCGAAGCCAAGATCCGCGAAAGCGGTGGCGATGACCTTGGCTCCACGGTCGTGACCGTCCTGCCCCATCTTGGCGATGAAGATTGACGGGGGACGGTTGTTGGCGGCTTTGAACGCTGCGATGCGATCCCGCATCGCAGCGTATTCCGGATCGCCGTCATAGCCGTTGGCATAGACGCCGGAGATGACGCGGGTGATAGCCTGGTGGCGGCCGAAGGCGTCTTCCAGGGCTTGCGAAATCTCCCCCAACGTGGCGCGAGCGCGTGCGGCGTCGATGGCGGCAGCGAGAAGGTTGCCGTCGGAGCGCCCCACGGCACGCAGAGCTTCGAGGCTTGCCAGTGTACGGGCTTCGTCGCGGGTGCGGCGCAACTCGTTGAGGCGCACGATCTGCTCCTCGCGAACCTTGCGGTTGTCGATCTCGCGGACTTCGACCGCAGCCTCGTCCTCGACCCGGAAACGGTTGACGCCGACGATGACGTCCTCTCCGCGGTCGACGCGGGCCTGCCGCAAAGCAGCGGCCTTTTCGATTTCGAGCTTGGGGCCGCCCGCCTGCACGGCGTGCGTCATGCCGCCCTCCTCCTCGATCTCGGCGATGAGGGCGCCGGCGTGGGAGACGAGATCGGCGGTCAGGGCCTCGATGTAGTAGGAACCGCCGAGCGGATCGACCACGTCGGTGACGCGGCTTTCGTTCTGGAGGATCAACTGGGTGTTACGCGCGATGCGCGAGGAGAACTCGGTGGGCAGCGCGATGGCTTCGTCGAACGAGTTGGTGTGTAGCGATTGGGTGCCGCCGAGAACGGCCGCCAGCGCCTCGATGGTGGTGCGCACGATGTTGTTGTGCGGGTCCTGCTCGGTGAGGCTGACGCCCGAAGTCTGGCAATGGGTGCGCAGCATTTTCGAGCGCGGGTCCTTCGCGCCGAAATCGGTCATGATGTGCGACCAGAGGGTGCGCGCGGCCCGCAGCTTGGCGACTTCGAGGAAGAAGTTCATGCCGATGCCGAAGAAGAAGCTGAGGCGTCCGGCGAAGGCATCGATATCGAGGCCGCGGGCCATGGCTGCGCGGACGTAATCCATGCCGTCGGCCAGCGTATAGGCCAGCTCCTGTACCGCCGTCGCCCCGGCCTCGTGCATGTGGTAGCCCGAGATCGAGATCGAGTTGAATTTCGGCATGTGGGCGGAGGTGTAGGCGATGATGTCGCCCACGATCCGCATGCTCGGCTCGGGCGGATAGATATAGGTGTTTCGGACCATGAACTCCTTGAGGATGTCGTTCTGAATGGTGCCGTCTAGCTGATCGGGCCGCACGCCCTGCTCCTCGGCGGCAACGATGAACATGGCGAGCACGGGAATCACCGCGCCGTTCATGGTCATGGACACCGACATCTGGTCGAGCGGAATGCCGTCGAAAAGAAGCTTCATGTCCTCGACGGAATCGATGGCGACGCCCGCCTTGCCGACATCGCCGACGACGCGAGGGTGGTCGGAATCGTAGCCGCGATGGGTGGCGAGATCGAAGGCGACCGAGAGGCCCTTCTGGCCCTTTTCGAGAGCCTGGCGGTAGAAGGCGTTGGACTCCCGCGCCGTGGAGAAGCCGGCATATTGGCGGATGGTCCACGGGCGGTTGGCATACATGGTGGCGCGGACGCCACGGGTGTACGGGGCCGCACCGGGCATGGCGGCCGGGGCCCAGGCGGGGACGTCTTCCGGGAAATAGGCCGGGCGGATGGGAAGGTCGCCGTAGTCGCGGTTGAGCGCCGTGACGGGCGTGTCGCGCAGTTCGCGCTGGGCGAGGGTCGACCAGGCCTCGAAGGTGGCGGGGGTGATGGTGGGGCGGTCAGAGGACATGGCCTGCCTCCGGGCGCGATTGCGATGGCAGGTCACCTCCCCCCTTGCGGGGGAGGGACAGGGTGGGGGGTAGGCGGACTGCACGGAGTCGGGGGCTCACCCCCACCCCTGTCCCCTCCCCGCAAGGGGGAGGGAGACGACGATGGCGACGGGCGGTGTGTGTGGCCTTCCCCCTCCCTAGCCCTCCCCACAAGGGGGAGGGTGGGGTTTGCTGCTCGATCTCGTCAAGGACACCCACCCTCCCCCTTGTGGGGAGGGTTAGGGAGGGGGTGAGGCCGCAAACACTGTGCCTGTTGCCCTGCCCGCTCATACTTCGGAAAACTCCAAGATCACCTCGTCCACGGCTAGCACCGCCCCAGGCTGCACCCGCACCTTGGCCACCCGCGCGCGCTTTTCCGCCTTGAGCACATTTTCCATCTTCATCGCCTCGACGATGGCCAGCGGCTGGCCGTCCTCGACGATATCACCTTCGGCGACATCAATGCGCACCACCTGGCCGGGCATCGGGCAGAGCAGGAATTTGGAGAGGTCGGGCGGCACTTTGATCGGCATCAGCGGCATGAGGTCTGCGACGCGGGGGAGCAGCACCTTGAGGTCGAGGTCGGCGCCGCGATAGCGGATGCGGAAGCCGGAGGTGCGGCGGTCGACTTTCATGCGGTGGACGCTGCCATCGACGCGGGCGCGGGCGATGGTGTCGCCGGGCTCCCAGCGCATCTCGACCAGCGTGCGGCCGCCGGAGTGGTAGAGCCAGAATTCCTCGTCCTTCTCGGTGACGTCGAACTGCCAGCGGCGCTCGCCGAGCAGGACGGCGCGCTGGTGGCTGGGGATGTATTCATCCGATCCGGCATCGAGGAAGCCGCGCCCGTCGATGCGATAAGCAGCGCAGGCAGCGAAGGCGGCGATCTCGCCCAGGGTCTGGTCGTCGAGTTCGGCGCCGTGGAAGCCCTCGGGGAATTCCTCGGCGATGTAGCCGGTTGTGAGGCGTCCCTCGCGGAAACGCTGCTGACCCATGACGGTGGAGAGGAATGGCAGATTGTGCCCTACCCCTTCGACCTCGAACTCATCGAGCGCCACGGCCATGGCCTCGATGGCGGCGGCGCGGTCGGGAGCCCAGGTGCAGAGCTTTGCGATCATGGGGTCGTAGAAAGTGGAGATTTCCCCGCCCTCATAGACGCCGGTGTCGTTGCGGACGACAAAGGCGGAACTGCTCTCTTCCTCCGGCGGCCGATAACGCGTGAGGCGGCCGACCGAAGGCAGGAAATTGCGGTACGGATCTTCGGCGTAGAGGCGGCTTTCGATGGCCCAGCCATTGAGTTTCACACCGGCCTGGGTCAGCGGCAGTTTTTCGCCGGCGGCGACGCGCAGCATCAGTTCGACGAGGTCGAGGCCAGTGATGAGCTCGGTCGCCGGGTGCTCGACCTGGAGGCGCGTGTTCATCTCGAGGAAGTAGAAATTGCGGTCCTTGTCGACGATGAACTCCACCGTGCCGGCGCTGGCATAGCCAACCGCCCTGGCGAGAGCGACGGCCTGTTCGCCCATGGAGCGGCGGGTGGCTTCATCCAGGAAGGGCGACGGAGCCTCTTCGATGACCTTCTGGTTGCGGCGCTGGATGGAGCATTCGCGCTCGCCGAGATAGAGGGCGTTGCCGTGGGTGTCGGCCAGCACCTGAATTTCGATATGGCGCGGCTCGGTGACGAATTTTTCGATAAAGATCCGGTCATCGCCGAACGACGACGCGGCCTCGGACTTGGAGCGCTCGAAACCCTCACGGGCCTCGGCGTCGTTCCAGGCGATGCGCATGCCCTTGCCACCACCACCGGCCGAGGCCTTGATCATGACGGGATAGCCGATCTGGGTGGCGATTTTGACCGCCTCCTCCGCATCGGCGATGAGCCCCATATGGCCGGGGACAGTGGAGACCCCCGCCTCGGCGGCGATTTTCTTGGAGGTGATCTTGTCGCCCATCGCCTCGATGGCCTTTACCGGCGGGCCGACGAAGATAATGCCGGCGTCGGCTAAGGCGGCAGCGAAGGCGGGGTTTTCCGAGAGGAAGCCATAACCGGGGTGGACTGCCTCGGCCCCGGTTTCGCGACAGGCGGCGATGATCTTGTCGATCGAGAGATAGGAGTCCTTGGCCGGAGAGCCGCCGATGTGAACGGCTTCATCGGCGAGGCGGACGTGGAGCGCTTCGCGGTCGGCGTCGGAATAGACAGCGACGGTTTTGATGCCGAGCTTGCGGGCGGTCTTGATGACGCGGCAGGCGATCTCGCCGCGGTTGGCGATGAGGAGTTTGGAGATCATTCAGGCGGTCTTTCCGTCCATGGCCTGGTGGCGTGGGCTAGCTGGTCGGCCTTCCAGAGATTGGGCAACGATGTCGAAGACACCATCTGGGTTGGTCAGCACGTCCAGGTTGCTGAAGCGCAGGACATCGTAGCCGCGCGAGCGAAGGAAGGCGTCTCGCATTGCGTCATGGGCCAGCCCGGCGTCGGCGTAGTGCTGGCCGCCGTCAACCTCGATGACAAGATGGGCGTGGTGGCAGACGAAATCGGGAAAATAGTCGCCGACCTGGCTCTGCTTGCGGAAGTGATAGCCGCTGGTGCGGAACGTGTAGAGCAGGCGCCAGAGGCGCTTTTCGGCGTCCGTGGGGGTGGAGCGGAGAGTTTGGGCGCGGGTGGGCATTCAGGAGTCCCCCCTCCCAGCCTCCCCCGCAAGGGGGGAGGTGTTTCGATCCAGTTGCCGGTCAACTAAGCGTCCCACAACCACGGATAGCACCTCCCCCCTTGCGGGGGAGGCTGGGAGGGGGGTGAGCCGAGCGTCCTGCATCGCCATCACAGCGGAATATTGTCGTGCTTCTTGACCGGCACCGACGCCTTCTTCTTCTTCAGCGTCTCGAAGGCCCGCACCACCCTGCGCCGCGTGCCATGCGGCATGATCACGTCGTCGATGAAGCCGCGCTCCGCCGCGACGAAGGGGTTGGCCAAGCGGTCTTCGTAGTCCTTCGTCCGCTTGGCGATCTTGTCCTTGTCGGCGAGTTCCGAGCGATAGAGGATTTCCACCGCCCCCTTGGCGCCCATCACGGCGATTTCGGCGCTCGGCCAGGCGTAGTTGACGTCGGCGCGGATGTGTTTTGAGGCCATCACGTCATAGGCGCCGCCGTAGGCTTTGCGCGTGATGACGGTGACCTTGGGCACTGTCGCCTCGGCGTAGGCGAACAAAAGCTTCGCCCCGTGCTTGATGATGCCGCCATATTCCTGCGCCACGCCCGGCAGGAAACCGGGGACGTCGACCAGCGTCAGGATCGGGATGTTGAAGCAGTCGCAGAAGCGGATGAAGCGGGCGGCTTTCTTGGACGAGTTGATGTCGAGACATCCGGCCAGCACCAGCGGCTGGTTGGCGACGACGCCCACTGTCGAGCCGTTGAGGCGGATGAAGCCGGTGAGGATGTTGCCGGCGTGGTCTTTCTGCAGTTCCAGGAAATCGGCTTCGTCGGCGATCTTGAGGATCACCTCGCGCATGTCATAGGGCTTGTTGGCGCTGTCGGGGATGATGGTATCGAGGCTCGCCTCACCACGATCGATGCGGTCGTTGACGGCGACGACCGGCGGCTTCTCGTTGGCCGAGAGCGGCAGGAAATCGAAAAGGCGGCGGACTTCGAGCAGGGTCTCGATATCGTTCTCGAAGGCGGCGTCGGCGACCGAGGAGATTTTGGTGTGCGTCGAGGCGCCGCCCAGTTCTTCCTGGGTGACGATCTCGTTGGTGACGGTTTTGACCACGTCCGGGCCGGTCACGAACATGTAGCTCGTGTCCTTGACCATGTAGATGAAGTCGGTGATCGCCGGGGAGTAGACCGCTCCACCCGCGCACGGCCCCATGATGACCGAAATCTGCGGCACCGCGCCTGAAGCCTGGACGTTGCGCCAGAAGACCTCGGCGTAACCGCCGAGCGAGGCCACGCCTTCCTGGATGCGGGCGCCACCGCTGTCGTTGAGGCCGATGACAGGGGCGCCATTCTGGACGGCAAGGTCCATGATCTTGCAGATTTTCTGGGCGTGGGTTTCGCTCAGCGAGCCGCCGAAGACGGTGAAATCCTGCGAGAACACGTAGACCATGCGGCCGTTGATGGTGCCCCAGCCGGTGACGACGCCATCCCCGGGAATGATGGTTTCGTCGATCCCGAACTCGGTGGCCCGATGGGTGACGAACATGTCGTATTCTTCGAAGGAACCGGGATCGAGCAGAACTTCGAGGCGCTCGCGCGCCGTGAGCTTGCCCTTGGCGTGCTGGGTGGCGATACGCTTTTCGCCGCCGCCCAGACGCGCCTGCGCGCGCTTCTCATCGAGCGCTTCGATAATCTTCTGCATGGGTCCCCTCAACAGCCCGGCGAAGTCTATTGTTAGCGCAGATTATTTGACCGGACAGTCAAAATTTATCACGCGCCCGAATGCGTGGAAAGCGGCACGACGTTGTCGCGTGCGGGCTTCGGATTGACGATGACGCGGCCCGCGACGCCACCTGCCAGGATGCTCTCGGCCTCGGCCGGCAAGTCCTCGAGACGCGCTTCGGAGACCATCGGTTCATAGGCGGCGGGGACGAAGAGGCTGGCCATTCGCTCCCAGGCCGCAACGCGCGCTTCATAGGGCTGCATGACGCTGTCGATGCCGAAGAGGGTCACGTTGCGCAGGATGAACGGCAGCACGCTGCCGTCGAATTTGGCGCCGCCAGCCAGGCCGATGGAAGCGACCGCACCGCCATAGCGAATTTTCTTGAGGACTTCGGTAAGGAGCGGCCCGCCGACCGGATCGATGGCTGCGGCCCAGCGCTCGCCGTCGAGACCTTTGCCGGAGGGTTCAAGCAACTCGCGCCGATCGATGATCTCGCTGGCGCCAAGACGCGTCAGGTGTTCGGATTGTTCGGGCCGGCCGGTGACGGCGACGACACGGTAGCCGAGGCGAGCGAGGAGCATGACGGCAAGGGAGCCCACGCCACCCGATGCACCGGTGACGAGGATATCTCCGCAATTGGGCGTAACGCCATCTTCCTTGAGCCGATTGATGGCGAGCATGGCAGTGAGGCCGGCAGTGCCGAGCATCATGGCCGTACGCGAGGACAGGCGGCGCGGCAGTGGCACGAGCCATTCGGCATCCACGCGCGCCCGCTCGGCGAAGCCGCCCCAGCGCGTTTCCCCGACACGCCAGCCGGTGAGGATCACGGCCTGGCCGGTGTGATAGCGGTAATTGCGGCTCTCGATGACGCGCCCAGCGAAGTCGACGCCTGCAACATGCGGATAGGCGCGAACGATATTGCCCTTGCCGGTCAGCGCCAGGCCGTCCTTGTAGTTGAAACCGGCCCACTCGACCGCAACCAGCACGTTGCCCGCCGGCAGCTCAGCGTCTTCGACCGACCGCACCGACGAAACGATCTCGCCACTTGCGTTCCTGTCGGTCACCAATGCACGAAAAACCAAAACTCTCTCCACCCCGGCCTTGAACATCGGCCGCCTTGTGCCCGCCACAGCACCATTTTCAATAGGGTCCGGTCAACGCCTTTGGCGGCACCCCTGCCCGCTCAAGCCCGGCAGCCAGTGCCGTAAGCAAGCTTGTGTCGGATAGCCGGCGCCGCAGCTCCGGCAGGATGCCGTTGGCGCGAAACGGCTGGTGATCGAGCACCTGCGGCAGGTAGCGGCTGACAATGGCTGTGTCGCCCGATTGAAGGGCGGCGGCCACAACGACGACCGCGCCCAGCGTGCGATCACTTTGCGCCAACGTTTCGCCATAGCGGCGCGCCTGCAGGTAGTCGCCATCGCGCAGCGCATTGAGCGCGGGCGCCGCGAAATACCAGGAAGGTGGATTGGGCGTTTTACGGATGGCGGTATCGGCGAGGTCAGCGCCCTGCTGCCAATCGGGACCGAGCGAAAGCAGGCGCCCGAGCGCGGCTATGGCGTTGGCGCTGGCCGGGTTGAGCTGGACTGCGGAGGCATAGGCGACGCGGGCTTTGGCGAGGTCGCCGGCCATTTCGTCGACGCGTCCAGTTTGCTCCCAGACAAAGCTGTTGATGGGGGCGGCCGTGACGGCGGCATCGCTCAGCCGGCCGGCGGCCACGGCTTCCTCGGCGACCTTGGTCGGGGCGGCAGTATCCATGACCAGCGCGGCATTAGTAGCGAGGGAGGCAGGCGTCATCTGCTCTTCGGCCGGAAGCGAGGCGAAGCACCGGCGAGCCGATTGCGCATCGTCGGGATCGGCGGTGTCGCGGTAGGCCTCGAAGGCGATACGGCAGAGATAAGGCGTGGCTACGGCGGAGAAATTGGGGTGCGTCGACAGCCATTGGCGCGCGGAGCGATGCAACGGACCGCGTGGACTGCCCAGCACCAGGGCGATACCGCGCGACACTTCGTCTACCGCGCGCGGTCGGGTCGCCTCGGAAAGGGGGCGCGATACCGCGTAGCTCCACTGCACGCTCTGGTCGCGAGCGCGGGTGAGGATAGCGCCGTATTCGACGGCGCCGTCGACGACGCGCATGACGCCTGACAGGACGTAGCTTTCCGGGCCGGCAGGATCGGCGCCTTTCGGATCGGCCGAGCCATAGGCAACGTCGATGTCGTCGAACCGGTCGAGATCGCTCACCAATGCCAGCGCCACGTCGCCGACAACCGACTTTCCCTCTTCCCCGGCAAGGTTCTGGAAATCGACTACGGTAACGACCGGCTTCCTCGGGGGCGGCATGTCGAGCCCGGGTGGCAGCGGCTGTCCCCAAAAGAGATAAGCGAGGCTGGCAAGGGCCGAGGCGAAGAAGGCGCCGATGAGGAGGCCGGAGCCGAACCGCCGGGACGGCAGCGTCGCAACCGGGGCGACAGCGGGAGCCTCGGCCGTCGGGATAGCTTCCGGAGTGGCTTCATCGGCATCTGTCAGCTCGAACCTGGGCACATAGCGACCGACGGGCAGCTCGATGCGCACGCCATGAGGCATGCGACCATCCTGATAATATTGTTCGAGCAGCGCGCGGAGGCGGCGGGCCTGCACCCGCACGATCGGATCGGCTTGGGGATCGAAATCGGCGGGGCGCCCGAAGACATCCACCGCAATGGAATAGGCCTTGATGGCGGCCTCACGTCCCTCAAGCTTCGCCTCGACGATATAGCGCAGGAAATGGGCCAGTTGCGGGGAGCGAACCATCTCGGGCCAGCTCAGGACATCGTCCAAAGCAGCCTTGATCCGTGCAACCGAACCCTCGGGCTGCACCAAGCGTGAACCTCCCCTACCCCCTCGGGCGAGCATCAACCAGTTTACATGTAAAATGCAAGCGGGTCTTACCGCACTTAACCCCATGCCTCTTTCGCGACGCGCGCGAGCAGTTCATCAACTGGGAACGAATGCGTCGTTCGCCGGCAGAGCGCAGCCGCGAACGGGCATATTGTGCGCGATTTCATTATTGCGCGCACGGTGGGAAGGAGCGCATCCGCAGTGGCTTTCCCCAGCTCCCGCCACAGGTGTGGAGTGTTCCTTCCGACCCAGAATGCGGCGGGACCTCAGGGGACCGACCAGAGGCCGGCGTTTCCTCCCGAGCGCCCGGCACGAAAGAGGGGAAGTCCCGGCAAGGACTTCCCCTCTCTTTCGTTCGAGACCCCGAAACGGATCAGCCGGCGCGCTCGACGAGCCGCAGCGGCACGACCACGTCCGGCAGATCAATCGAGGGTGCGGGACGGCCGAGCAGATAGCCCTGCGCCTCCATGCAACCTTCCTCATGCAGCATCGTCATCTGATCCTCGCGCTCGACGCCTTCGGCGAGGACAGGGATATTGAGACTTTTGCCGATGGTCAGCACGGCCTGCACGATGGCCTTGGCCTGGGGGCTACGATCGATCTCGGCAAGGAAGGCCTTGTCGAGCTTGATGCGATCGAATGGGAAGAGGCTGAGCGAGGCGAGCGTCGAATAACCGGTGCCAAAATCATCCATGGCGACGGAAACACCGAGCGCGCGCACGGCCTTCAGAATGCGGACGGTGTGGTCCGGATCGGCAACGAGCGTGCTTTCGGTGACTTCGATCTCGAGCCGCTTGGGATCGAGTCCGGTTTCATCGAGCACCTGCTCCACGAGACGCGGCAGGCTGTCATCGAGCATCTGCACGGGCGAGACGTTGACGGCCACCTTGTAGGGACGCGGCCAGGCGGCGGCATCACGGCAAGCCATGCGCATCACATGCTCGCCCAGCGGAATGATGAGCCCCGAATGCTCGGCGAGCGGAATGAACTCCATCGGCGAGACCATGCCGCGCTCAGGATGGCGCCAGCGCACCAGCGCCTCATAACCGACGATCTCGCGCGTCTGGACGTTCTTCTGAACCTGGTAGTAGAGCTCGAACTGATCGTCGTCGATGGCACGAGCCAGTTCGACCACCATCGTACGGCGCTGGCGCGCCACTTCATCGAGATCGGCCTGGTAATAGCCAACATCGCTGTTGTGAAGGTTCTTGACCCGGCTCATGGCAAGATCGGCGTTGTCGAGCAGCGCTTCGATATCGTCGGCGTCGTCGGGGAAGAGAGCCACGCCGAAACGGGCAGAGACTTCCAGCGCACCATCGGGTGTCTCGAGACGCATGGCGATGGCCGATTGCAGGCGCTTGATGAGCATGGGGACATCCATGTCATCGAAGACCGCACGCAGCACCGCGAATTCATCGCCGCGGGTACGGGCGACGATTTCCGTCGGCATCAGCGCACTCTTGAAGCGATTTGCGATGGTGCGCAGCACGCGATCGCCCTCGGCATGGCCAAGTATGTTGTTGATGTCGCGGAAGCGATCGATGTTGATGACGATGGCGGCAAGCCTGGTGTCCTTGACCCCATCGCTCACGAGATTGACCGCCTCGCGCACGAACCAGTCGCGATTGGGCAGACCCGTAAGGGCATCGTGATTGATGATCTCGCGAACGCGGGCAGATGTTTCCTTGCGCACCGAGCTATCGAGGAAGGAACTGGCGAGACCAGTGCCAAGGATCAGGAGCCCCATCGAGCCGACGGCGAAGGCGAGACCGAGCCCGGAGCCCAGGTCGACGAAGCCGGAGAGGCACAGCACGGGATCGTGCATTGCCGTCATGGCCGTGAAATGAAGGCCGACGATCGAAACGGTGAGAAGCGCCGTGGCGCCAATGGCATGCGCGCGCGTCGTACCGACCTTGATGACCGTAAAGCCGGCCAAGCCCAGAAGGAGCGCGATGGAAACCGCCATCGCGGCATAAAGGGGGCTGAACACGATGACGTGCTGGCCGCCATCCATCACGTAGCCGGCCATACCGGTAAAGTGCATGGCGCTGACCGCCGCGCCGAAGATGAGCCCGCCCACTTCCCAGGAGAGCGGCAGGCGCTGCTCGACCGCGACAGCGCCGGCAATGAAGCAGCCTATCATCGCGATCATGGCCGAAAGCGCCGTCATGACGGGCTCGTAGCCCACGGGCACGCCGGGCTGATAGGCGATCATGGCGATGAAGTGTGTACACCAGATCGCGGCGCCGCCGGACACCCCGACCATGAAAAGCCAACTAAATCGTGCTCCCCCATGCGCCTTCCTGGCGCGATGAAGAAGCCGTATCGCCACCGCCACGCCCGCTATGCAGACGAAAGCCGCCAGCAGGACGAGGAGGAGGTTGTGTGCTCCGGCCATACTGCCGATCAACCACATACGAGCCCCCAGTAGAACTGCTCCACTCTAGGGGGTGCAAGTCTTAACAAGAGTGAAACGGTTTACCTGGGGATGCGCCCTACTTCGCTTTCGCCCGGATTTGCGCGACGACAGCGTTAACAAAGCATGGGAAACGTCACACTATTTCGCGACATGTTCCGGCAGCGATTTCCGCTTGGTTGCAGCGAACTCCTCGAGCTGCTTTTCACTCATGGATTCATACATTTCCTTGGATGCGCCCTTGAGTTCGCTCACCTTCAGCTCGCCGCGCTTGGCGGCGAGAGCAGCGCCCGCAGCTTCCTGCTGGGCCTTGGATTTGGCAGGCATTTCGGCCTCCTTTGCTGATCCCATGAGCAACGCCCGCACCGGCGCTAGCGTTCCTCGCTGCCTGGTTCATCTTTGGCATCGATCCAGAGCTTGAGCGCGCGCAGCAGGGACAGCACGATGATGGCGAAGAGCGAAACCACGAAGCCGACGACGTAGTAGCCGAGTGACGTCGCCACGCCCACGGCGCCGGCAAGCCACATGCCTGCACCGGTTGTCAGGCCCTTGACGTCATGCGGCCGCCGGAAGATGGCGCCGGCTCCCAGGAACGCGACACCGGCGGTCACCGCATCGATGGCGCGGATGGGGTCCGCACGGCTATTGGGCGAGCCGCCGAAGGTTTCGAAGATTTCGATGGTGAGCAGGGTAAAGAGGCACGCAGCTGTCGCGATGAGGATATGCGTGCGCAGCCCTGCACCCTCCCGATGCCGCTCGCGCTCGAAACCGATCATGCCGCCGAAAAGTGCGGCGAGGCCGATGCGAATGAAGATGACGTGCAGCGGCGTGTGGGGCTGAACGAGGCCGATAGCATCCGCGAAATCCATTGCGCCTCCGCGCGTCAGACCGTCTTGAGCATGCCTCCGTCCACGAAATAGGTGGACCCGGTCGAGTAGGTCGCCTTGTCCGAGCAGAGGAAGACGAAGAAATGCGCCAATTCCTCGGGCGTTCCGAAGCGCTTCATGGTGGCGTATTCGTCGGCGACGCCCTGGAGGTGAGCCTGGTAGCCATCCTCGCCGGCAAGCTGCTTGGCGGTCTTCACCCAGTCGGGGGTGAGGATCAGGCCCGGATTGATGCAATTGACCCGGATGTTGTCGCCCACGACCTCGGTCGAGAGGGTTTTGGAGAACATCATCAGCGCCGACTTGGTGGTGTTGTAGATCGGCTCGTACCAGAGCGGCTGCACGGCGCAGATCGAGGCATTGTGCAGCACGACCCCACCGCCGCGCTTCTTCATCTGCGGGACGATACCGCGGGCGAGGCGGACGGCGGCCATGACGTGCAAGTCCCAGTAATACTGCCACTTTTCGTCCGTGGCATCCTGGATGGTCTCGTTCGATCCCGTGCCGGCATTGTTGATGAGAATGTCGGCGCCGCCAAAGGCCTTCTGGGCGCCGGAGATGACGGCATTGCAGCCCTCGGCGGTGGCGACGTCGGCGGCAACCCCGTGGACGAGGATTCCGTACTTGTCGGCGATGCGCGAAGCTTCGGCGTCGATGCGGTCATGGTCGCGGGCGACGAGAACGAGATTGGCCCCCTCGGCCGCAAGCCCCTCGGCCACGGCAAGGCCGATGCCGACGGTACCGCCGGTGATGATGGCGACCTTGTCGCGAAGTCCGAGATCCATGGTGGTGCTCCTGGGGGTGGGTGGTGGGGAATTTCGGGTTAGGCGACGGGTATGAGGATAGCAGGGTGTGGAGGCGGGTGGATTAGTTCTTGAAACTGTTTGAATTCAATGTGTTAACGCAGAGGCGAAGTTGTGGCCGGGAATGGGAGCTAGGGGGATAGACACAATTTTGCCGGGCGGATGAACGGAGAATTCGGGAGGATGAACGGGGCAAGGGATGGAGTCTTGTGCCTTCCCCCTCCCTAACCCTCCCCACAAGGGGGAGGGTGGTGCCTTTGGCCGAGATCGAGCAACAAAACCCCACCCTCCCCCTTGTGGGGAGGGTTAGGGAGGGGGTGAGGCCGAGGGCTTTGTGTCCTTTGCTTACCCCCCACCCTGTCCCTCCCCCGCAAGGGGGGAGGTGACGTGCTGGCGCGGGCGGGGGTGTGGCCATGGGTCAATCCGGCATGCGGATCTGCAGCTTGACGTCGCTGGGGCGCGCTTCCACGGCCCGGTCGAACGCGGCTACGGAATCCTTGAATGCGAAGGTTTCCGAAATGAGGGGTTTGAGGTCGACGCGACCCGAGGCGAAGAGGGCGATGGCGCGGTCGTATTGGTGGGCGTAGCGGAACACCGTTTCGATGCGGATTTCCTTGGTCGAGGCGGTGGCGATGTCGAAGGGCGCCGGTTCGACCGGCAGGCCGACGACGACAATGGTGCCGCCCGGACGCGGCAGGTCCATGATGGTTTCCCAGGCTTTTGGGGAACCGGAACACTCAAAGACGATATCGGCGCCCCAATCCTCGGTGAGACGCTTCACCTCGGACACGATGCTCTTTTCGCGGATGTTGACCGGGATGACGCCCTGGTAGCGGGCGGCGATGTCGAGCTTGGGCTGGGCGAGATCGGCCACGATCACGCGGGCGCAGCCGCCGGCGAGCGCGGCGATGGCCACCATGGTGCCGATGGGACCGGCGCCGAGAACCACGGCGGTGTCGCCGGGCGTGATGCGCGCCTTGGTGGCCGCCTGCATGCCCACGGCAAAAGGCTCAACCATGGCGCCTTCGGCAAAGCTCACATTGTCAGGGAGCCTGAAGGTGTAATTGGCCGGATGGACGACGAATGGCGTCAGCACGCCGTGGATCGGCGGGGTGGCCCAGAAGGTAACGGCGGGATCGACATTGTACATGCCCAGGCGCGAGGCGCGCGAATTGGGATCGGGAATACCCGGCTCCATGCAGACGCGGTCGCCGACCTTGAGATGGGTGACGCCCTGCCCGATCTCGACAACGGTGCCGGCCGCCTCGTGACCGAGAACCATGGGCGCATTGACGACGAACGGCCCGATGCGGCCATGGGTGTAATAGTGCACGTCCGACCCGCAGACGCCCACGGTATGGATCTTGATCTTGACCATGCCCGGACCGACGTCCATCGGCAGGTCGATATCGCGGAGCTTCAATTCGTGCTGACGCTCGAGCACGAGCGCTTGGGCCATAGTCATTTTTGGAACATCTCTTCCCTAGTTCACCACCGTCTCCGCGGGCGGCTTCATGGCGCCGGTCATGATCGCGACGGCATCCGACATCGAGAAGGCCTTGGGGTCGATTACCGCGATGCGGCGGCCCAGGCGGTGGATGTGGATGCGATCGGCGACTTCGAAGACGTGGGGCATGTTGTGCGAGATGAGGATGATCGGCAAGCCACGGCGCTGCACGTCGAGCATCAGCTCGAGCACGCGCCGGCTCTCCTTGACGCCGAGCGCGGCGGTGGGCTCGTCCATGATGACCACCCGGCTGCCGAAGGCGGCGGCGCGGGCCACGGCGACACCCTGGCGCTGGCCGCCCGAGAGGGTTTCGACCGACTGGTTGATGTTCTGGATGGTCATCAGCCCCAGTTCGGAGAGTTTTTCGCGGGCGATCTTTTGCATCTGGCTGCGGTCGAGCGTGCGCAGGACCTGGCCGAGGAAGCCGGGTTTGCGCACCTCGCGGCCGAGGAACATGTTGTCGGCGATCGAGAGGGCGGGCGAGAGGGCCAGGTTCTGGTAGACGGTCTCGATGCCGGCATTGCGCGCCTCGATGGGCGAGCGGAAATGCACCAGCTCGCCATTGAGGCGGACCTCGCCCGAATCCGGGATGACCGCCCCGCAGAGCGCCTTGATGAGCGTGGATTTGCCCGCGCCGTTGTCGCCGATGACGCCGAGGATTTCGCCCGGCATCAGGTCGAAATCGGTGTTGTCGAGAGCGACGACGCGGCCATAGCGCTTGTTGAGGCCACGGGCCGAGAGGATGGGGGTGACCTCGCTCATGCCGAAACCTTCCTGATCCACTGGTCGATGGTGACGGCGAGGATGATGAGAATGCCGACGGTGAATTCCTGCCAGAGGACATCGACGCCCGCGAGCGCCAGGCCGTTGCGGAACACGCCCACGATGAGCGCGCCCACCAGCGTGCCGACGATGGAGCCGCGTCCGCCGAAGAGCGAGGTGCCGCCGATGACGACGGCGGTGATGGCATCGAGATTGGCGTTCTGGCCAGCGAGCGGGGAAACGGCGCCGATGCGGCCGATGGTGACCCAGCCCGCAATGGCGCAGATGAGGCCGGCAAGCGTGTAGACGCCGATGAGTGTGGCCTTGGTATTGATACCGGCGAGGCGCGCGGCCTCGGGGTCGTCGCCCACCGCATAGATGTGGCGGCCGAAGGCGGTGCGCGCCAGCATGTACCAGATGAGGAAGGCCAGGATGATCATCAGCACCGCGCCATAGGTGATGACGGCCCCTCCCCCCAGCTTGATGATGGTGCCCAGCAATTGCAGGAAGGGCGCCGCCGCCGCGATGTCCTGCGAACGGATGGTTTCGGAGCGCGATACGAAGATCACCAGCGCCCCGTAAATGCTCCAGGTGCCGAGCGTGACGATGAAAGGCGGCAGGCGCACAAGGGCGACGAGTATGCCGTTGATGAAGCCGCAGAGCGTGCCGGTGAGAAGCCCGGCGGCGAAGGCGAGGGGCACGGGAACGCCGACCACCACCGCCAGCCGCCCCATGACGATGGACGACAGGATCATGATGGCGCCCACGGAAAGGTCGATGCCCGCCGTGAGCACGACCAGCGTCTGGGCGATGCCGAGCACGCCGATGATGGTCACCTGCTGGAGGACCAGAGACAGGTTGAACGGGGCGAAGAATTTGGACCCGGCAGCGACCGAGAAGATCAGGATGCCGATGATGAGCACGATGAAGGGGATGGCCGTCGGGTAATTGTGCAGGAAGTGCTGCACCATCCGGAGCGGCGATTTTTCGTCCGTGTCGAAACTGGCCACCCCGTGCTGGGCGCCTTCAAGGCCCTTTTCCGCCGATGACGAACCGGCTGCGTCGTCGCTCATACCATCCCCTCCCAAGGATCAGTCGTGGCGAGAAGGGGCGGCTGACCGCCCCTTCGATTCAATCCTCGATCAGCCCCAGCAGAGCTTGGCGCCCTCTTCGGAGGTGATCGAATCCACGCCCGCCACCGGCTTGTCGGTGATGAGGGTGGCACCGGTGTCCAGGAACCCGGTCTTGGCATCCACGGTCGGCTTTTCACCGGAGGCCGCGAACTTCTGGATGGCTTCCATGGCCATCGAGGCCATCTTGAGCGGGTATTGCTGGCTGGTGGCGCCGATGACGCCGGCCTTCACGTTGGCCACGCCCGGGCAGCCGCCATCGATGGAGACGATGAGCACGGAGCCATCATCCTTGCCGACTGCCTTGAGCGCTTCGTAGCCACCAGCCGCAGCCGGTTCGTTGATGGTGTAGACGACATTGATGTCGGGGCATTTCTGCAGCAGCGTCTCCATGGCGGTACGCCCGCCATCCTCGGCGCCGCCCGTCATTTCATGGCCGCAGATACGCGGATCGTCCTCGTCGCCGTACTTGTTGGGGTCCTTCACGTCGATGCCGAAGCCCTGCATGAAGCCCTGGTCGCGCAGGTAGTCGACGGTCGGCTGGTTGGTCGCGAGGTCGAGGAAGGCGATCTTGGCGGAAGCCGCCTTGTCGCCGAGCGTCCCCTTGGCCCATTCGCCGATCAACTGGCCGGCCTTGCGGTTGTCGGTAGCGAAGGTGGCGTCAGCCGCATCCATCGGATCGAGGGGCGTATCGAGGACAATGACCAGCAGCCCGGCGTCACGCGCCTTCTGGATGGTCGGCACGATGGCGCTCGAATCCGAGGGTACGATGGCGAAACCCTTGGCGCCGGCGGCGATCAGGTTCTCGATGGCGGCGACCTGGCTGTCATTGTCGCCGTCGAACTTGCCGGCGAAAGTGCGCAGGTCTAGTCCGAGTTCGGTGGCCTTGGCCTGGGCGCCTTCGCGCATCTTGACGAAGAACGGATTGCCTTCCGTCTTGGTGATAAGGCCGACCACGTCGGCGGCATAGGCGGAAGTCCCGGCCAGCATGCCGGCCATAACGGTGGCGGCGGCAGCGACCTTAAGCAGATTTAGTCTACCCATGAAAATCCTCCCGGGGTTGCGCGAAGAGTGCAGCCGGCACGCTCCGCTCCGGACGTTCGCGCCAGGCATCCTCCTGCCCGGCCTTCGCCGTCCTTGCAGGCATACTCAGTCGCAGAACCGATCCTGTCAATAAATTAATCCAATGGATTTATTAATTGACTTGCGACCACGTAGCGCGGCAATGTGCACTACCAAGAGGGAGAAAAACCTTCGTAATCGGTTGCACTTACGGGCGCGTCGCAGCTATCACCGGCGGCGGTTTGCGCAGCGGTATCTGCTGTCACGATGCCGCAAACGTTAATGGAGCAAGCGATGGCCTCGCGCGCCGCGAAAGAGGAGAAGGCTGCGCGTGCCAGTGGCTTCAGCCGCGGCACGAACCAGACCGGCGTTCGCCTTTATAACGAGCGATTGGTGCTCTCGCTGATCCGGCGGCACAAGAGCCTGCCCAAGGCCGATATCGCCCGGATGACAGGGCTTTCCCCGCAAACCATCTCGATCATCACCAACCAGCTTGAGGCCGACGGACTGCTGCTCAAGGGCAATCCCCAGCGCGGTCGGATCGGTCAACCATCGGTGCCCTACTCGCTCAATCCGGATGGCGCTTTCGCTTTCGGGCTCAAGATCGGGCGGCGTAGCGTCGATCTCTACCTCATCAATTTCACCGGCGAGATCCTGAAGCTCCTCCACAAGATTTACCCCTACCCCAAACCCGAGGCGATCCTGCATTTCGCGCGCGAGGGGATTGCGGAGATGATGAAGGACCTGCCGCCCGAGCATGCGCGACGCATGGCTGGCGTCGGGATCGCGGCGCCCTATGAAATGTGGACCTGGCCCGAGGAAATCGGCGCACCGCGTGAGGATATCGACGCCTGGCGTACGGTCGACATCCGCTCCGACCTCGCCAGCCATCTCGACTGGCCCGTCTATTTCCACAACGACATCACGGCCGCCTGCGCCGCGGAGCTGATTTTCGGGCGCGGCTCGGATTACCTGGACTATCTCTACGTCTATATTGGCTCGTTCATCGGCGGCGGCTTGGTGCTCAACGGTCACCTTTTCCCTGGCCGAACGCAGAATGCGGGAGCGTTGGGCTCGATGCCTGCGCCTGCGACGGGCGCCGGAACGCAAGCGCAGCGCACGCCGCAGCTGATGAATGTGGCATCGATCTACGTGCTTGAACGCAAGCTGATTGCCCAAGGCAAGAACCCGGAGGTTCTCTGGCTCTCGCCGGACGACTGGGGCGACGACCTGGGGCCGGCGCTCGATGAATGGATCGATGAGGTATCGCAGAACGTCGCGGTCTCGATCGTCGCGGCGGTAGCGGTGATCGATGTCGAGACGGTTATCATCGATGGCGCCTTCCCCGAATTCGTGCGCAAGGCCATCATCGAGCGAACACGCGCTGCACTCGAGCGGATCAACCGGCAGGGGCTCTCCCCGTTCCGCGTGGTGGAGGGTACGATCGGCAATGCCGCGCGGGCGCTGGGGGGCGCCAGTATCCCGCTGCTCGCCAATTTCACGCAGGATCGCGAGGTCCTGTTCAAGGACTGAGACCGGGCTTCTACTTAATTCGTTTACCAGACCGGCCAATAAACTCGTTCAGTAACAAAGCGGAAATTCCGCCCTCTCTAGATTGCGCTGCGACAAGAATGTCGAGGGGGCTTATGGGCATCGCTTTATCGCCGGCAGGAGGCCGGCACGCAGCGGCTGTCATCGTTATTCCGGTTATCGTTGCACTGCTGGCCATGGCGGCCACGGTGGGCGGCTTCCTCTATTGGTCGACCAGCAATAGCGACGCCCGCGCCGTGCAGCGCCAGACCGCTCTTATCGACCACACCCTGCGCAGCTATTTCGCCTTGCAGGCTGAAAACCAGGAATCCTGGGCACTCTGGAGCGATGCGGTCGACCATACTCGTCCGTTCGACGCGGAATGGGTCGACGAAAACCTGGGCGCCGAGTTTTACGAAAGCTTCGGCTACGAGCAGACCGTGGTGCTCGATGGCGGAGACCGCCCCATCTACCTGATGCGCAATGGCCGTTCGGTCGACCCGACACTGCTGGCCCCTGATCTCCAGGCGCTCGCCCCCCTGCTCTCGCGCCTGCGGGCCGACATAGCAACCGGCGCGTTGCGGGCATATCTGGCGGGCGGCCGCAGCAATGCGCCTTACGCGGCCGACTACGTCCAAATCGCCGGCACGCCAGCCATGGTGACGGTAATGCCGATCGCCGATCCCTCGCGAGAGCCTGACGAGGCGCGGCAATACCTTCACGTCGCGATCGACTTCCTCGATGAGGACTATGCAAGCTATCTGGGCGAAGCGAGCCTTGTCGAAGACGCCGCCTTCCGGCTGACGACGACCGAAAACCCGGAAAAGGCGACGCTGCCGCTGATCAATACCGGCGGCCGCATCATCGCGTTCCTCGAATGGCGGCAGGATTGGCCGGGTCGCCGGCTATTGGCAGAGACCGTACCGGCGCTGGCTATTGCCATGGCGCTAGCCACCGTTCTCTTCGCCCTGCTGGTTGAACGGCTCTATCGCTATTCCATGGCGCTCGAAGCCGGACGTGCACGGGCCGAGCACGAGGCCAACCACGACGCGCTGACCGGCCTCCCCAACCGCGCGTGCTTCGAACGGCGTCTCGGCGAGGCAACGGCTGCCGACGCGCCGGTGGCGCTCTTTGCGCTCGATCTTGATCGCTTCAAGCAGGTCAACGATACACTCGGTCATCCAGCGGGCGACGAGCTTATCCGCATGGTGGGCGCGCGCCTTGCGGGCTTGATTTCCTCGTCCGGCCTGCTGGCGCGAATGGGCGGCGACGAATTCTCGATCCTCGAACCGGCCATTGCGCAAAGCGAAGAGGCCTTCGCACTGGCGGCACGGATCGTTGAAGCGGTTGGCAAGCCGTTCGACCTTTTCGGCAACGAAGCGCGGATCGGCGTCTCGGTAGGCATCGCGCTCTCCGCGCGGCGACAGGCGGGACCGGCCGAAATGGCGCGGCGCGCCGATATCGCGCTCTACGAGGCGAAAGGCAATGGCCGGAACTGCGCCATGATCTATGAACCCGGCATGGAGGCGGCGGTGAACCGTCGCCGCTCGGCCGAACCGGAATTACGAGAGAACCAACCTGGACCGCGTGACGTACTGAAGGAGCTGCCAAGGCCCGGCAGCACCTTCGGTAACCAGTCTGCAAGTCTGGCAAAGGCACAATAACAACGTCGTTTTGGGGGGCGGCCCAAGATATGAAGTTGAGGAACTGGAAGAGCTGGCAATTCGCTGCCAGTGTGCTGGCACCGGCGGCGGTTTCGCTGCTGCTGGTCATGGCCGGCGTGCTCGGCTTCGTGCTCTGGTCGACAGCCAACAGCGACCGGCTGGCTCTCGAGCGCGAAACCGCGCTCGTCAACAAGGTGCTGTCCGAGCAGCTCGAGCGCGTGCCGCACGACCAGGAGAGCATTGCCGGGCGCGATGCAGCGGTCATCAATACGCGGCTCAAGTTCAACCAGTCCTGGGTCGAGGCCAATCTCGGCCAGTGGATGCATGACTATTTCCGTCACGACCGCACATTCCTCCTCAACGCGGAAGACCAGCCGATCTACGCCATGAGCGCTGGCGCGACGACGATCGCCGAAATCTACGAGCAAGATCGGGAGGCCTATGAGCCACTCGTGGCGCGGATGCGCGAGCTCATCGGCAACAACGGTCTCAAGGCGTTCGAGACCGGCGTGACTGCCCGTATTCCGCACGTTTCGGACTTCGCCACCATTTCGGGCTATCCCGCGATCGTGAGTGTGATGCCGCTGCTTTCCGATAGCGGCGCTATCCAGCAGGATGCAGGCACTCATCTTCTGCATGTGAGCGTCCGCTTCCTCAACGACAGCTTCGCCAACGGACTTTCGGATCGATACGGCTTCAGCGAGGCGGGTTTTTCCGGGTCGTCGGTTCCTGCCGAGGGCCTGGCTGTCTACCCCATCCTCAACGAGGCCGGTCGGCTCATAGCCTTCTTCCAGTGGCAGCCGGACAAACCTGGCCTGCGCACGCTCAAGGAAACGCTGCCGGTGCTCGGCTTCGCGCTCCTGGTCGGCGGCATCGTCATCCTGATGCTGGTGAGCAAGCTCTGGAAATCGGCGCAAGCCGTCGAGACTGGGCGGCGCACCGCTCAGCATCTGGCGCATCACGACACACTGACGGGCTTGCCCAACCGCACGCTTTTCGAGGAAACGCTCTCCTCCGTCCTGGCCGGGCGAAGCCGCTTGCACCCCGTGACGCTCTTCATGCTTGATCTCGACCGCTTCAAGCAGGTCAACGATACGCGCGGGCACCATGCGGGCGACCGGCTGATCCAGCTTGTCGCCGAACGCCTGGTCACGGCAACGGGCGGCAACGAGTTCATCGCGCGCATTGGCGGCGACGAATTCGCCGTGATCTGCCAGAGCAGCGTCAACGAAGAGGACGCATTGCGGCGAGCAGAAAGGGTAATCGAGGCCATCGGACGTCCCTTCGATATCGAAGGGGGCGACGTTTTCGTGGGCGTGTCGGTGGGCATCATCTGCAACACCGATATCGGCGCCGTGCGCCACGATTTGCTGCGCAAGGCCGATATTGCGCTCTACGAGGCCAAGGCCAATGGCCGCAACCGAGCCGTGGTGTTCCACGAGCACATGAACGAACTGCTCCAGCTCCGTCATACGGTCGAGGGGGAGCTACGCGAGGCATTGCGGCGCGACGACCAGCTGTCGGTGTCCTTCCAGCCACTCTTCACCCCCGACCGCAAGGTCATGGGCGCCGAGGCACTGGCGCGCTGGACGCATCCTAAATACGGGCCGATCTCGCCGGCCCAGTTCATCCCGGTGGCCGAGAGTGCCGGCCTCATCGAGGCGCTGGGCGACGCCGTGCTGCGTCGCGCGCTCGAAATGGGCGGCCGTTGGCCGGAGCGAACCATCGCGGTCAACATCTCGCCGGCGCAGCTGCGGAACCCGAAATTCCAGTCGCGCGTCTTCGAGCTGCTGGCGCTGACGGGCATGCGGCCAGGCGATCTTGAGCTCGAAATCACCGAAGGCATCCTGCTCGAAGACGAGATGGTGACCACCGAAACGCTGCGCGCCTTCCGCGCGGCCGGTATCAAGATCGCACTCGACGATTTCGGCACGGGCTATTCCTCGCTCAACTACCTCAAGCGCTATGCGGTGGACCGGATCAAGATCGACCGCTCGTTCATCAGCCAGCTCGGCGAAGACCAGACGTCATCGGCCATAGTGCAGGCCATGGTGACGCTGGCCCATGCCATGGGCATCGAAGTGACAGCCGAAGGCGTGGAGACCGAAAAGCAGCTTGCTGTGCTCCGGGACATGGGCTGCAACACCATCCAGGGTTACCTGCTGTCGCCACCCGTTGACCCGGACCGGACCGCCGCCCTTTTCGCCGAGGGCGCCGTCCGCGCGCCGCAGCGGCGGCGGCGGGCCTGAGGCGTCACGAAGCCACAAGAATTGCGTGGAGACGTTCTTCGGGACGCCCCGGCGTGTTGCTCCAGAGCTGCTGCAGCCTGCCGCTGTCGAAGAGCTTGAAGAGACTTGGCGCGATGTAGCTCTTGCGGCTGATCGCGGACGTATTGAGCAACATCTCTGAGACTTCGCGAGCGACGCCGGCGATCTGTCGTTTGCGGGCGGAATCTGAGGAGCCGGGTTCGATCCGCGCCAGCGCCTCGGCCGCCAACGCGCTGGCACGAAGCGTGCGGAAATCCTTGGCGGAAATGTCTACGCCCGAAATCTGGCGCAGGTAGTCGTTGATGACCCGCGTGTGGAGGGCAACGAGCTTCTTGCCCTCGCGGTGAACGAGAAGACGCCTGCCAGGAAGCGTCATGATCCGTTGCAACGCCTTGGCCAATGGCTCACTGGCGAGCTCATAATGTGCTGGTTTGCCACCCTTGGCAGGAAAATCGATCTCGATGTGTTTGCCGCTCACCTTCACATCGCGCGCGAAGAGGGTCGCCGCGCCGCGCGTGCCGTTCTGCCTGAGATAAGCCTGACTGCCGATGCGCATGGCCGTCGCATCGATCAGCGCAACGGCAATGGCCTGCGCCAGCTCGATCGAACCCGCCTCGGCAGCCAGATCTCTGCGGACACGACGGCGCACGCGCGGCACTACAGCCGAAAGCGAAGCCAGGCGGCGCAGCTTGCGCTCTGACCGGCGCAGTTCCCAATCGGGATGATAGATGTATTGCACCCTGCCCGCCTCGTCCGTGCCCACGCACTGGATATGCGCATTGGCCCAGGGCGCGACGCGAACATTGCGCCAGGCCGGCGGAATGGCCAACTCGCCGATGCGAGCCTTGAACGCCGCATCGCAGACCAATCGGCCATCGGCATCGTGGAAACAGAACCCTCTGCCGCGCTTCTGGCGGGCGATGGTGAGATCGTCCCGCGTCACCTTCCGCAGGCGCATCTTTATTGCGCGGTCGGCGGGGTGTTGAGCGCGAAGGCGATGTAGATGAGGCCGAAAAGCACGACCACCGCGACGATGGAAATTACCAGCACCCGCATGTTCATGAGCCGGCGGTTACCCTGCCGAACCTCGTTGGTGGTCTTGTGGGGATCGTAAGTGGGCATTGGCTTGCCTTTCTTTGCTGACACCGACCAACGCCCCTCGGTGTAGCCCAGTTCCCGTATGCCGGGGTCGCCTAGAGTTCCCGCATCATGGTGACAGCCGTCTTGACGAAGCCTTCGCGCTCGAAGAATTCGTGGGCACGCGCATTGCCGATGCCGCTTTCGAGAAAGAGGCGTCGGATGCCGCGCTCGCGGCATTGCTCCTCTACCCAGTCGATGAACCGCTTGCCCAGGCCCGCCCCACGAGCGGTGCGGGAAATCATGAGGTCGTTGATGACCGCGAAGTGGTAGCGGTCATCGAAATGGATTTCGACGAGGCCGACGAGTTCGCCATCGAGGCGCGCCACGGCGAAGGCCTCGGCCGGATCATCGATCGCCTCTCGGGCCTCACGTGCAACCTGCTCGAAGAGATCGTCAGCCCATTGCCCAAGCGCGACGGCACGACCGAACATGATCTCGCCGTGGGAGATATAGGTGGGATCGGCGTTCTCCACGAAGAAAAGGGCAATGGCATCGGCCATGCCGGGATCGCGGCACCAGGCGATCTCGATCTCCCCGCCTGCCATCAGGCCCTGGCAGCTTCGCGCGCCTTCACCTGCAGCCGGCGCTTGTGGAGGATCGGCTCGGTATAGCCGGAAGGCTGCTCGGCCCCATGCAGCGCGAGGTCGAGCGCGGCCTGGAAGGCAACCGACTGGAAATTGCCGGCCATGGGCCGATAGATCGGGTCGCCGGCATTCTGCTCGTCGACGACAGCCGCCATGCGCTCGAAGGTCGAAACGACCTCATCCTTGCTTACCACCCCATGGCGGAGCCAATTGGCGACGGCCTGGCTCGAAATGCGGCAGGTCGCGCGGTCTTCCATGAGGCCGACATTGTTGATGTCCGGAACCTTCGAGCACCCGACGCCCTGTTGCACCCAGCGCACGACGTAGCCGAGGATGCCCTGGCTGTTGTTCTCAAGCTCACGCACGATCTGCTCGTGGCTGAGGGTCGAGGGATCAAGGGCAGGCATGGAGAAAAGGGCACCGAGCCCGGGCGTCTCCTGGTTGTGACGGCGCTTCTGCGCCTCGAAGACATCGACCTCGTGGTAGTGCAGCGCATGGAGCGTGGCAGCAGTGGGCGACGGCACCCAGGCCGTGTTGGCGCCAGAACGCGGATGGCCGATCTTGACCTTGAGCATTTCGGCCATGTCATCGGGCTTGGCCCACATGCCCTTGCCGATCTGCGCCTTGCCGGAGAAGCCGCAGCGCAGGCCGATGAGCACGTTGCGATCCTCATAGGCGCCAAGCCAGGCTTCGGCCTTGATATCGTCCTTGCGCAGCACCGGGCCGGCTTCCATCGAGGTGTGGATTTCGTCGCCGGTGCGATCGAGGAAGCCGGTATTGATGAAGAACACGCGGTGGCGTGCAGCCCTGATGCAAGCCTTGAGGTTGGCGCTCGTCCGGCGCTCCTCATCCATGATGCCGATCTTGATGGTGTTCTCGGGCAGCCCCAAAAGGCGCTCGACGCCACCGAATATCTCGCAGGAGAACGCCACCTCGTCCGGCCCGTGCATCTTGGGCTTGACGATGTAGATGGCCCCGGTAGCCGAATTGGTCTTGTCGTGGAGGGCGCAGAGGGTGGTGATCACCGCATCCATCAGCCCCTCGCCGATCTCCTGGTTGTCGCGGTCGAGGATGGCCTTGGTGGTCATCAGGTGCCCGACATTGCGCACGAGGAGCAGCGAGCGCCCCTTGAGCGTCAGCGTGCTGCCATTGAGCGCGGTGTAGACACGATCGGCGTTAAGGCGTCGGGTGATGGTCTTGCCACCCTTCTCGAAGGTCTCCGAGAGGGTGCCGTTCATCAGGCCCAGCCAGTTGCGATAGACCGCGACCTTGTCCTCGGTATCGACAGCGGCGACGGAATCCTCGCAATCCTGGATGGTCGTGATGGCGCTCTCGACCACGACATCGGCAATGCCCGCCTTGTGCGTCTTGCCTACCGGATTGGCGCGATCGATGTTGATCTCGACATGAAGCCCGTTGTGGCGAAGGAGCAGGACCAAGTCCTCGCCCACCTGGCGATAGCCAACGAATTGCGACGGATCGGCCAGCGCCGTGCGGCCATCGTCGATGACGATGCTGCAAAGGCCGTTGGCGTAATCGAGCGCGTAGCTCGAAACATCAGCGTGGCTGCCCACGGTGAGCGGAAAGGCACCATCGAGGAACTCGGCGGCACGGGCGAACACCGCGGCGCCGCGCTCGGGATTGTAACCCTTGCCGGGCGCCAGCGCGCCATCGCGTGAAATGACATCAGTGCCGTAGAGCGCATCGAAAAGGCTGCCCCAGCGCGCATTGGCGGCATTGAGGGCATAGCGTGCGTTGGAGACCGGCACCACAAGCTGCGGCCCGCAGATGCTGGTAATCTCGGGATCGAGCCCTGTCGTCTCGATAGAAAAATCCTCGGGCTCCGGAACGATGTAGCCAATCTGGCGCAGGAACTTCTCGTAGCCCGCCGGGTCATTGGCGACAGGCCCGTGCGCATGGTGCCAGTCATCGATCTGGGTCTGGAGATTGTCGCGGATGGCAAGGAAGGCGCGATTGCGCGGCGCAAAGGCCGTGACGTAGAGCGACAGGCCGATCCAGAAGCGAAGCGGATCGACCTTGGTGCCGGGCAGCGCCTCTTTCTCGATGAAGTCTACGAGCTGGGAATCGACCTTCAAGCCCGACTTCTCGACGTACTCGGCCAATTGCCCACTCCTTGTTTTCAAGCCAACCGGGTCTTCGCCGCCTCGCCCGCGATGTAAACCTCACGGACCGAACGGTCATCCCCCATCGTCTGCAACAGGAACAGTTCCTGGGCAACCCCCGAAATGGTCTGCATGCGCAGTGCCATATGGGAAATGGCGCTGCTATCGAGCACTACGAGATCGGCGTCCCGCCCCGGCGCGATCGAGCCGATACGGTCCTCGAGCCCGAGCGCCCGGGCATTGCCGAGCGTGGCGAGGTAAAAGGAATTGAGCGGGGAGAGCTGTTGCTTGCGCAATTGGGCGACCTTGAAGCCCTCATCGAGCGTGCGCAGCATCGATACCGAAGTGCCGCCGCCGATATCGGTAGCGATGCCGATGCGCACGCCGGTCTTGTGCAGCCGCTCATAGTCGAAGAGGCCGCTGCCGAGAAACAGGTTCGAGGTCGGGCAGAAGACGGCGACGCTGCCTGTCTCGGCCATCACATGAGCTTCGCGATGGCTGAGATGGATCGAATGGCCGAGAAGCGTCTTGCGGCCGAGGAGGCCGTAATCCTCATAGATGCCGAGATAATCCTTGGCCTCCGGATAGAGCTCCATGGAATAGGCGATCTCGGCGTCGTTTTCCGACAGATGCGTCTGGACGTAGCACTCGGGGAATTCTGCAACCAGCGCGCGCGAGGCTTCGAGCTGGGCGGGCGTCGAGGTAATGGCGAAGCGTGGGGAGATGGCGTAATGCGCCCTGCCCTTGCCCTGCCAGCGCGCAATAAGCGCCTTGGTATCATCGTAGCCGGTCTGGGCGGTATCAAGCAGCGCCTCGGGGGCATTGCGATCCATCATCACCTTGCCGCCGACCATGAGCATGTTGCGGCGCGCCGCCTCGGTGAAGAAGGCATCCACCGATTCCGGATGGACGGAGCAATAGGCTACCGCAGTCGTCGTGCCGTTGCGGATGAGCTCATCGAAGAAGGACGTCGCAATGGCCGCGGCATGGCCCTGCTGTCCGAACTTCTGCTCCTCCACGAACGTATAGGCGCGCAGCCAATCGAGCAGCGCCGGGGCATAGGAGCCGATGACCTGCATTTGCACGTAGTGGAGATGCAGGTCGATCAGCCCCGGTGTGATCAGGCTGGGCCGGTGATCGATGACCTCCGCCCCGGCCGCACCAGCGGGCGAATAGTCGCCAACGGCAATGATCTTGCCATTCTCGATGGTGACGGCGCCGTCCTCCAGGTAGCGGTAGGAGGCGGTATCATCGATGTCCTGCGGCTCCTCGATGAAGGTGAAGACGCGCCCGCGCAGAATGGTGCGTGTCATTTCCCGGCGCCTTCGCGATACCAGGCAAGCAGCACCGCGCGTTCGTCAGGCGTGATCTCGGTGACATTGCCCGGAGGCATGGCATGCGAGAAGCCAGCCTGTATGGCAATTTCCGCGGCGTGGTTGGCGATGGCGGCGTCGCTATCGAGATGCACGTTCTTGGGCGCTTCGTAGACGCCATCGTAGAACGGCTCGGCGGTATGGCACATCGAGCAACGGCCCATGACGATATCCTTGGCCGCCACGAATTGCGTGGCAGCGAGGAACGGCTCCGCAGCGCGCGACGCCATCGCTTCCTGGCTGTCACCCAGCTTGGGCGCCGAAGAAAGCCAGGCGATGATGATGAAAATGACGATCGCCAAAGGCCAGGTCCAGGTCGGGTTGCCGCGGCGCGCGTGTCGCGTGTTGAAGAAATGGCGGATAACCACGCCTTCGAGGAAGATCAGCGAAGCGATGATCCAGTTCCACTCGGTCGCGAAGGCCAAGGGGTAGTGCCCGGAGAGCATGAAGAAGATCACGGGCAGCGTCAGGTAATTGTTGTGGGTCGAGCGCTGCTTGGCGATCTTGCCGTACTTCGCGTCAGGCACCCGGCCGGCCTTGAGATCGGCAACGACGATCTTCTGGTTGGGAATGATGATCATCGCCACGTTCGCCGCCATGATGGTGGCGGTGAACGCACCCATGTGCAGCATGGCTGCACGACCGGTAAAGACCTGCGTATAGGCCCAGGCCATGGCGGTGAGGATGGCGAACAGCACCAGCATCAGCCCGGTTGTCGACTTGCCGAGCGGTGACTTGCAGAGGAAATCGTAGGCGAACCAGCCGAAGGCGATCGAGCCGATGGAAATGAGGATGCCGACCCAATTGGGCACGTCGAGAACATGTCGATCGATCAGGTAGAGATCGGCGCCGACATAGTAGATCACGGCCAACATCATGGCGCCGGTGATCCAGGTGAAATAGCTCTCCCACTTGAACCAGGTCAGGTGCTCGGGCAGGAATTCGGGCGCCACGAGGTATTTCTGGATGTGGTAGAAGCCGCCGCCATGCACCTGCCATTCCTCACCGCTGGCGAGCGGAGGCAGGCTCGGGGTCTTGCGCAGGCCAAGGTCCAGCGCGATGAAATAGAAGGACGAGCCGATCCAGGCGATGGCGGTAACCACATGCGCCCAGCGCACCGCGAAGCTCAGCCATTCCCAGAAGATGATGTAGTCGGGCATCGGTCAGGTCCCAGTTCGGTCTTCGTGAAAGCGGCGGGGGAGGCCCCGCCGCTCTAGCTGTTACGGGGTACTGCCCCAGCACCGCACTTCCCCCGCGAAGCCGGGGCCCACGGATGCCGCCCCTCGAATGGAGGGTGGCAATAGGCCCCGGATCAGGTCCGGGGAAGTTCCGTGGGTGTGGCGGAGTGTGGCGGCAAGCTACACTCGCGCCCGTCCCTTACGCCTGCACGCCTTCGACGTACCAGTCGACAGCCCAGAATTCACCGTCATCGATCACGTCGCCTGCCGCGACGCGTTCGGCGCCGGTATTGTCCTTGAGCGGTCCGGCGAAGGGGTGGAGGGAGCCGTCGGCGATGGCCTTCTTGACCTCCTCAGCCTTGGCGACGACGTCGGCCGGGATCTTCTTGTTGAAGGGCCCGATCTCGACTTCGCCCGAGGCAATGCCATCCCACACCGAGCTTTCGACCCAGGTGCCATCGAGGACCGACTGCACAGACTTGATGTAGTGCGGGCCCCAATTGTCGATGATGGCGGTGAGGTGGGCATTGGGAGCAAAGGCGCTCATGTCGGCGCCCTGCCCGAACCCGCCCACGATGCCGCGCTCTTCGGCAACCTGCAGGGCCGCCGGACCGTCGGTGTGCTGGGTGATGATGTCGACGCCCTGGTCGATCAGCGCGCGGGCCGCGTCAGCTTCCTTGGCCGGATCGAACCAGGAATCGACATAGACGACCTTGAGGGTGAACTGCGGGTTCACCTTGCGGGCGGCGATGGCGAAGGCATTGATGCCCATGCGCACTTCCGGCACCGGGAAGGAACCGATATAGGCGCCGATGTTGGACTTGGTCATGAGACCCGCAATCGTGCCGATAACGGCCCGGCCTTCATGGAAGCGGGCGTTGTAGGTCGAAAGGTTCGGCGCGGTCTGGTTGCCAGTGGCCCATTCGAACTTCACGTCCGGGAACTGCTTGGCGACCTTGTGCACATAGTCGCCGTAGCCGAACGAGGTGGCGTAGATGAGCTTGTGGCCCTGCTGGGCCAGCTCACGGAACACGCGCTCGCTGTCCGGGCCTTCGGCCACATTGGTGACGACAGTGGTCTCGACCTTGTCGCCCAGGGCATCGAGCATCTTCTTGCGGCCCTGGTCGTGGCCGAAGTTCCAGCCATTGTCGTCGGGCGAGCCGATCAGCACGAAACCGACCTTGAGCTTTTCCTGCGCGAAGGCGCGCGGAATGCCGATGAGCGGAAGGGCAGCGGCGGCGGCGCCGGCCTTCAATACGTTACGACGCGTCAGAATGGTCATTAGTGCGTTTCTCCTGGTAACCCTTGTTAACACTGCGGCCCTCGTTCCCCCGGGCCGTTAGTTAGTCGGTATAAACGGCTTGCCGAGACAGGCCGGAGCACTTGAGCTGCCATTGCGCCGCAGCGAAATGAGAACCAGCACAAGAATGGTGGCGAGGTAGGGCATGGAGGCCCAGACCTCGGATGGAATGATCTTGAACGAACCGCCCGCCGCCTTGGCATAGAGCTCGATCGTGGCGATGAGGCCGAAGAGATAGGCGCCCAGGAGCAGCCGGTATGGTCGCCAGGCCGCGAACACGACCAGCGCCAGCGCAATCCAACCGCGTCCGGCGGTAAGGCGTTCAACCCATTGCGGGGTAAGCAGCAACGGAAAGCACGAACCGGCAATGCCGGCCATGGCGCCACCGAAGGCGACCGCCGCATAGCGCACGCCAATGACCGAATACCCGATCGAATGAGCCGACATATCGTTCTCGCCAACGGCGCGCAGGATAAGCCCCGAGCGCGTGCGGTTGAGAAACCAGGCGACGACCGCCACCATAATCAACGAGAAATAGACCAGGGGGCTGTAGCCGAAGATCACCTTCCAGAAGGGATCGTTGGCGAGCCAACCCGGAAAGACGGAGCGGAAGGGCTCGAGCGGCTTGCCGGTATAGGGCTGGCCGAAGAGCGCAGAAAAACCTGTACCGAAGATCGTGAGCGCCAGGCCCGTCGCCACCTGGTTGGAGGAGAGTGACAGGGTGAGGAAGCCGAAGATCATCGAGACCGCGGCACCCGCAAAGGCGGCGGCCAGTACGCCGAGCCATGGGCTGCCCGTGGTGTAGGTCACCGCGAACGCCACCACGGCACCCGACAGCATCATGCCCTCGACGCCGAGGTTCAGGACGCCGCTCTTTTCCACTACCAGTTCGCCAAGCGCGGCGAGGAGAAGCGGCGTTGCCGCACCCACCACCGTGATGATGATGGCAATGACGAGTTCCCCGCTCATGCCGCGCTCTCCACGGCCTGCGGCACGACCCGCTTGATGCGGTAGCGCACGAAGATATCGGAAGCGAGGATGAAGAAGAGCATCAACGCCTGGAAGATGCCGACCGCCGCATTGGGCAACCCGATGGTCGTCTGCGCCACCTCGCCGCCGACGAAGGAAATCGAGATGACGAGGCCGGAGAGGATGATGCCCAGCGGGTGCAGGCGGCCAAGGAAGGCGACGATAATGGCAGTGAAGCCGTAATTGGTGGGAAACTGCGGCACCATCCGCCCGAACGGCCCCGCAGCTTCGAGCACGCCTGCCAGACCGGCAAGGCCGCCGCTGATGAGCAGAGCCACCCAGATCGTCCGGTTGGCCGAGAACCCCGCATAGCGCGCCGCATGCGGCGCAGCACCGACCGTACGCACTTCAAAGCCGAAGACCGAACGGGACATCACGAACCAGGCTACCACCGCCACGAGGATCGCGATCGGCGTGCCCAACTGCACGATCGTGCCCGGGATGATGTAGGGCAGCGACTGGTCGGCCGTGAACATCTTGGTCTGGAGCTGGCCCATGCCCATCGGGTTCTTCCAGGGACCGGAGACCAGGTAGTTGAGAAGCTGGATGGAGACGTAGGTCAGCATCAGCGTGGTCAGGATTTCGTTGACCTTGAGCCGCGTGCGCAGCAATGCCGGCACCGCCACCCAGGCCATACCGCCCAACATGCCTGCGAGGATCATCAATGGCAGGATCCAGGGACCGGACATGTCGTAGGTCGCCAGCGCAACGCCGGTTCCAGCCAGCCCGCCGACGACATATTGCCCCTCGGCACCGATGTTCCAGACATTGGCGCGATAGCCGATGGCGAGGCCCACTGCGATGATGATGAGCGGGGCGGATTTGACCGCAAGGTCTTGCCACTTATAGGGATTTGTAAGCGGGGTGAGGAAGATCTCGCGCACCGCGCCCAGCCCGTTATAGCCGAGCAGCGAGAAGACGATGGCCCCCACGACCATGGTCAGGATCACCGCTGCCACCGGCGTAGCATAGAGCATGAAGCGGCTGGGTTGGAGCCGTTTCTCAAGCCTGAACTGCAACTTCGCCCCCCGGCGCGATATGCACCTGCTCGGCCGTGCCATGGACCCCGCCCATGAGCAGACCGATTTCCTCCACCGACGCCTCGCCAACCTTGAGCGGATGGGAGAGTCGCCCCTCGTTTATCACGGCCAGCGTGTCGCACAGCGTCAGCAGTTCGTCGAGGTCCTGCGAGATGACGACGATTGCCGATCCCGATGCCGCCAGGTCGACTATGGCCTGATGGATTGCGGCGGCCGCGCCGGCATCCACGCCCCATGTGGGTTGGCTCACGACGAAGACCGACGGTTTCTGCAGGATCTCGCGGCCCATGATGTATTTCTGCAGATTCCCGCCCGAAAGCGAGCCCGCGGTAGCTCCCGGCCCCAGCGCCTTGACGGCAAAGGAGACGATAACCTCGCCGGTATAGGTCCTGGCCGCTCCAGCGCGAATGAGCCCGGCGGTGACCATGCCGAGGCGATTGCGCGCCGTGAGGACAGTGTTGTCAGCCAGCGTAAAGTCGCCCACGGCCGCATGGCCATTGCGCTCCTCCGGTACGGCGCAGAGCCCCTGCTTGCGCCGCGCATTGGTATCGAGATTGCCAACGGTCTTGCCGTCGAGCGCGATGGTGCCGCCTTCCGCAGCCATCAATTCCCCGCTCAACGCATCGAGGAGAAGGTTCTGCCCGTTGCCAGCGACGCCTGCTATGCCGAAGATCTCGCCGGCGCGGACCGCGAAGCTGACTTCGTCGAGCGCCATGCCGAACTGCCCCTCGGGCGCCATCGACAGCCGATCCACCACGAGCTTGGCTTCGCCGAACGCGCGCCCCTTGGGCTTGACGATATCCTTGAGGCCGGCGCCGATCATCTTCTCGGCCATGGAGCGGGAGGTTTCGACCTTAGGATCGATCGTATCGACCACCTTGCCGCCACGCAGGATCGTGGCAGTGTCGCAGAGCGCCTTGATCTCGTGGAGCTTGTGGGAAATGTAGAGGATCGAGCAGCCTTCCGAAGCAAGCTTTCGGAGCACCTCGAAGAGCGCATCGACTTCCTGCGGCGTCAGCACCGAAGTCGGCTCGTCCATGATGAGCAGGCTCGGATTGAGCAGGAGTGCGCGCACGATCTCGATACGCTGTCGCTCGCCCACAGAGAGCGTCGACACCACCCGATGCGGATCGAGCTTGAGGTCATAGCTCGCCATGACCTCACGCACCTTGGCCTCGAGCGTGCGGGCCGGAACGCTGCCATCCATGCCCAGCGCGATATTCTCCAGCACCGTCATCGCCTCGAACAGCGAGAAGTGCTGGAACACCATGCCGATGCCGAGCTTGCGAGCAAATTTCGGGTTGGGGATGATCGTGGCTGCGCCATTCCAGCGGATTTCGCCGGCATCGGGCTGCATGATGCCGTAGATCATCTTGACCAGCGTCGACTTGCCCGCGCCGTTCTCGCCCAGGAGCGCGTGTATCTCGCCGGGCTTCACACCGAAACTGACATGGTCGTTGGCCAGGACGCCGGGGAATTGCTTGGTAATTCCGGCGAGTTCCAGACGCAGCGGCGCTCTAACTTCCAAAGGCGACCCCCAAATTCGCTTTGGCCCGCCGCGCACGCAGAACTGCTTCCCGGTTGCCAATGTGTATCAAAATCTCAGCTGCCGCCAGTGCCGCAATCACCTCGGGGCGTTTGTCCCCAAGACCTTGCGCCCCGATAGGCAGAACCAGCCGGTCGAGACTAGCCTCATCCCCACCCTCGGCGAGGAACCACGTCCGGAACCGGGCGCGCTTGGTGCGCGAGCCGACCATGCCGACGTAAGGTGCATCCTCGCGCCGCAACGCCTCCCCGGCGATGAGAAAGTCGAGCGCGTGATCATGAGTGAGAATGACATAGCTCGTGCCCTGCGGCGCCGAGCGCACCTGCGCTTCGGGTAAGGCCGTGGCGACACCGGAGACGTTGACCGGAAGCCCCACAAGCGCCTCGGGGCGGGTGTCGATGACGCGGACCTTGACCGGAAGCGGTGAAAGCGCCAGCGCCAGCGCATGGCCGACATTGCCGGCCCCGAAGATGAATACATGTGGCCGTGAAGCATCCTCAGCCTCGGCGCGAGAGGCGAGTTCGGCAGCCTTGGCTTCGTCGACGACGAAAAGCCCGACCTCCACGCGACCACCGCAGCATTGGCCGATTTCGGGGCCGAGCGGAATATCGAGCGTACCGGGCGGAAGGCCTTCGGCCATTACTTTACGCGCGCGATCGATCACCAGATGTTCAAGGGCACCACCACCGATCGTACCGAGGATACCGGTGGGCGAGATGAGCATGAAGGCGCCGGCCTCGCGCGGCGAGGAGCCGCGCACGACGAGAAGTTCGGCGCAGATGGCGACGGGCTCGCGTGACAGAAAGCTCGCGATGTCCGGCGCACGTAGCGTCATGCTAGCCCCCGGCCCGTGGGGGTGAGCCAGGCGCGCTCATTTCGCCGCCTTCCGCATCCGCTCGACACCCATCAGGATGCGCTCGGGCGTAGCAGGCATGTCGAGGCGCGGTGCGATCTTGTAATCGGCGACACTCGCCACCGCCATCGAAATGGCTTCCACCACCGACATGGCGAGGCAAAGCGGAGGCTCACCGATGGCCTTCGAGCGCCCCACGGCCGGCTCGCGATTAACCGACCATTCCGCCAGGCGCACGTTGAAGATCGGCGGCACGTCGGAAGCCAGCGGAATCTTGTAGGTCGAGGGCGCATGCGTGCGCAGCTCGCCCTTGGCGTCCCACACCAGCTCTTCGGTCGTGAGCCAGCCCATGCCCTGGATAAAACCGCCTTCGACCTGGCCGATATCGATGGCCGGGTTGAGCGAGCGGCCCACGTCCTCGAGCACATCGGCGCGATCCACCTGGAACTCGCCAGTGAGCGTATCGATAGTGACTTCGGAAACGGCCGCGCCGTAGGCATAGTAGTAGAACGGGCGGCCGCGACCGGTCGAGCGATCCCAGTGGATCTTGGGAGTCTTGTAGAACCCTGCCGCCGAGAGCTGGACGCGGGCGAGATAGGCTGAGGCAATCACCTCATCGAAGGCGAGGAAGTTGTCACCGGCGCGAACGCCACCGGCATCCCAGAGCACCTGTTCGCGGTTCACACCGAATTTCTCGGCCGCATGCGCCAGGAGCCGTTCCTTGATCTGGTTGGCACCGTCAAGCGCGGCCATTGCATTGAGGTCGGTGCCGGAGGACGCGGCAGTGGCCGAGGTATTGGGCACCTTGCCCGTCGTGGTGGCGTTGATCTTGACCCGATCCACCGGCACCCCGAACGCGTCGGCCAGGACTTGGGCGACCTTGATGTGCAGCCCCTGGCCCATCTCCGTGCCGCCATGGCTGAGATGGATCGACCCGTCGCGGTAGACATGAACCAGTGCGCCGGCCTGATTGTACCAGGTGGCGGTGAAGGAGATGCCGAACTTGACCGGCGTCAACGCGATACCCTTCTTGAGGACACGGCTGGTGCGGTTGAACTCCAGCACCGCCTTGCGGCGCGCCTGATAGTCCGAGGACGTTTCGATATCCTCGACGATCTTGTGGATGATGTTGTCTTCCACCGTCTGGTGGTAGGGCGTGACGTTATCGCTCTCGACGCCGTAGAAATTGGCCTTGCGGATTTCGAGCGGGTCCTTGCCCAGCGCATAGGCGATATCTTCGATCCAGCGCTCGGCCGCGATCAACCCCTGCGGGCCGCCGAAACCGCGGAAAGCGGTGTTCGAAACCGTGTTGGTGTAGAGCGGCAGCGAGTTCACCCGCACCGCCGGATACCAATAGGCATTGTCGCAGTGGAAGAGCGCGCGATCCGTCACGGGCCCCGAAAGGTCCGCCGAGAAGCCACCTCGCGCCGCATACGTCGCCTTGACCGCCTGGATGCGGCCGTCGTCGTCGAAGCCGATTTCATAGTCGACCATGAAATCGTGGCGTTTGCCGGTGATGACCATGTCGTCATCGCGGTCCGGCCGCAGCTTGACGGCGCGGTTGAACTTCTTGGCCGCCAACGCAGCCACGACGGCAAAGAGATTGCCGTGCGTTTCCTTGCCGCCGAACCCGCCGCCCATGCGGCGCACATTGACCGTGACCGCGTGCTGCGGCACGTCGAGCACGTTGGCCACCATGAGCTGGATTTCGCTCGGATGCTGGGTGGAGGAATAGACCACCACATCGTCGTCCTCGCCCGGATGCGCGAAGGCGATCTGGCTTTCGAGGTAGAAGTGCTCCTGGCCGCCGATCTTGACCCGGCCCTCCACTTTGCGGGGAGCGGTGGCCATGCCGGTCTCGACGTCGCCACGCTCAAGCTTGAGCGGTTCGGTAACGAGGCGTGAGCCGGCTTCGACCGCGGCTTCCATCGAAAGCAGCGCCGGCAGGTCGCGATATTCGATTTTTGCCAACTTGGCCGCCCGGCGCGCCGCAGCGCGCGTCTCGCCGATCACGGCGAAGATCGGCTGGCCATAGAACTGGACCTTGCCCTCGGCAAAGACGGGGTCGTCATGCTTGTGGGGCGAGGAAATGTCGTTTTCGCCCGGAATATCGGCGGCCGTCAGTACGCCGACGACACCCGGCGCAGTGCGGACTGCATCGAGATCGACCGACGCCAGCTCGGCATGGGCGCGGCTGGCAAGTCCCAGATAGGCATGGAGCGTACCCCTCGGCTCGACGATGTCGTCGATATATTCAGCACGACCGGAGACGTGCTTGTCCGCGGAATCGTGCTTGGTGGATTCGTGGAGCTTGCCCGTATTGCGGATATCCAGCTTGTTCATGGCTCTATCCCTTCAGCGCCCCGCATCGGCAGCCCGGCATCATGCCGCTCCCCGCTCAAGTCGCTCGCCCTGCCCCGTAGCTTCAAGGAAGAAGCGCCGGAGGAGGTTCTGCGCGGCCAGCAGCCGGTAATCGGCCGAAGCGCGCATGTCGGTGATGGGTTGATAGTCCTGAGCGAAAGCCTGGACCGCTTCTTCGACAGTGTCCATCGTCCAGGGCCGCCCGATAAGCGCCTCCTCGACATTGGTCGCCCGCTTGGGCGTGGCGGCCATGCCACCGAACGCGATGCGGGCCATGCCGACATTGCCCAGGTCGTTGACGAAAACGCGAAAAGCGCCGCAGAGCGCCGAAATATCTTCGTCGCGGCGCTTGGAAATTTTGTAGGCGGCAAAATGCTCGCCCTCGGGCAGCGCCGGAATGGTGATGCTTTCGACGAATTCGCCCGGCTCGCGATCCTGCTTGCCATAGGCGATGAAGTAATCGCGCAGCTTCAACTCGCGGCGGACATTGCCCTTGCGGAGAATGACATGCGCACCCAGCACGATCAGCGGCGGGGGCGTATCGCCGATGGGCGAGCCGTTGGCGATGTTGCCGCCGACCGTTCCCACATTGCGCACCTGCTCGCCGCCAATGCGGTTCCAGAAACCTTCGAGCTGCGGAAAATACTGCGCGATGACCGGCGCCGCATCGGTATAGCTCACGCCCGCTCCGAGCTTGATGCCGCCCTGGCTGGCTTCTATCGCCCGCAGTTCGTCGAGATGCCCGACGAAGATCAGCGGGCCGATCTCGCGCATGAACTTGGTGACCCAGAGCCCGACGTCGGTAGAGCCGGCGACGATCGTCGCCTCGGGCTCGGCCGCGTAGGCTTCCGCCAGGTCATCGACGCTGGCCGGGATGATGATGCGGTTACGCCCCTCGCCGACCTCGACGCGTTTGCCATCCGCCAGCGCCTGCAGCCGCGCGGTAATCACGGCACGTTCCGCAACCAGCGGATCGGAGCCTACGGCACCATAGGTGGAGATGGCCTGCCCGGCCCGCACGATGGGCGTATAGCCCGTGCAACGGCAGAGATTGCCCTGCAGCGCCGTCTCGATTTCGGGCACGGTCGGCTCGGGCTTGCGCATCCAGAGGCCGTACAGCGACATCACGATGCCCGGTGTGCAGAAACCGCACTGCGAGCCATGGAAATCGACCATGGCCTGTTGCACCGGATGCAGCGCGCCGTTGGCGGCCGAAAGATGCTCGATGGTCACCACATGGGTGGCATTGAGCGAGGCCGTGAAGGTGATGCACGCCGTGACGGTCTCGTAGACGAGCTCGCCATTGCGCAGCCGCCCAACCAGCACCGTGCAGGCCCCGCAATCGCCCTCGGCGCACCCTTCCTTGGAGCCCTTGAGCTCCTTTTCGAGGCGAAGATAGTCGAGAAGCGTCTGGGTGGCGGGGATATCCCTCAGCGCCACGTCTTCGTCATTGAGGACGAAACGGATGGAGTTGCGCGCGTTCATCGCTCAGCTCCCCCGATAGGTCGAATAGGCGAAGGGAGAGACGAGAAGCGGCACGTGATAGTGCGCCTCTTCGCTCATGATGAACCGCACCGGCACGATATCGAGGAACGGCGTCGTTGGTGACACGCCCAGCCGGTCGAAATACTGCCCGACATGGAAATTCAGTTCGAACGCGCCGGGATGGAACCGATCGCCATCGAGGAGCGGCTGGTCGACGCGCCCGTCCGAATTGGTGAAGGTGGAAAGAACGTGATGGGTATGGTCACCATGCACCATCAACAGGTCGATGCGCATGCCGGCGGCCGGCTTGCCATGCATCGTATCGAGAACGTGTGTCGTCAGACGCCCCGTAGTCGTCATCGGGCGGATATCCCTCGCTTGCTTATGGCGACTATCGGAAATAATTGCATGCCTTCCAAGTAGGCAGCGCACATTTTTTTACCAAACGGTCCACTTTTGACCTGTTGTGATCGGCACGTGTTCGGGCATAACGGACGGGATACCAGCCGAGAGGTTCCAAGCGATGCGCTATCCCCGCGACATGCAGGGCTACGGCCCCAATCCGCCCAAGGCAAACTGGCCCGGCGGCGCCTATGTGGCCGTGCAGTTCGTCCTCAACTACGAAGAGGGCGGCGAGAACAACATCCTGCATGGGGATGCCGGCTCGGAAGCGTTCCTGGCCGACGTGATCGGGGCGGCGCCCTGGCCCGACAAGCGGCACTGGAACATCGAATCAATGTACGAATACGGTGCCCGCGCCGGCTTCTGGCGGCTGCATCGCCTGTTCACCCAGGAAAAAATTCCGGTCACCATCTACGGCGTTGCCACCGCCTTCGCGCGCTCGCCCATGCAGGTTACGGCCATGCAAGAAGCCGGCTGGGAAATCGCCAGCCATGGCTACAAGTGGGTCGAGCACAAGGACATGCCCGAGGAACTGGAGCGCGCCCAGATCCATGAGGCCATTCACCTCCATACCATCGCCACCGGAGAGCGCCCCACTGGCTGGTATACCGGCCGTTGCTCGTTGAACACGGTGGACCTGGTCTCGGAAGAAGGCGGGTTCGAGTACGTGTCGGACACCTACGACGACGACCTGCCCTATTGGCGCGAGCACAAGGGCCACGCCCAACTCATCATCCCTTACACGCTTTCAGCCAACGACATGCGGTTCGTGACGGCCTCGGGCTTTTCGGACGGCGAGCAGTTCTTCCAGTTCCTCAAGGACAGCTTCGATTGCCTCTACGCCGAGGGCAAGGCGGGCAGCCCCAAGATGATGAGCATCGGGCTTCACTGCCGCCTCGCCGGCCAGCCCGGCCGCTTCATGGGTCTCAAGCGGTTCATCGACTACATCAGGGGCTTCGAATTCGTCTGGACCCCACGACGCATCGAAATCGCCCGGCATTGGGCAGCTGAGCACCCCTATGTTAAGCTTGACCTCGTTCCCTCGCAGATGGACAAGGCGACGTTCGTCGAAAAGTTCGGCTCGATCTTCGAGCATTCTTCCTGGATCGCGGAACGCGCCTGGGACGGCGAGCTTGCTATCGCCAACAATACGGCCACGGGTCTGCATTTCGCGCTGCGCAGTCAGTTCCGCATGGCCAGCCAGGCCGAGCGCATGGCCGTCCTCCGCGCCCACCCCGATCTTGCGGGAAAGCTGGCAGCCGCCAAGCGACTGACCGAAGCCTCGACCGCCGAACAGGCCTCGGCCGGGCTCGACGCGCTCACCGACAAGGAGCGCGAGACCTTCACCCATCTCAATGATGCCTATACCGCCAAGTTCGGCTTCCCCTTCATCATCGCGGTGCGCGACCATACGAAGGCACAAATTCTCGATGCCTTCGAACGGCGGCTGGGCAATGAGCAGGAGACGGAATTCCTGACGGCCTGCGCTCAGGTAGAGCGGATCGCGTTGCTACGGCTGCGGGCGATGTTGCCGGACTGAGCACCTACACTTCTGTCCCCTCCCCCCAAAGGGGGAGAGGACGTGCTTGCAAATACCTTACTTCACCTCGGCGATACGGCCATCGGTGTAGGGCTTGTAGTCTCCACCCTGCTTGGCGATGAAATCGGCCAGTACCTGCTCGAGCGGCGGACCGAAATCGTAGGCATTGGTGCCGGCGTCGTTGAACACGGCATAGCCGTCGCCACCCGTGCGCATGAAGTTGTTGGTCACCACGCCATAGGTCTTGGCCGGATCGATCGGCACCCAATTGGCGCCATCCTGCACTTCGACCTTGATGATGCGGCTGCCGGCCGGCTTGTCCTTGGTCCAGGTGAACTTGAGCCCGGCAACCTGCGGGAAGCGGCCTGCTCCGTTCTCGACATCGGAAACGCCGTTCTCGAGTGCCGCCACGACATCCGATCCCTTGAGCTGGAAAGTAGCGAGCGTGTTGGAGAAGGGCAGCACGGTGAGCACTTCACCCATCGTGATCTCGCCCTGGTCGATCGAGGCACGCAGGCCACCGCCATTCTGGATGGCAAGGCTGACGCCCTGATCCTTGACGCGATCGAGCATGGCGTCGGCCACGAGATTGCCCATGGTGCATTCCATGGCGCGGCAGACCTCACGCGAGCCCTCGATGGCCTCGGTCGCGTTGCCGATGACCTTGGCCTTGAGTTCTTCGATCGGCGCACCCAGCTCGGCCACCTTGGCGACGAAGCCTTCGTCGGGCTTGATCGAGGCATCGAGAAGGATCGGATCGCCCTTGGCGGAGATGACGTTGCCGTTGTCATCCCAGACGACCTTGAGATCGCCCAGATACTTGCCGTACTGGCCGGCGGTGACGATCGGCACATCCTTGCCGTCCGGCGATTTTACGACGGTCGGATAAGGGCCGGCCGCCTTCTCGTCTGTATTGGACAGCAGCGTATGGGAATGGCCGCCCACGATGACGTCGATGCCCGGCACGGCCTCGGCCAGCGCCTGGTCGACCGTGTAGCCGATATGGGAAAGGACGATCGTCTTGGTGACGCCCTGCGCCTCGAGCGCTTCGATGGCGCCGCGGACATAGGTCACCGCCTTTTCGAACGCCACATTAGGGCCGGAGCCGGAGATTTCGGGCGTATCCTCGGCCAGCGCGCCGATGATGCCGATCTTCTCGCCGCCGACATCGAGGATGTGCACGCCCACGATCTTGCCGGCCAGCAGCGGTTCCTTGGCGACGTTGAAATTGCCGCCGATGATCGGGAAATTCGCCGTCTCGATGAACTTGGCGAACTCGTCCGGCCCATCGTCGAATTCATGGTTGCCGGTGGCCGCCGCATCGAGGCCGAGTTCGTTGAAGAAGTCGGCCACGACTTTGGATTTGTAGGTCGTATAGAAGAGCGAGCCTTGGAATTCGTCGCCCGCCGACAGGAAAATGACGTTCTCGCCCTTGGCCTTGAGGTCCGCCCGCGTCTGGTCGAGAGCCGCCTTGAGACGGCCGATGCCGCCGAAGCATTCGCCCTTGGATTCGCCCTCGGCGTTGCAGGTCGAGTCCGAACCGGTGATGGATTCGAACCGGGAATGGAAATCGTTGATATGCAGAATGTTGAGGGTGAACTCTGCGTAGGCCGGCGCGGCAAATCCTGCCGCCATGGCCGCTGCAGCCGCCCCCAGAACGAGCTTTTGCATTGTTGATTATCCCTTTGTTGGCTGTTCCATCGGCGGGATTCTTCCACGGCTTGATGACGTCCCGATAACGAGGCCCGCCGCCCCCAATCGTCAGCGTGGTTGCGATCCGAAGTTAATCAGCAACAGCGGGAGAGAAAAAGAGGTTTGGAGGCAGCACTAGGGTCCGTACTCAATAAGAGCTAGCGGCTCGGTTTGATTGGTGATGCAAGGTTTCTGGCATGGGAGCCTTGATGATGAGCAAACGCGTTCGGTGCCTTACAGATGATGAGTGGACGCGGATTCGAGCCGATTCTGCCGCGGGGCCGCAAGGGTGCGCACCGGGCGGACGACCGGCGGGTGATCTCGGGCATCGTCTATATGCTCAAGTGTGGAGCGCGCTGGCGGGACTGTTCGCCCGAGTTTGGGCCCTACACGACAGTCTACAATCGCTTCAACCGCTGGAGCCGTCAGGGTCCGTGGCTGCAGATGTTCGAGGCTCTGACCGGCCACAACGGCATCTTCGAAGGAGCGGCAATCGATGCCACGCACATCAAGGCGCACCGCTCCGCTGCTGGCGCAAAGGGGGGACCTCGCCCAAGCCATAGGCCGTTCTCGGGTGGTCGAACCGCCAAGCTGCACGGCCTAGTCGATGACCGGGGGCGTCCGCGCATGTTACTGCTGAGCGCCGGAAACATCAACGATATCATCATGGCGCAGGCTCTTGTCTGTACGGCAGGCCCATTCCGGCGCTTGCTCGCCGACCGGGGCTATGACGTCGACCACTTCAGGAACCTGCTCGCCGAACGGGGCGCCCAAGCCGTAATCGCCTCGACCAAGTCCAGGCGGGTGCCGATCCCTCACGACCCCATCGCCTACAAGGATCGCAATCGCGTCGAGCGCATGTGGTGCAAACTCAAGGACTTCAGGCGTATTGCAACGCGATACGACAAGCTCGCAAGGAACTACCTCTCAGTCGCCCTTGTCGCCGCACTATGCCCATGTTGGTGCAATTGAGTCCGGATCCAGGGAGGGGGTGGCCAAGGGCGCCTGGGGCGCCCAGTTCCGATTGCGCCAGTTCCTGCTGCACCATTGTTGCCCAGAACTTTGCGCCGGTCAGAATCGCGCCGTCATTGAAGTCGTAGCGTGAGTTGTGGTGCAGCCGCAGGCCGCACCACCCACCCCTCACCACATATTCCGCCCGTCGATCCGCGTCACGCGCACCGTCGACAGATCGAAATCGTCGAGCAGCCTCACATTGATGCCGATCTTCACCTTCTCGAGGTCGTGGTTGCCGTCCAGCGACCATTCGGGCGACGTGCCGTAGATCTGGCAGCCGCAATTGGCGCAGAAGTGGTGCTTGTTGTAGCCGGATTTCGTGTAGATGCGGTCGGCATCGGAGGTTTGGACGACGATGTCGGCGGGGGTGTAATAGGCCCAGAGGCCACCCGATTTGCTGCAATAGGAGCAGTTGCACTCGACCGCTTCGGTGGGCGCGGCATTGACGGTGAAATGCATCGCGCCGCGATGGCAGGTGCCGGAAATGCTCATGGGGATCATCCTTCCTCTGTGATGAAGGAAGGATGCCCCAGGGCTCCTGACAGAGCGTGGCAGCAGCGTTTATTCGGCGGCGCCGGCGCGCTCGACGTCTTCGTCGGTGCGGAATTGCAGCTTGGCGAGTTCGGCGTAGCGGCCGCCCTTCTTGACCAGTTGCGCATGGGTGCCCTGGTCGATGAGCTTGCCCGCTTCGAGCACCAGGATGCGGTCGGCGTCGCGGATGGTAGCGAGGCGGTGGGCGATGACGAGCGTGGTGCGCCCTTCCATCAGCCGCTCGAGCGCCAATTGCACCAGCCGCTCGCTCTGTGCATCGAGCGCACTGGTGGCTTCGTCGAGCAGGAGGATCGGTGCGTCCTTGAGCAGGGCGCGCGCAATGGCGAGGCGTTGCTTCTGGCCGCCCGAGAGCATGACGCCGCGTTCGCCCACGATCGAATCGTAGCCATGCGGCAGCTCGACGACGAAATCGTGAACCAGCGCCGCGCGGGCGGCAGCCTCGATCTCGGCCTGGCTCGCATCGGGCTTGCCGAAGCGGATATTGTCGGCGACCGTGCCGGCAAAGATCGTTGGCTCCTGCTCCACATAGGCGAAGCGATGACGCAGTTGGGACGGGTCGACCTCGCGGATATCGACGCCATCGACGAGGATCGCGCCCTCATCGACATCGTAAAAGCGCTGGATGAGCGCGAAGACCGTGGACTTGCCGGCGCCCGAGGCGCCAACCAGGGCTACGGTCTCGCCATGGCGCACGGCGAAGGACAGGCCATCGATGACCTTCTCGTCGTCGCGATTGCGGTAGGCAAAGCTCACATCGTCAAAGGAGACGGTGCCCAGCGATGGGACCGGCAGGGCCTTGGGCGCCGGCGGAGCGTTAAGCGTGGGCTCGGTATCGATGATCTCGACGAGCCGCTCGGTCGCGCCGGCCACGGTCTGCAGCGTACCCCAGATCTCGGAGATCGAGGTCAGGGCATTCGAGGCCATGAGCGCGTAGATCATGAACTGCGTGAGCTGGCCGACGGTCACCGCACCATCGAAGACCGCGCGGGCGCCCCACCAGACGACGACGACGAGCGCCGTGGTGGCGAGGAACATGATGAGGCCGAGCAGGCCGGCGCGCGCGCCAAGGCGCGTGACTTCGGCGTCGTAGCTCTCTTCGGCACGGTCGGCGTAGACGCGCGACTGCTCGGGTTCCTGGCCGAAGGACTTGATGGTCTTGGTGGCACCCAGGGCTTCGGTCGCCATGGCCGACATGTCGGCGAGCGCATCCTGCGTGCGGCGCGACATGCGGCGGAGGCGCCGGCTGAGGAGGATCATCGGGAAGATGATGGCCGGGGCCAGCACCACCACGCCCAGCGCCAGATAAGGGCTGGTGAGGAACATCAGTACCACCGCGCCCACGATGGTGACGAAGCCCCGCAACGTCATGGAGAGGCTGGAGCCGATGGCGCCGCGGATGGTGGCGACATCGCCATTGAGGCGCGAGGTGAGTTCACCCACGCGATGGGTATCGAAGAACGTGGTATCGAGCGTCAGCAGGTGGTCGAAGACCGCGCGGCGCAGGTCGGTGAGGACGCGCTCGCCAAGGATCGAGACGAAATAGAAGCGGGCGCCCGAGGCGATGGCCATGATCGCGGCGACGCCGACGATGAGCCAGCCATAGGAAGTGACCATCGACAGGTTCTGCTCGGTGAAGCCCTGGTCGATCACCCCGCCGGCAAGGCTGGGGATCACGAGCGAGGAGATCGCCGCGATCAGCAGGAAGACAATGGTAAGCACCAGGCGCCACGGATAGCGCATGACGAAGGGGAGCAGCCGCCGCAGCGGTTGCAGGGAGCGTGGAGCAGCTTTCTCCGGCTCCTTGCCGGAGGAAAGTCGCGAACCGCGAACCGGTTCACTCATATCGGAAGGCCCATTTTCAAAACGCCCCTTACATAGGCAGTGGCACCAGCCACGGCAACAGCTTTCGCCGCGACGATTGCGCGCTTGCAGAGCCCGCCATCTTTCTATATGAACCCGGCAACCAGTTTGACATCGGCTCTCCGGGCGCGCGCAGCGCCCGTTCCATTTGAGGGTAGGCCCCATGAAGAAAGACATCCATCCGGACTATCACAACATCAAGGTTGTGATGACCGACGGCACCGAATACCTCACCCGGTCGACCTACGGCGCCGAGGGTGAAACCCTTCAGCTCGACATCGACCCGAAGACCCATCCCGCCTGGACCGGCACCACCGGCCAGCTGATGGACCGCGGCGGCCGCGTCTCGCGCTTCAAGGAGCGCTTCAAGGGCCTGGGCATCTAAGCCAGCGCGCCTTTCAGGTAAGTTTTCGGAAAGCCTGGCGAAAGCCGGGCTTTTTGTTTGTGTTTGCACCGGCAACACCGGGCAGCGCTCGTGTTTGGGGATTGCCTTACTCGGCCGGCGAGAAGGCGGCGCGCAGGCGCGAAAGCTGATCGGCAATGCCATTCTCGCCGCCGGTCGACAGTTCCGGCACCTTGCCGCGCTCGAGCTGATCGTACTGCATGACGCGGTCGAACAGCCGGTCGCCCTTGGCGATGTAGCCCTTGAGGTTAATCGGCAGGTCTTCGAAACCCGGACCGCCGCGCTCGGACGGCGTGGCCGAGAACTGCACCTTTTCCTTTTCGAGGCGGGCACTTTCGGCGGTGATCTCGCCCTCGTTGACGGCGCGCTGCAGCAGCAGCCAGGAGGCGAGCTGCATCAGGCGCGTCGTGAGGCGCATGGATTCGGTGGCGTAGAGGAACGAGGATTCGCGGCTGAGCGCCTTGCTCTCGGAACGACCGGTCCCGTCGAGATAGGCAGCCACCTCCTCGATGAGCGACATGCCCTCGCGATAGAGTAAATCGAATCCGCCCGACGCTACGATGCGCGGGCCGATCGCCACTGCGTGCTTGTCAGTAATCTCGCCCACCGGCGGTCCGTTCCTCATCTGCTTCGCGGGGGACATTACGGCTATTCGGCAGGGCCGTCACCGGAAAGGCTTCAGCAACCTTGCGACAACCTTAACGCCTTGCCATTCCTTCGCAAATTGCAACCGCCCAAAAGAAAAAGAGCCGTCAGATGGCGGCTCTCGAAAGTTAACAGGGAGGCGTCAAACAGAGGGGGAAACCACTCTGAAAAATCCAGAAAGGACTGGATAACGTGAGGTTACCCCGAACCTCTTAATTGAAGGTTAATTTGACTCTTTTTCTTAACCTTGCCTGTTCACGCCGCCGAAAGGCTAAAACTTGAAGAAGTTTTCGGCATCCGAGCGCGTCTTGCGGCGAGCCTCGATAGCCGCCTTGAGCCGCGCGATTTCCCTTTCGAGCAGGCCTATCCTGCTCTGCAATTCCTCTTCGGATATCGCGTCGAGGACCATGCCCACTTCGTGGGTCGACGGGGTCTTGCGAACCTCTTCCTCATCCATTTCGCCGCTCCTTTGTCTTTTGCGGGCGGGATTTTAGCCTAACGGCCTTGCCCGGCAACCGCCTTCGCGCCACCCTCAGGCCATGACGCTCCCCGCCAGAATGCTCGCCATCGATATCGTCGCCCCCGGAGGCCCGGATGGGTTGGTGCCAGTCGAAACGCCCCTGCCCGAACTACGACCGGGCGAAATCCTGATCCGCGCGGCGGCAGCGGGGGTCAACTACCCCGACGTCCTCCAGCGCATGGGCCGCTACGACCCGCCCTCCTGGCACTCGCCGCGCCCAGGCCTCGAAGTGTCCGGTGAGGTGGTCGCGGTTGGGGAGGGAGTAGAGGGCTTCACCTTGGGCGAACCGGTACTCGCACTCTGCAATGGCGGTGGCTATGCCGAATACGTGGCCGTACCCGCCGGTCAGGTCCTGCCGATTCCCGAGCGCGTCGACATGATCTGGGCGGGCGCGTTGGCCGAGACCTGGTTTACCATCGAGCAGACGTTGGCGATGCGTGCCGGGCTGGTCGAGGGGCAGGACGTGCTGGTGCACGGCGCGGCGGGCGGCATCGGCACGGCGGCGATCGCGCGCAGCCAGATTGCCGGGGCACGGCCGATCGGCGTGGTCTCGACTCGGGAGAAGGCCGAATATCTACGCGGACGGCTGGGCGTCGAGGCAGTGATCATCCATCGCGACGAAAATTTCGTCGAACGCACGCGCGCGCTAACCGGCGGCAAGGGCGCCGATCGCATCGTGAGCTTTGCGGGCGGCGACATGCTGGCGCGCAACATTGAGGCGGCGGCGCGCGGCGGCACGATCCTGCAGCTCGCTTCGCTTTCCGATGTGAACGCGCAAATCTCGCTTCCACAACTTTTGGGCAGGCAACTCACGATATTGGGATCGGTGCTGCGCCCGCAATCCGACGCGACCAAGGCGGAAATCGCAGCAAGCCTTAGGCGCAATGTCTGGCCGGCCTTCGCTGCTGGAAACGTTGTGCGCCCGCGGCTTTCGACGTTGCCGCTGGCGCAGGCGGCCAATGCGCACCGCGCCATGGAAGACCGCGCCTCCTACGGCAAGATCGTGCTGATCACCGCGTTCGGTGAGCGGTTTATTAACGACAATTCCGTTGCAGAAGGCTGACCTAATCCGTATATTTAGGTCTATTCCCCTCAGCAAAAAGCAAGAGGCGGAGCGGGCCAGATGAAGCTGGGCCGCGCCAACAGAGAGATTTTGCTATGGCCACTACCCTGCTGATGCCCAAGGCAACCGCCGTTTGGCTGGTCGACAACACTGCCTTGTCGTTCGAGCAGATCGCCGCCTTCTGCGGACTTCATCCGCTGGAAGTGCAAGGCATCGCCGACGGTGACGTAGCGGGCGGCATCATGGGCGTGAACCCGATCCAGAACGGCCAGCTGACGCGTGAGGAAATCGAGAAGGCCGAGGCCGATCCGAGCTATCGGCTGAAGATTTCCGAACCCAAGGTCCGCGTCGCTGCCGCCAAGCGCAAGGGTCCGCGCTACACCCCGATTTCGCGCCGCAACGAGCGCCCCAACGCCATCAAGTGGCTGGTGCGCAACCATCCCGAACTCAAGGACGCCCAGATCATGCGCCTTGTCGGCACCACCAAGTCGACCATCGACGCGGTGCGTGACGGCACGCACTGGAACTCGGCGAACCTGACCCCGATGGACCCGGTGACCCTGGGCCTGACCTCCCAGATCGAGCTCGACCTCGAGGTCAAGCGCGCCGCCAAGGGCAGCGGGCTGCCGATGGAGGAAGAACACCAGGGCACGATGCTGCTCACCGCCGAAGAGGCACTGGCCAGCGCCAACCGCACCAGCCTTGCCCCCGAGAACGACGAGAACGAACCGGGCGACGTGCGCGACCAGGAAGAGTTCGACGCGGATTCGGTCTTCGCCAAGCTCAAGTCGCTCAAGTCCGATAGCGACGAAGAGTAAACTCACGCGGCCACGGGCCGCTTCGGTCAGGAGGAGCAATCCTTGGAAGGCAATCTCCTCCTGGTCATCTTCGTGCTGCTGGCGGCGACCGTCGCCCTGGTGCCGCTGGCCAAATGGACCGGCACCGGCACGATCCTCGGCTACCTCGCCGCAGGCATCCTGATCGGCCCATACGGGCTCAAGCTCATCTCCGACACCGACATCATCTCCAACGTCGCCGAATTCGGCGTGGTGATGATGCTGTTCCTCATCGGCCTGGAAGTGCAGCCCTCCGAACTCTGGCGGCTGCGCAACAAGGTGCTGGGCATGGGTATCCCGCAGGTCATCCTGACCGCGGCGCTGATCGCCGGCCTTTTTCGGCTGAGCGGTACCGACTGGCCCATCGCCGCCACCATCGGCCTTGCCCTCTCGCTCTCCTCGACCGCCATCGCCATGCAGTCGATCGCGCAGCGCGAGATCACCAAGACCGATACCGGCCGTGCCAGCCTCGTCGTGCTGCTGGTGCAGGATATGGCGGTGATCCCGATCCTCGCAGCCATTCCGATCCTGGCCGCACTCAGCGGCGCCCCTTCGGCCATCATCCGCACCGATCTTGCCGGTGCCATGGACGCGATCGACAACCCGCTCGACTGGGTAACCCCGCTCCTCACCATCGTCGCCTTCGCAGGCGCCCTCCTCGGCGCCCGCTTCATCGTGCGACCGCTTATCTATTTCGTGGCGCGCGCCCATGTGCGCGAAGTCTTCACGGCGCTCGCCCTTGCCCTCGTCATCGGCGCCTCGCTCCTGACCCAATCGATCGGCCTCTCGCCCGCGCTCGGCGCATTCCTGGGCGGCGTTCTGCTGGCGGACAGTGAGTATCGGCACGAACTGCAGATCAACCTCGAGCCGTTCAAAGGCTTGCTTCTCGGGCTCTTCTTCATCTCGGTCGGCATGTCGATCACGTTCTCGGTGTTCCTCGACGCCCCCGGCACCATCATCGCGATTCTCTTGGGGCTGATCGGCATCAAGATCGTCGTGCTCTTCGGGCTCGGCACGATCTTCCGCCTGCATGCGGCCGACCGCATCCTCTTCGCGATCCTCCTGAGCCAGGCCAGCGAATTCGCCTTCGTCGTGCTTCAGAGTGGCGTGGTTGCCGGCGGCATCGGCCAGCACGACTACGAGGTTTTGAGCCTTATCGTGGCGCTCTCCATGGCCACTACCCCGCTCCTGCTCTTCGCTTTCGACCGCTTCATCGCCCCGCGCCTTCACGCTGCGCCAAGCAATCCGCACCCCGACGAGAGCTTCGAGGCCGGCCAGAAGGTGATCGTGCTCGGCTATGGCCGCTTCGGGCAGATCGTGACCCGCCTGCTCAAGTCGCAGGGCTTCGAGATGACGCTGATCGACGACGACCCGGCCCAGATCGCACTGATGAAGCGGTTCGGGGTCAAGGTCTTCTACGGCGACGGCTCGCGCCTCGACCTGCTCGATGCGGCCGACGCCGCCCATGCCCAGATGATCATCGTTGCGGTGCCGGGCGGCGAGCGCATCCTCAACATCGTCGGCATGCTTCGGCGGCACTATCCGCACGTCAAGGTCGCGGCCCGCGCCATCGACCGCGCCCATGCGCACAAGCTCATGGATCTGGGCGTGCACCTCTTCGAGCGTGAGACCTTTCGCTCGGCCATCCAGCTCGCCACCGACGCGCTGGTGGAGCTGGGCTATGAGCGCGGCCATGCCGAGCGGCTGGCGCAATCCTTCGCCGAGCACGATCTGCGCATGCTGCGCGACAGCTACGCCCTGCGTGACGATGAGGACGCCTATATCGGCTTCGTGCGCCAATCCGTGGAAATGCTCGGCGACGTGCTCGAGGCCGACATGGCGCGCCGCGAAGGCGAGGAAGAGGACGCTCCGGAAGCGGAGAGCGCGCCCGACGATATTGACAAGGCGTCCTCGGCGGGTTCGAGATAGCGCTTCCTTCCGGCTTGGCTTTCCCGCCTATGTATGATCCCTACTTCCTCACGATCTGCGTGATCGCGGTCTTCCTCGTTGCGCTCTCCAAGGCGGGCCTGCTGGGCAGCCTGGGCGTGGTCGGTGTGCCGCTACTAAGCCTCGTCATGCCCGCGCGCGACGCCGCCGGCATGATGCTGCCGGTGCTGCTGGTGATGGATGTCATCGCCGTCTGGTCCTACCGCAAGGAATGCGACTGGAACATTCTCAAGATCATGCTACCCGGCGCCATGGTCGGCACACTGATCGGCTGGGTGCTGTGGTCGTTCGTATCGGACGCACTGGTGCTGCTTTTCGTCGGCATCATCACGGTGCTCTTCATCATCGACGCGGTCTTCCCCATCCGGAAAGCTTTGGTCGGCATGTCTTCGCCATCCAAGAACTGGGGGCGGTTCTGGGGCGGGTTTGCCGGCTTCACCAGCTTCGTCAGCCATACGGGCGGGCCGCCGTTCCAGATCTACGTGCTGCCGCAAAAGCTCTCGCCGGCCCTCTATTCGGGCACGTCGGCCTTCTTCTTCGCCATCGTCAATTCCAGCAAGCTCGTGCCCTATTATTTCCTCGGCCAGCTATCGGTGAGCAATCTCGAACTGGCCGCGCTCCTGGCGCCGGTGGCCATCGCGGGCGTGCTGATTGGCGTCTATCTCGTTCGGCGGATTTCGGCGCGCTTCTTCTACCAGATCGCCTATGGCCTCGTGTTCCTCCTGGCGCTCAAGCTCATCTATGACGGAGCGACCGGGCTGATGGCCTAGACGCCATCGGGCAACAAAAAAGGCCGCGAAACCGCGGCCTTCTCCCACAACTTCAAATCGTTTGGCGCCAATCAGGCGCTGACGCTGGAGAGTTTGGCGAGTTCGTCCTTCACCTCGAGCTTCTTGCGCTTCAGCGCCGAAATATAGAGATCGTCCTTTCGGGTGCTCTGCATCTCGGTTTCGATCTTGAGATCGAGCTCCCGGTGCCGCCGCTCGAGAGCGGCGATGTGGCCTTCAGTCGTCATAACAACTCCTTTAAGCTTGGTCGAACACCTGATCGTCACAAATAATTCACGTCTTGTCGACTCCGCCGAAGGGGTCGCCGGGAAACCCCGTGCAAAATCTTTCGCGATCAGCTAACCAAGATCAGGCGTTCATAAGCACAAAGAAGTCGCGCGCCCCTATGCTGCCTTTGACCAAGGAACAGGAAGCCGCTCTCGGCCTCGAACTGGCAACCAAGCGCCAGGAACACGCGGATCTGGATGCCGCCATTGCGACATTGGCCGCTTCCCAACTTGCGGACCGCATGCTCATCCAGCGGCTCAAGAAGCGCAAACTGGCGCTCAAGGACCGTATCGTGCAGCTCGAAACCATCCTGATACCCGATATCATCGCGTGAGCGGCTGCCTTGCACCTCACGACCTTTTGAGCTAAACGCGCCTTTTGCAGGGGGATCGGGCCATATGCTGACCACGCCGCTTGTCGCCATAGTCATGGGCAGCCAGTCCGATTGGCCCACCATGCGGCATGCCGCCGAGATCCTCGACAACCTCAAGATCGAATACGAAGCGCGGATCGTTTCCGCCCATCGCACCCCCGACCGCATGGTCGAGTTCGCCAAGAGCGCCAAGGCCGATGGCTTCAAGGTCATCATCGCCGGCGCCGGCGGGGCCGCCCATCTGCCGGGCATGATCGCCTCCATGACCACCCTCCCCGTCTTCGGCGTGCCGGTACGCTCCAAGGCCCTTTCGGGCCAGGACAGCCTGCTCTCGATCGTGCAGATGCCGGGCGGGATCCCGGTGGGCACGCTTGCCATCGGCGAGCCGGGTGCCATCAACGCTGCGCTCCTGGCGGCGGCCGTTCTCGCCCTTTCCGATTCCGAGATCGACGCCGCGCTCGAACGCTTCCGGCGCGAACAATCGGGCGCCGTTCCCCTCTTCCCACAAGACGACGACCATGACTGATCCTTTGCCGCCCGGCAGCACCATCGGCATCCTGGGCGGCGGGCAGCTCGGCCGCATGCTGGCACTGGCCGCAGCCAGGCTCGGCATGAAGAGCCATATCTTCTGCCCGGACGTCGCCAGCCCTGCCTTCGAGGTCACGCCCCACAGGACAATCGCCGCCTATGACGACGAATCGGCGCTTGCCGCCTTCGCCGATGCCGTCGATGTCGTGACCTACGAGTTCGAGAACGTGCCCGCCCGCACCGCCGAATTCATCGCGGCCCGCAAGCCGTTACGCCCCGGCGCCCGAGCATTGGCCGTGTCGCAGGATCGACTGGAGGAGAAGGGCTTTCTCTCGGAAAGCGGCGTGCCGGTGGCGCCCTATCGCCCGGTCTATTCGCTCGACGACCTGGAGGCGGCGCTCGCCGAACTGGGCACGCCCGCCGTGCTCAAGACCACGCGACTCGGCTATGACGGCAAGGGCCAGCGCATCATCCGCTCGATCAACGAAGCTGCCGCTGCGTTCGACGCGCTCGAGCCCAAACCGCTGGTGCTCGAAGGGTTTATCGCGTTCGACAAGGAAATCTCGGTCATCGCCGCACGCAACGCGCAAGGCGAGACGCGGCACTTCGAGCCCTCCGAGAACGTCCACCGCGACCACATCCTCAAGACCTCGACCGTACCCGGCAATATCTCGCCCACCTTGGCGGCAAAGGCCGGCCAAGCGGCGCAGAGGATCGTCGAGGCGCTCGATTATGTGGGCGTGATGGGCATCGAGTTCTTCGTACTGCCGGGCGGCGAGGACCTGCTGGTCAACGAAATCGCGCCGCGCGTCCACAATTCGGGGCACTGGACCGAGGCGGTCTGCGTCACCGACCAGTTCGAGCAGCATATCCGCGCCGTGGTCAACTGGCCGCTTGGCGACGTAACGCGCACGGCCGACGTGGTGATGGAAAACCTTATCGGCCACGAGGCCGATTCCATCGTCGACCTTCTCGGACCGGGCGTGCGCCCCCATCTTTATGGAAAGATCGAGGCCCGACCCGGTCGCAAGATGGGCCATATCAACCGGATCGGCCTGAAAACCGGCGCGAAATAAGCAATTTGTGCGGATTGAGCAGTGGACAAGCTGCCGGGCTTGGACTATACCGCCATCCACGGTTGACCGGCCCGGCTGGTCGGCGCGAGCGTCATTTGGCTTTCGCGCTTCACATCAAACACTGACGAGAATTCTGGAAGGCGGTTACGCTTGCAAGTAGTTGTCCGCGATAACAATGTCGATCAGGCGCTCCGTGCGCTGAAGAAGAAGCTGCAGCGGGAAGGCGTTTTCCGTGAGATGAAGCTTCGCAACTATTATGAGAAGCCCTCCGAGAAGAAGGCGCGCCAGAAGGCTGAGGCCGTGCGTCGCGCCCGCAAGCTGGCCCGCAAGCGCGCCCAGCGTGAGAGCGGTGTCGCTTCCTCGACCCAGCGTCGCGCCTCGTAATCATCGAGAGCTGAAATGAATTCAGGACGCCGTCCCTTCCGGGGCGGCGTCCTGCATTTGTCTGCGTTGCCGAATTACGCGACGTCTTCTGGCCCGGTCTCGCGCTTCCAGCCGGTAATCATGGCCAAGGGCAGGTTCTCGCGATGGCGCAGGCTCGCCAGGGCTACGCCCGCCAGATGCAGGCCCACCAGCACCAGCAGCAGCTTGGCCAATAGCCTGTGGCCATCCTCAAGCCAACCGACGCCGAAGAACTGATCAGTCTGCGTCAGCCAGCCACTGAGCGCCAGCGCGCCCATGGTGAGGATCAGCGCTACGATCATCGCCCCGCCGGCGGGGTTGTGGCCGAGATAGCGGCTCTCGCGCCCCACCACGATATCGCGCAGATAGGCCAGCACCGTCGTTGGATGGCGGACGAACTGGCTGAACCGGGCATAGCGCGTGCCCAGCACCCCCCAGACCAGCCGCATCACGATGAGACCGCCGGCCGCATAGCCCGCCCAGTGATGCAGCGTCTTGGAGTGATCGGCACTGAGCCAAGCTATGGCAAAGCTCAGCGCCAGGCCCCAATGGAAGAGGCGCACGACCGGGTCCCAGACTTTGACGAGCCCGGACATGGCATCAGTTCGCCGGGGCGTTGACCGGCGCGAGCGTGGCCGGGTCGAACAGCGCTTCCATGCGCGAGCCATCGCCCTTCATGGCATAGGCTTCGTAGCACCCCTGGTCCTTCTTGATCTGCCGCACGGTCCAGCCTTCGCCCTCGAGCTTGCTCTTGAGAGCATCTTCGGGCTGCCACTTGTCCGCCGGCACGGTGCAGGCGTCAGCAGCAAAGGCGGGCGCTGCGGTGAGCACGGCGAGGGCTGCGGCGACGAAAGCGAGCTTCTTCATGGTAGATTTCCTTGTGTCAAAATGCCTTGCTTGGCCTGATGACGATGCGGGCCGAGCCTGACGCCAGGCTGAAGGCACACGCGCCTGCCCTTCAGGCTGGCGTCAGCTTGGGCAGCTAGGCAGGTTCGATTTGCGGTGGGGCCAATGCGCGTTTTGCTTGTCGAAGACGACCGGGACTTGGGTGGCGCGGTGCGCGATCACATCGCCGCCGAAGGCTATGCCGCCGACTGGGTACGTCGCCTCGACGAGGCCGAGAATGCAACTCTGGCAACGGCCTATGATCTCGTGCTGCTCGATCTCAACCTGCCGGACGGCAAGGGCCTCGACTTCCTGCGTCGGCTGCGCAAGCGAGGAGACGCCACCCCGATCATCATCCTCACCGCCATGGACCAGGTCTCTTCGCGCATCGAAGGTCTCAATGCGGGAGCCGACGACTATATCGTTAAGCCGTTCGACCTGAGCGAGCTTTCAGCTCGGCTGGCCGCAGTGGCGCGGCGCTACACGGGCAACCCAAACCCACTTCTCACCTTTGGAGAGATCGAGATCGACCAGGCGCATCGGCTGGTGACCAATGCCGGCAGGCCTATCGAAGTCACGGCAAGGGAATGGGCCATTCTCGAACGGTTGGTGCGCCACCCGGGCATTGCCGTCTCCAAGGCCCAGATCGAGGAAACGCTCTACGAGTTCGGTGCCGAGATCGAAAGCAATGCGGTGGAGGTCTATGTGAGCCGGCTGCGCAAGAAGCTGGGACACGATTTCATCCGCACGGCGCGCGGTATCGGCTACCGGGTGGAACGCTGATGAGCAAGCGCCTGAGCCTTACCGCACGATTGGTGCTGACGCTTACGATCGGCGCCGCGCTGCTCTGGATCGTGGCAGCGGCAGTCTCGATCGGCATTTTGCGCAGCGAGATCGACGCCGCCTTCGACAAGGGCCTGCAGGAGACCGCGCAGCGCCTGCTGCCGCTGGCCATGCATGGGCTGCGCGAGGCTATGCACGACAATCGTCCGGACGACGACGGCGGCGAGATTCCACTGCTGCGGGAGGGTGCGGGCGAATACATCGTCTACCAGATCCGCGATCGCGCGGGCGCGCTGCTGCTGCGCTCGCACGACGCCCCCACCGGCCAGTTGACCGAAACCATCGAGCCCGGCTTTGCGACCGCACAGAACCTGCGCGTCTATACGGAGGGGACCGGGGACGGAGAATTCGTGATCCAGGTGGCCGAGGGCCTGGAGCACAGGCAGAAATCTCTGCTGGAAAGCGCCACCGCCCTCTTCCTGCCGCTGGCCCTGCTTGTGCCGCTTTCGGCGCTCGGCATCGGGCTGGCCGTGCGGCGCGGCCTGGCGCCGCTCCATGCTTTGAGCCAGGAGGTGAGCATTCGCGGCGCGACCAATCTGGCTCCGCTCGCACCAGCCGAATTGCCGCCCGACCTCAGGCCGATCGCCGAGGCGACGGACCAGCTTATTGCGCGATTGCGGGGAGCTCTAGAAGCGGAGCGTGCGTTTGCCGCCAACAGCGCGCATGAACTGCGCACTCCCATAGCCGCGGCGCTAGCGCAGACACAACGCCTCATCGCCGAACTTGGCAGCAGGCCGGAGGCCCTGCGGGCACGGCAGGTGGAAGAGGCGCTCAAGCGCGTTGGCGAGCTGTCCGAAAAACTGCTGCAGCTTGCCCGCGCCGATGCCGGCATGGCCGCGAGCGCAACGCGGGTTGACCTTGTGCCGGCCATTCGCCTGCTCTGCCGCGACAGCGCCAGTCGCGCGGGCAATGACGGACGGATCGTGCTGGAAGCGCTGCCCAATGAGAGCCTGCTCGCGCCTATCGACATCGATGCCTTCGGCATCGCCTTCCGCAATCTGCTCGACAACGCCCTTGCCCATGGCAGCCGGGACGAGCCCGTGCGCGTGGCCCTCGGAGAGAACTGGGTGGCGGTGACCAATGGCGGCAGGACCGTCGACCCGGCCACGCTCGAAGGGCTCAAACAGCGCTTCGTGCGCGGCGAGACGACGAGCAGCGGCTCGGGACTGGGCCTGGCCATTGCCGAAACGATCATGGCGCAGACTGGTGGAGAGGTACGCCTCTCCTCGCCCGCACCGGGCCGCCCGGACGGCTTCGAAGCCCGGCTGGTCTTTCCCGCCTAGCGGGCCGCAGCCACCTTGGAGGCGGCGTATTCGGCGTCTTCGAAGAAGGTCTTGGCCCGACCCCAGATACCACGCGCCCAGAGATCGCCGTGGTCGGCACCCGGCTCGATCCAGAGATCGTATTTGTGCGGCACGAGCTGGTAGAGCCGCTCGCCATTGGTGACGTCGATGGTCTGGTCGGCGGTGCCATGGGCGATGAAGACCGGCTCATCGACCTTGGTGATCCACTCGTTGACCGGGAACTGGTCGGACATCAGCAGGCCGACGGGCAGGTAGGGATAGCGCTCGAAGGCGACATTGACCGCCGAGAGGAACGGCGTCTCGAGAAGCAGCGCATCGGCATCGCGGATGCTGGCGATATAGGTGGCGGGGCCCGTGCCGAGCGAGCGCCCCCAGATAACGATCGGCTGGCCCTTGGCCTTGAGCCAATCGAAAGCAGCCGTCGCATCGTCGAGAATGTGCTGCTGGGAGATTTCGCCCGGAGAGAGCGGGAAGCCGCGATAGTCGAAGGCGAGGAAGCCGTAGCCGTCGGCAGTCCAGGCTTCGAAGCGCTCATGCTCTTCGGAGAACGAGCCGCTATTGCCCTTGTAATAGAGTACGACCGGCTTGCCGACCTCGGCGGGCGGCGCGTACCAGCCATGGACCACGGCCCCGTCGGTGGTGGGGATGGTGACCTCTTCGGCGCCCTTGATCTTGGTATCGGCAAGCGCTGTGATCTCGCCAGTGGCGGTGTACTGCAGCGCGCGCTGGTTGAAGTAGATGTAACCGAGGACCGCCGCATAGGCGATGATAACGAGCGCTACGAGCGCGATGACTATGCGGCGGACGAACTTCACTGGGAGGCAACCTCTGGCTTGAGCAGTTCGGCGAAGGCCCGCTGGAACACTTCCTCGGGCTGGGCGCCGGACATGGCGAATTTACCGTCGAACACGAAGAAAGGCACGCCATTGATGCCCTGTCGGGCGGCAGAAATCGCCAGATGCTCGGTGGTTTCGAGCTCTTGGGGATCGTTCATCAGACGCAGCGCCTCTTCCCGATCGAAGCCGTGCTCGGCCGCGATATCGGCGAGGACGGCATCGTCATTGATCTGCCGGTGCTCAAGGAAATAAGCGTCGGCGATCGCATTGGCGAGAGCATGCTGAGTGCCCCGCGATTTGGCAAGCCGGGTAATGGTGTGCGCCTTGGCGGTACGGAACATGCGCGGCTGCTGGGACAGGTCGAGATCGACGCCCGACTTCCTGGCCTCTTCCTGCGGACGCGCCCACATTTCCGCCGGATCGCGACCGTACTTGGTCTTGAGCATATGCCAGACATCGACGCCTTCGGCGGGGACGTTGGGATCGAGGTAGAACGGGTGGTTCTCCACCTCCACTTCGATGCCCTCGGGCAATTCGGCAATGGCCTTGTCGAGCCTCACCGACCCGATCAGGCACCAGGGGCAGACGACGTCGGTGAAGATATCCACCTTGAGCTTGCGCGTCATGAGTCGTGGCTCCTTTCAGTAACTTTACCGCAGAAATGGCGCGAAGAGGGCCGGAATGCAAGGAGGCACCTGGGGGTGACCGGGGATCGGGCTGAGCTTTCCCCTCACTAGCCCGGATTGTGAATTGAGGGTTTGGCAACCATGGCGCAGGGAAGCTGGCGGGCCGGTCGTTCAGTCACCTGAAGTTCAGGGTTGGGCGCTTATGATCGTCCCATGTTACCACGAGGACAGTCATGAGCGTGCTGCTCGAAAGCTTGGTCCGTGACCAGGATCATGACATTGCCGAACGCAGCCTCTTCTGGCAGGCGCTGACCTTCCTCGCCATCGGCGGCGGGGCCGCCATGGCGTTCGTGTGCCTGTCCTCGCTCGCCGTCGGCGCCGGCCTTCCGCTCGCCGACTGGATTGTGAGCGCGCTGTGCTATGCGGCCTTCATCCTGCCGGTCTACTTGCTCCACCGCCGCTTCTCGTTCAATTCCGACGCCCCGCACCTCCAGGCCCTCCCCCGCTACGTGACTGTGCAACTGGTCGGCCTCTCGCTTGCGGCTCTGTTCTCGTTCCTCGCCTACGGCATCATCGGCCTGCCGACGCTCTTTGCCTCGCTGCTGGTCATCGGGCTGACTTCGGCCATGAACTTTCTCGTGCTGAAAGTCTGGGCTTTTGGCGAGCGCTAAGGCAGCCCTCAATGCCGTCCACAAGGCCGCCGTGTTCAATCGGCGGGTCGAGGTGCTGTCACGGCATCTGGCAGGCATCATTCCGACAGGCGGTAAGGTTCTGGATCTTGGAGCCGGCGACGGCTCGATCGCCCACGCGCTGATGACTCTCCGCCCCGATCTTGCTGTCGAAGGCGTGGACGTGCTTCTCCGCCCGCAGACGCTCATCCCGGTCACGCTCTATGACGGCGTCACCCTGCCCTATCCGGATGACGCCTTCGACTACGTGACGATCGTTGACGTCCTGCACCACACCGACGATCCGGCAGCCGTGCTGCGCGAGGCCGCACGAGTGGCAAACCGTGGCGTGGTGATCAAGGATCACCTCGTACAGGGCACCGGCGCCCGCACAACCCTGCGCTTCATGGATTGGGTCGGTAATCGCGGACACGATGTGCGCTTGCCCTACAACTATCTGACCCCAACCGAATGGCAGCGCGCTTTCGCTGCCGCCAATCTGCTTGAAGTCCGTCGCGTCGCGGCCCTGAACCTCTACCCCGCGCCCTTCACCTGGCTATTCGATCGCAGTCTGCATTTCGTCGCGCTGCTCGCGCCGCAAACCTAGGCGATCCCGAACGATTTCCGGAAAGCGCTGAGCCCGTCCTGGCTGAAAGCCAGCACGCGCCCCTCTTCCCGTCGCACCCAGCCTCGCTCCAGCATCGTGTCGAGAATGGCCGCGCCAAGCGCTCCACCAAGATGATGGCGCCGCTCGCTCCAGTCGAGGCACGCGCGGCAAAGCGGTCGCCGGCCCTTGCCGAGCCCCGAAGTATCGATGCCGAATTCGGCGAAGAATGTCCGCCCCTTCTCGGTCAGCAGCGGATTGTCGCGATCTGCCACCAATTGTCCGTCGGCCAGCGCCTCAAGAAGCTCCACACCCCGCTCACCAGCAAGGTGATCGTAGCAAACTCGCGCCTGCCGCAGCGCGGGATCGCGCGGGCCGGTCCGCACGCGGACCGCGCCAGTGCGCTGGGCCAGGCCCATCAACCCTTCGAGCACCTGCGCAACATCGCCGCCCGATAGTCGGTAATAGCGATGCCGCCCCTGCTTCTCGGCGACAACGAGGCCGGCCGCCTCCAGCTTGGAGAGGTGCCCGCTGGCCGTCTGCAGCGTCACGCCGGCCGCATTGGCAAGCTCGCTGACGGTGAGCGCACGGCCATCCATGAGTGCCGTCAGCATGTTGGCCCGGGCCGGATCACCCAGGAGCGCAGCGATGTTTGCGATGACAGGACCGTCTTTCATACTTCGATGCTAACCGAAGCATCCCCGTCATGCAATGCGCTAGAACTGGCGGTGCATCACAAGGAACACCACGATGATCACCTGTTTCATCCGCTACGAGATCGATCCGAACAAGCGCGACAGCTTCGAGCAATATGCACGCAACTGGGGTCAGGCCATCCCGCGCAACGGCGCCGATCTCATCGGCTATTACGCGCCGCATGAGGGTTCAGCCACCATCGCCTACGGCGTCTACAACATCGAGAGCCTCGCTGCCTACGAAGCGTACCGGGCGCGCCTTCGCGACGACCCGCTCGGCCGAGAAAACTTCGCCTTCGCACAAAAGGAGCGCTTCATCCTCAAGGAGGATCGGTTATTCCTTCGACTGGCGTCCACGCCGCATGGGGAATTGCGATGATCGCGGTGATTTTCGAAGTCCTGCCTGCCGAGGGTCGCAAGGGTGACTACCTTGCCCTGGCAGCCGGTCTGCGGGCGGAACTGATGGAGATGGAGGGCTTCCTCTCCATCGAGCGGTTCGAGAGCCTGAGCGAGCCGGGCAAAATCCTCTCCCTCTCTTTCTGGCAGGACGAGGCCGCCGTCGCACGCTGGCGCAACATGGCCTCCCACCGCGAAGCACAGGCGCTGGGGCGAGGCGGCGTCTTCGCCGATTACCGCCTGCGCGTGGCATCGGTCCTGCGCGACTACGGCATGCATCGGCGCGAAGAGGCGCCCGGAGATAGCCGAATGGTGCACGAGGCCAGCGGTTGACCACCGATGCGCAGCACGGCTAACTCGCCGTGCTGTTAACGGACGGATCGCCCATGACTATTATCACCACCGAGCCCCTGACCCGCGACGCTTTCGCGCCTTTCGGACAGGTCATCTCCATAGAGGGCTCGACGCACTACCTCATCAATTCGGGCAAGACCGAACGCTACAATGACCTGGCCAAGGTCGAGCTTGGCGGCGCCCATGCGCGCCCGCTGATCTCGATCTTTCGCGGCCAGCCTTATGCCATGCCGCTTGAACTCGGGATGGTCGAGCGCCACCCCTTCGGCAGCCAGGCTTTCTTCCCGCTTGCCCCCCGCCCCTTCCTCGTCATCGTGGCGCCCGATCATGGCGGCACGCCCGGCATGCCCCGCGCCTTCCTCACCGCGTCCGGCCAGGGCGTAAACATCGCCATGAACACCTGGCACGGCGTGCTGACGCCGCTCGATGAAGTCTCCGATTTCCTGGTGGTCGACCGTGGCGGGGATGGCAACAATCTCGAGGAATACTTCTTCGAAACGCCGTATCGGGTCGAACGGGCGAACCCGATCTTTACTTAATTCCTGCTTGTTCGTCGCAAGATAGCAGCAATTCCTGCATAACTAGCACGCTGGGGCACCTTTAGAGGCGGCGGACATGGACGCTGCCAAACTCAGGAGTGCACGATGAGCACAAGCATCAAACTCACCCTGGCAGCGGCCGGCATGCTGCTGGCCACCCTCACCACGGCATTGGCCGCGCCGGTCTCGATCACCGGCGAAGTGACCTATCGCGAGCGCATCGCGCTGCCACCCGATTCCAGCCTGGAAATCCAGTTGCTCGATGTCTCGCTGGCCGACGCCAAGGCCACCGTCCACGCTGCCGCCCGGCTATCCGGCCCCGGCCAGGTGCCTCTGACCTTCACGCTCAATTTCGACGACAAGGTCATCAAGCCCAAACACACCTACGCGCTGAGCGCCCGCATCACCTCGGGAGGCAAGCTGCTCTTCCTCAACACCACGCAATACAGCGTCGATCCGCTCGCGCCCGCGCAACCGATCATGATCATCATGGATTTCGTCGGCCGCGCCGAGCCCGCTCCCCTGCCCGGCAAGGAGGCCGCCATGCCACCAGCCAGCACCCCTACCACCCAGCTCATTGGCACCAACTGGCGCGTGGTCGACATCAAGGGCACCCCGAGCAACGAGAAAACCCGCACCACCCTGACACTTGCCGAAGATGGTCGCGCGGGCGGCAAGGGCGGCTGCAACAGCTATTTCGCACAAGCGACGATCAACGGCGGCAGCCTCGTCTTCGGCTCCCCCGCCTCGACGCGCATGGCCTGCCCCGAACCGATGATGCAGCAGGAAGCGTCGTTCTTCTCGGCGATGGCAGTTGTGGCGACCTACGCGATCGACGGTAACAATCTCAGGCTGGCCGATGCCAACGGCAATCCGGTGATGAACCTGGTCAAGGACAATTAGGAGCGCGCCCTCCCCTTGACCGCGCCTCTCGGCACTTGCACCCTTTGCGGCAGCAAACCTTGGAGCCGCAATGGAAACCGCTGCCTTCATCTCCCGCCTCTTTGACGTCATCGAGAACGACATCGCGCCCAAGACCCGCGAAGGCGTGCGCAAGGGGAACAAGATCTTCGGCGCCGCCATCCTGCGGAAATCTGACCTGTCAGTGGTCGTGGCGGAAACCAACAACGAGACGGAGAACCCGCTCTGGCACGGGGAAATGCACGCCATAAAGAAGCTCTACGAGCTCAACCGCGCCACCCTGCCCGACCCCAAGGATTGCATCTTCCTCGCCACGCACGAGCCCTGCTCGCTCTGCCTCTCGGCCATTACCTGGGCGGGCTACGACAATTTCTATTTTCTCTTCAGCCATGAAGACAGCCGGGACAGCTTCGCCATCCCGCACGATATCCGCATCCTCAAGGAAGTATTCGTGCCCCCCGGCACGCCGCTCGATGCGCCGCTCTACAATGCCAGCAACGCCTTCTGGACCAGCCACTCGATCGCCCGGATGATCGCCACGCTCGATCGCGGCAACCGCGAGGCTCTGCTGTCGCGCATGGACGATATCGGCGCGCTCTACGCCGACCTCTCCGCGACCTACCAGCAGGACAAGGGCGACAAGGGTATTCCCCTCGCCTGACCGGTCATCGGGCCTGGGTCGTCTGCGGCGTCAGCACGCCTGAGAATGGCCCGGGCACTTCGGTATTGGCAGCAGCGAAGACCAGCACGAACATGAGGGCCGCGAAGGCCACGGTCAGCACCATCTGCACGACGGAAGACCGGTCCCTCACTGCAGTGTCTCCAGCATGATGGCCTCGGGCGTCGGCGCGTTCGAGGCTGCGAAAGTAAGGGTTGCCATCACCCCAACGAACAGAACGGTCAAAAGTACCTTCAACATCTTCGTTGTCCCTGTAGCGGCCCGGCCTTGAGCGCCTGGCTTCTTGATGCCGCCTATTGTCGGCGGCTTGAGTTGAACAACGCCGCAACACCCCGTTTAGCTGCCGTTCAGGAAAGCCGGGGCGCGCGTTTATGCGTTTGTGCTTACCGGAAGCTGTCGAGCCTCACCTATTTGTAACGCCCAATACCGGCCGGCTTGAGCTACCCATTGGAGCGACCAACAAGGAGCCGACCATGCCAAGCGACGATCATTCGCCCGCTCGACTGAGCCGACGCGGCGCCCTCTCCCTTATCGCCGTCACTGCAGCCGGCGGCACGCTCATCCCCCGCCAGGCCTTCACTCAGGAAGCCGGCACCAATGCCGACACCGCCGGCCTGCTGCCGGGCGCCGATGTCTGCGTCATCACGCCCGAAGTCACCGAAGGCCCCTACTATTTCGACCCCGCGCTCGAGCGGCAGGATGTGACCGAGGGCCGTCCCGGCGTCAGAACCCAGGTGCGCCTCCAGGTAGTGGACGCCCAGTGCAAGCCGATGGCCGGCGCGCGCGTGGATATCTGGCACGCAGACGCCACCGGCATCTATTCGGGCTACGCCAACCAGCCCGGTGGCATCGACACGACGGGCCAGACCTTCATGCGCGGCACACAGATGACAGGTGAGAACGGCGTTGCCGAATTCACCACCGTCTATCCCGGCTGGTATCGCGGTCGCACGACGCATATCCACTTCAAGGTGTTTCTTGACGAAACCAACGCGCTTACCGGACAGCTCTTCTTCCCGGATGCGCTGAGCGAATTCGTCTACCTGAACGTCGCGCCCTATTCCGATCGCAAGGAAGAGCGGGATACCATCAACAGCACCGATGGCATTGCCGCGCAGGCGACACGCGCCTCCTTTGCCTATGTCAAGGAACTGGCGGATGCCTATCTCGTCGCCATGATCATCGGCGTCGATCCAAATGCCGGTTCAGGCGGCGCCAGCCGCGGGATGGGCGGCCCACCGCCACCGCCCGGAGGCTCGGGCGGCTCGCGTTCGCTGGTGCCCGGTGTCAAAGGCTAGAAAAAGAAAAGGCAGCCCGGAGGCTGCCTTTTTGCTTGTCAGGCCTGGGCGCGTCGCGCGCGACCGGCATCTTTCTGGTTCTTGTTCCAGCGCGGCTTGCCGGCCTTGGCCCCAGCGGGCTTGCCGTTGCGCTGGCGGGGGGCTTCGCTGTCCTGGCGCGGTTTCTTGGCCGTGTGGGAGCGATGCGGCGCCGCCTCCTGGTGCGCAACGCCATCGCCGAAACCGGCCAGCGTCTTGCCGTGCGCGGGCTTGCGCGCACGCGGCGCGCCGGCATTGGCATTGCGGACCGGCTTGCGGCCATTATTACCCTTGGCGCGCTTGGGCGGATCGACTTCGACGATGGTAAGATCGCCCGAAACCGGCAACGACTTGCGGATCAGCTTCTCGATCTCGCGCAGCTTGCCCTTCTCGGTACCGTCGCAAAGCGTGATGGCCGTACCCGAGGCGCCATTGCGGCCCGTGCGGCCGATACGGTGCACGTAGTTCTCGGCATCGTCCGGCAGGTCATAATTGATGACGTGGGTAATACCCGGCACATCGATGCCGCGCGCCGCGATATCGGTGGCGACGAGGATACGCACATTGCCCGAGGAGAAGCCCTTGAGGGCCGCCTGGCGGGCATTCTGGCTCTTGTTGCCATGGATGGCAGCCGCCTCGAAACCATCGATCTCCAGGTTCTTGGCGACGCGATCGGCACCATGCTTGGTGCGTGCGAAAACGATCACGCGTTCCAGCGCCGCATCGGCGAGGAGGGCGTTGAGTTCGGTACGCTTGGCCTTGGAGCCGGCCATGATCACGCGCTGCTCGATCTCGGCAACGGTCGTACCCTGGGGTGTGGCCTCGACGCGAACAGGCTCGCGCAGCAGGCCTTCGGCGAGCTTGGAGATTTCCGGCGCCATGGTGGCCGAGAACAGCGCCGTCTGGCGCTTCCAGCTGATCTTGGAGGCAATCTCCTTGACCGGGCCGATAAAGCCCATGTCGAGCATGCGATCGGCCTCGTCGAGGATCAGCCAGCGCGTCTCGCTGAGCCAGATCTTGTCGTCATCGACCAGGTCCTTCATGCGGCCGGGCGTGGCAATGCAGATATCCACGCCCTTGGCGAGCTTCTGCACCTGGTTGTAGCGGGAGACGCCACCGAGAACGAGCACGGTGGTGAGGCGCATGGAAGGGCCGGCCATCTTGCGCAGCGCTTCATCGATCTGCACCGCGAGTTCGCGGGTCGGCACGAGGATGACGGCGCGCGCCGTCATCGGACGGGGCCGACCCGGCAGGGCCTGGAGGGCAGCGAGGATCGGCAGGCCGAACGCGGCGGTCTTGCCCGAACCGGTCTGGGCGATGCCAAGGATATCCTTGCCCGCGAGCTGATGGGGAATGGCCTCGGCCTGGATCTTCGTCGGGGTTTCAAACCCGGCTTTCGCCAGCGAGGCGAGCAGCGGGCCCGGAAGGCCGAGGGATTCAAAAGTTGCTGTCAAAGCGAATTGTCTTTCGGTTGGCGCCAATTACACAGCGCACACGCCGCCGTCCCGAGCGGGGCGGCGGAGCCAAGGATGCAGCGGCGGGCTCATTCCCGCGACGGCCGTTCATTGTCCCGGGACATGGGCCCAGGACCTGACTTCGCCGCTCACCGCATCGATCGATAAGAAGAGAAGTCCGTCACGACTTAAGGCGCTCAATCAAAGCATGCGCCGGTGACGATGATGGGTAGATGGGGGAAAGCACGCAGAAAAGCAAGGCGTTTCCGCCAACTAGGCACGCAGGGGAGCCATGCAAAGCCGAGAAATAGGCCCTGCTTCGGCCGGCAAATCTCCTTACCCCTTAGGGTGGCGTTGCCACCTTGATCGGCAGGAATACCTTAAATCCCGCCGTACCAATCGTACCCATAATCCTCCCAATACCCGCCCTTGCCCCTGCCGAACTGCGAGAAACTGTCGACCAGCTCGATCGTGTGCACGTATTTCGGCTGCTTGTAGCCGAGCGCCCGCTCGACCCGCACGCGTACCGGTGCGCCGTTGGCAATGGGCAACGTCTGCCCGTTAAGGCCATAGGCGAGAATGGTCTGCGGATGATAGCCATCCACCAGATCGCAGCTCTCGTAGTAAAGCTCGGGCGCGGTAAGCCCCGTCCCCATATTGTCGTAGCAGTGGAAGACGATGAACCGTGCCGTCGGCTTGATCTTCGCAGCATCGAGCAACGGGCCGAGTTGCGTGCCGGTCCATTTGGCGATGCAGCTCCATCCTTCGACGCAATCATGGCGCGTGATCTGGGTGCGGGCAGGCATGTTGCGCAACTCGGCGAGCGAATAGCTGGCCGGGTTCTCGACGAGCCCCGTGATCTTGAGCCGATAGTCGGCGAAGTCATTGGCCTTGAGCGCTAGATATTCCGGCGTATCGGGGTCCCGCGACCCGTTGGGCCGCTGCCCCTGCCGGATTTCGCTTTCCGAATATTCGCGCGCAAGCACATCGTTCCCAACCAGCGCACGCTGCACGCGATAGGTGAGATCGTTCGCCTGTGCGAGCACGTCGCGCACCCGGTTGCTGCGATCACCGAGGAAATCGAACTGATCGCAACCGGCCAGAACCAGCGAGGACGCCCCCACAGCTCCCAGCCCCAGGAACCGGCGGCGGGAAACCAGCAGCTTGCTCATGGCCGGTCTCCTTGCTGGCGCGGCGTATCGGGGCTGGTGCGATACCACCCGGTGATCATCGAGCGCAGCTCGTTGATGGGCCCGGCCGCGAAAACCATGATGATGTGGACGACAAAGAACAGCACCAGCAGCACCATCATCGAGAAATGGATGGTACGCGCTGTCTGCCGGCCACCGAAGAGGTCGAGCAACCATGGAAAAGCCGCATCCATTCCCGGGCTCATCGTCAGTCCGGTGGCGATGATGAGCGGGAGGAGAATGAAGAACACGACGCTATAGCTGAGCTTCTGCAACGCATTGTAGCGCCGACCATGCCTGAACCGCAGCCGCGCATGATCGGCGACCTCACCCGGTAGCGCCTTGATATCCTCGGGCCCCGGCAGCACGTCGCGCCGGATATGGCCATTGACGAGGCTGGAGAGGAACCAGAGGAACAGTGCCGCCACCAGCACCCAGCCGAAAAAGAAGTGCACCACCCTACCCGTTGCCAGGTCCTGGTAGGAGGGAATGGTCGCCCAACTCGGAAAACCGCGGAACTGCGGCTGATCGGCCGGCCCGCTCATGCCGAAGAGCCCCGTCGTATTGAGCGTCTGCCCGAAGACGCGCGTCTGCCCTATCGGCCCGTTATCCGAGTTGGCCGCATACATGGCCAGCACCGAATTATCGTATTCAAAGCCGGATTCCTGGCCGACATAGAGCGCCGGATGCGCGTTGAAAATCTGCAGCCCCGAGAGCAGCATGAAAAACAGCGCCAGCGCCCAGGTCCAGTGCGTGATCCGGGTCAGCAGCGGCTGGCGATAGACCAGCGGGCCTTTCCCGGCTGATGGCGCCCGGCTCTCGGTGTCGGCGGTTTCTACAGCCATATCGCCCTCCTTTTGCCGGAGAGTAACGGCGCCTTTCACGGCGAAGTTTCAAGTCACGTGTGAGCGAGGCTCACTCCTCGCGCGCCGCCCAGTTGACGCCGCGGCGGACGATGGTCGCCATATCCGGGAAGTCGGTGAATTCCTTGACCGAATGGCCCAGCGTCGAGTGGAACACCCTGCCCTTGCCATGGTGACGCTTCCACACCACCGGCATGACGACATCCTTGATCCACCAGGCATGCTCGCCACTGAACGTGGTCGTCGCCAGCACCTCGTTGGAAGGATCGACATGCATGTAATATTGCTCGCTGCGATAGGCCATCGGCGTCTTGATGCCGGCCATGATCGGGTCGTCGGAGCGCGTGATGTCGACCGTGAAGTCGATGATGTTGCCCGGATGGGCGACCCACTGGCCGCCGACCATGAACTGGTATTCGACCGCATCGCGGAAGGCATCGCTCATGCCGCCATGGTGGCCGGCAAGCCCGACGCCGCCCTCGACGGCCTTGGTGAGGTTCTCGACTTCGTCCTTGGCGATCCGCGACATGGTGTAGATCGGAATGATGAGCGAAAGGTCGTGAATGGCCGGGTCGGCAAAGGCCTTGGTCTCGGTCTCGACGCGGACGCTGAACCCATCCTCGTGCAGCCAGCGACGGTAGAGCGCTGCACATTCCTCCGGATCGTGACCCTCCCAGCCGCCATAAACAATCAAAGCAGTGCGCATGGAACAAATCCCCCGAAAAACCGGGGGACGATAGCTGAATCGCCGCCACTTGCCAGCCCCCGAGGGTGACCGGGGCCATGGCTCCTACCCTTCGAGCTGCCCCTTGAGCCGCGACAGTCGGTCGACTGTCGGCCCCGCATATTGTCCGATCCACCGATCGAAAATCTCTTTGATCGGCATGGGGTTGAGATAGTTCCAGCGCTCCCGCCCCTCGCGTTTGACGATGATGAGATCGGCCTCCTCCAGCACGTTGAGATGCTGCATCACCGTGCATCGGTCGAGATCGGGGAAGGCGTCGCAAAGCGCCCCCGTCGTCTGCGGATGGTCCTTGAGCGCGTCGAGGATATTTCGCCGCCGGAAGTTGCTCAGCGCCTTGAAAATCCTGTCATTTTCTGCGTCATTTGACATGTTATAGATTTATAACATATGGTTGGAGAAGGCAAGGGAAAAGAGCGGACATAGCCATCCGCGCCATGGACAGAGGAGACGAAGGATGGATCTGAAATTCAACGTGGCCGGCCGCATCGCCAGGCCGGTGAACGACGTCTTCGAGGCGGTGGCCAATCCCGACCACCTCTCGCACTTCTTCACGACCGGCGGCGCCAAGGGGCGGCTGGAGACCGGCGCAACCGTCACGTGGGACTTCTCCGACTTCCCCGGCGCGTTTCCCGTTCACGTGGTCGAGGTCGTGCCGAACAGGAAGATCGTGCTGCACTGGGGCTCAGCCGATGACGCCCCGGAGGGCGAAACCGCTGCCACGCACGACAACACCGTGACCATGACCTTCGAGCCGCTCGATGACGGGCGTACGCTGGTGCAGATCACGGAAGAAGGCTGGAAGGAAACGCCGAAGGGCCTCAAGGCTTCCTACGGCAATTGCGAAGGCTGGACCGGCATGCTCTGCGCCATGAAGGTGTGGCTTGAGCACGGCATCAACCTGCGGGAAGGCTTCTACAAATAGGCAACTCCCCGGCATCGGACCGGGGAGCCGCACGTTCAGCGTGCCGTACTGCGCACGAAGGCGCGCCAGATCAGCAGGATCACAATGGCACCGACGATAGCGGCGATGAACCCGCCGCTTTCACCGGGCCCGTAAAGCCCGACGACCTGTCCCAGCCACGTGCCGACCACGCCGCCGACAATGCCCAGCACCGTGGTGAGGATGAAGCCCCGCGGCTCCGTGCCGCCGCCAGTCAGAAGCTTGGCAATGATGCCTGCAATGAAGCCGATGATGATGGCCCAGATAATTCCCATGTGACGCTCCCTGTTTGGTCCCGGGAATAATTGGGGAAACAAGGAGATGGTTGCAATGGGCTCACCACTCCCCATCCTCTCCCCCAAACGAAAAGGGCCCGCCTCACGGCGAGCCCCCTGCCCCTGAACCTTGCGACGATCACACGCTGTGTTCGTGCCGGTCCTGTTCGGTGATGACCGCGGTGTCGAGCACCTTCTGGATGTTCGCCGCGTGGCGGAAGCTGGGCTCCATGGTCTTGCCCTGCTTCACCGCCTTGGCGAAGCGCTGGTAATTGGTCTCTACCGGCTCGACTTCGACTTCCTTCCACACCCCCGTCTCGGCATCCTCACCCGAGCAGACAAGGAGCTTGCTCCAGTCGTGCCGGTGCTGCACTTCGACGCCACCCTTTTCGCCATAGACGCGCAGGCGCAGCTCGTTGAAATGGCCGGTCGCCCAGCGCGTCGCATGCACCACGCCCAGCGCGCCATTCTCGAGTTCGAGCGTCATGGCGAAGCTGTCATTGGCGTCGAGATCGTATTCCCCGATCTTGTTGCCCGGCGCCTTGTCGAAGGTCTTGAGGCGGCAGAAGACGTGATCGATATCGCTGCCCGCACCGTAGACGGCGAAGTCGAGGATGTGGATGCCGATATCGCCCAGCGTGCCGTTCGAGCCATGCTTCTTGGAGAGACGCCACAACCACTGGCTTTCAGTGCGCCAGTCGCCCCAGGCCTTCGAGACCAGCCAGCTCTGCAGGTAGCTTGCCTCGACGTGCTTGACCTTGCCGATCTCGCCCGACTGCACGATCTGCCGCGCGCGCTGCAATTGCGCGACGTTGCGATAGGTGAGGTTGACCATGTTGACCACGCCGGCCTTCTCGGCCGCTTCGGTCATTTCCATGGCCTTGGCATAGTCGGTTGCCAGCGGCTTTTCGCAGAAGACGTGCTTGCCTGCCGCAATCGCCGCCATTGAGGTGGGATGGTGGATCGCGTCAGGCGTCACGTTGGCCACCGCATCGAACTCGCCCCAGGCCAGCGCCGCATCGAGCGACGGGAAGGCATTGGGGATGTTGTGAGCGGCATTGAATGCCTCGACGCGCTTGGGATCGACGTCGACGCCACCCACCAGGGTGACGCCGTCGATGGCGGCAAAGTGCTTGGCATGCTGGTTGGCCATGCCGCCGGTGCCGAGAATGAGAAGACGCATTTAGCGCATGCCCTCCTGGCGGCCGCGACCGTGATGGAGCTTGGGACCGCGCTCCTCGATCTTCTCGATCGCCTCCTCTACCGGGCGGTTCGGAGCGTCCGTGATCCACTCAAAGCGGTTTGGGTTGTAGGCCCAGTTTACCGCATTGCGCAGCACCTGGCCGACCGTCGCATCGTGATAGGTCGGATAGGTCTCGTGACCGGGACGGAAATAGAAGATATTGCCGGCGCCGCGACGATAGGTGATGCCCGAGCGGAAGACTTCGCCACCCTGGAACCAGGAAACGAACACCGTCTCCAGCGGCTCGGGAACCGAGAACGGCTCGCCATACATCTCTTCGTTTTCGAGCTCGAAATATTGCGGCAGGCCCTTGGCGATCGGGTGGCCGGGATTGACGACCCACAGCCGCTCGCGCTCGCCGGCCTCGCGCCAGGAAAGCGCACAGGGCGACCCCATCAGGCGCTTGAAGATCTTCGAGAAGTGCCCGGAATGCAGGACAATCAAGCCCATGCCTTCCCAGACGCGCTTGGCGACGCGCTCGACGATCTCGTCCTTGACCTCGCCATGGGCGGCGTGGCCCCACCAGATGAGGACGTCGGTATTGGCCAGCTTGTCCTCGGTCAGCCCATGCTCGGGCTCCTGGAGCGTGGCGGTCGACGTGGTGATGTTGGCATCGGACGAAAGCAGCTTGGCGATCGCGTTGTGCATTCCATTCGGATAGTTGTCCGCGACAACCTGGTTTTTCTGTTCGTGGACGTTCTCGCCCCAAACGAGCGTGCGGATCGGCATCGAAAGTCTCCAGAGGTAGGTGGATTTCCGGCTCGCGACGACCCCTCCTCTCGAGCCGCGCGACATTGGCAGATGGCTGTTTTCGCTTTTCCGCCCGCGCCGCTTCCAAAGCGCTTTGGGAAATTGATTTGCAAGGTCTACAGCGATTAGCAGACGCGGCGCAAGTGGGCGTCGAACGCGAAAACACTGTTGTCGCCGCAACTGTCGAACCGGCAACACAACCACCGGCGGTCAACGTCGCTCGCTCGATATGGTTCGGCAATCCAGTCCAGGGCTCTCCCGCGATGAACATCGCGAGCCCGTTCATGCAATTGTCACCCGATGCGCACCCGCTGGACGAACTGTCACATTCAGTGCTTAATCAGCCGCACGGTGTGGGAGGGAGCCCGGAACCGGCCAGCAGCAAGAGCACGCGCAAGTCCCCGTAGCGACTACCCTTTGGGGTATTGGCGGCGCTTTACGCCATCGTCGGAAAACTGTCACGCGAGTGTCATGAGGCAAACGTAAGCAGCCGCGGTCCTTTGGCGACACTGACAATAAGTCACCAAGACATAACAACATGGAGACGCAGGATGACTTTCCAGAAAGCGTGTGTCGTGTCGGTATCGGTCGTAGCGCTCATCGCTTCGGCTGCCCCGTCATTCGCTCAGACCGACCTCAATGCGCTTTACGAAGCTGCAAAGGGTGAAGGCCAGCTCACCGTCATCGCCCTGCCGCACGACTGGTGCGGTTATGGCGCCGTCATCGATGGTTTCAAGGCCAAGTACCCCGGTATCACCGTCAACGAGCTGAACCCCGACGCCGGTTCGGCCGACGAAATCGAAGCCATCAAGGCAAACAAGGACAACAAGGGCGAAGGCGCTCCGGACGTGATCGACGTCGGCCTGCCGTTCGGCCCCTCGGCCAAGGCCGACGGCCTGATCCAGCCCTACAAGGTTTCGACCTGGGACTCGATCCCGGCTGACGCCAAGGACGCCGACGGCTACTGGTACGGCGACTATTACGGCGTGATGGCCTTCCTCGTGAACAGCGACCTCGTCGCCAAGGCCCCGACCTCGTGGGCCGAGCTCACCGGTGCCGACTACGCCAACCAGGTTGCCCTCGCCGGCGATCCGCGCGCTTCCGCCCAGGCCATCCAGAGCGTCTACGCCGCCGGCCTCGCCAATGGCGCCAAGACCGCTGAAGACGCCGCCAATCTCGGCCTCAAGTTCTTCGGCGACGTGCAGAGCAAGGGCAATTTCGTGCCCGTGATCGGCAAGGCCGCTTCGCTCGCCCAGGGCACCACCCCGATCGTGATCGCCTGGGACTACAACGCCCTCGCCTGGCGCGATGGCTTTGCCGGTAATCCCAAGGCCGAAGTGATCGTGCCGTCCGATGCCGTGCTCGCCGGTGTCTACGTCCAGGCCATCTCGGCCTTCGCACCGCACCCCAATGCCGCCAAGCTCTGGATGGAATACCTCTATTCGGACGAAGGTCAGCTCGGCTGGCTCAAGGGCTATTGCCACCCGATCCGCTTCAACGACCTGGCCCAGAACGGCAAGGTCCCGCAGGAGCTGCTCGCCGCGCTTCCGCCGGCCGAAGCCTATGCCAAGGCCGTGTTCCCGACCGTGGACGACCAGAACGCCGCCAAGGCGATCATCACCAAGGATTGGGATTCTGTCGTAGGGGCCAATGTCCAGTAATACGGACGCTTCCGGCACTATCGCCAACCGCGCCGGCCCGGAGAAATCCGGGCCGGTTGCGGCCACTTCGCGCAACCCCTTGAGCGTCTTCGCCGGCATGCGGCTGACCGAACTGCTCGGGGTCGTGCCTTTCCTGCTTTTCGCAGTGATGTTCCTTTTCGCGCCGACCCTGTTCCTCGTCGGCGCCGCCTTCGTCGATGACGCCGGCAACTTCACCTTCCAGAACATAATCGATCTGGGCACGCCCCAGATCATTGCCTCGTTCTGGATATCGATCCGCGTCTCCGCTGCTTCGGCCGCGCTCGGCGCCCTCATCGGCCTTATCATCGCCCTGGCGCTGATCCGCGGACGCCTGCCCGAAGGTATTCGCTCGGCGGTGCTGACCTTCTCGGGCGTCGCCTCCAACTTCGCCGGCATCCCGCTGGCTTTCGCCTTCCTCGCCACACTCGGGCGACTCGGCCTTGTCACCATCGTGCTCAAGCTGGTGGGCATCGATATCTATCGGGCGGGCTTCAATATCCTCAGTTTCTGGGGCCTCACCATCACCTATCTCTACTTCCAGATCCCGCTGATGATCCTCATCATCGCTCCGGCAATCGATGGGCTGAAGAAGGAATGGGGTGAGGCAGCCGCAACCCTTGGCGCCACGCCCTGGCAGTTCTGGCGCTATGTCGGCCTGCCGGTGCTCTGGCCCAACCTCCTCGGCACACTCTCGCTGCTCTTCGCCAATGCCTTCGGCGCCATCGCCACAGCCTATGCGCTGACCGGCTCCTCACTCAACATCGTGCCGATCCTGCTCTATGCGCAGATCCGTGGCGACGTGCTGCACAATCCCGGCCTCGGTGCGGCGCTGGCGCTCGGCATGATCGTGGTGACGGCTGTGGCTAACGTCCTTTATCTCGTGGTGCGGACGCGTGCCGAAAGGTGGCTCAAATGAAGCCGCGCGGCAGACTTTGGGCCTGGGTGATCTTCGCCCTGGGCGCCGCCTATTTCCTCGTGCCGCTGCTGGCGACCTTCGAGTTCTCGCTGCGCATACGCCGCGAGGGCTACACGTTCGACGCCTATATCAACGTCTTCTCGGACGGCCGCTTCCAGGCGACATTCCTCTATTCGCTCTTCGTCGGTCTGGCTGCGATCCTGGTCGGCATCTTCATCGTCGTGCCCGCCGCTTATCTCGTCCGCCTGCGGCTGCCGGCGCTGCGCCCGATCATCGAGTTCGTCACGCTCCTGCCGCTCATCATCCCGGCGATCATTCTCGTCTTCGGCTATATCAAGCTCTACAATTCATCGAGCTGGCTGCCGCTGACCAGCAGCGGCCTTGGCACCGATATCCTCCTGACCTTCGGCTATGTGGCGTTGGCGCTGCCCTATATGTATCGCGCCGTCGATACGGGCCTGCGCACCATCGACGTGCAGACGCTGACCGAAGCCGCCAATATCCTCGGCGCCAACCAGTGGACGATCATTACGCGGGTGATCTTCCCCAACATCATCGTGGCGGTGCTCTCCGGCGCCTTCCTGACGCTCGCCATCGTCATGGGCGAGTTCACCATTGCCAGCCTCCTCAACCGCCCGGCCTTCGGCCCCTACCTGCAGAACGTGGGCGCCAACCGCGCCTTCGAGCCGGCGGCCCTGGCGATCATCTCCTTCGTTTTCACCTGGGGCGCGATGGGCATGATCCAGCTGCTCGCCCGCTTTGCCCCCAAGACAGCCGCCAGGACCGATTGATGGCCGAGCCGTTCCTCCAGATCGACAGCATCGTCAAGAAATTCGGCGAGAACACCGTGATCCACGGCGTCGACCTCGCCTTCGCCAAGGGCGAGTTCATCTCGCTCCTCGGTCCGTCCGGCTGCGGCAAGACCACGATCCTGCGCATGATCGCCGGCTTCGAACGCCCGACCACGGGCCGCATCATCGTCGACGGCAAGGACATTACCGACCTCAACCCGAACCAGCGCAAGATCGGCATGGTGTTCCAGGCCTATGCGCTCTTCCCCAACATGAACGTCGCCGACAACGTCGCCTTCGGGCTCAAGGTCGCCGGCGTCGGCAAGGAAGAGCGATCGGCACGTGTCGAGGAGATGCTCAAGCTCATCGGCCTCGCCGGCTACAACAAGCGCTACCCCTTCGAGCTTTCGGGCGGCCAGCAGCAGCGCGTGGCACTCGCCCGAGCGCTCGCGCCGCGTCCGCGCATGCTGCTGCTCGACGAACCGCTCTCGGCGCTCGACGCCAAGATCCGCGTCTCGCTCCGCCAGGAAATCCGCGCCATCCAGCGCGACCTCGGCATAACGACCGTGTTCGTGACCCACGACCAGGAAGAAGCGCTTTCGATCTCGGACCGCATCGTGGTGATGAATGCCGGGCACGTCGAACAGGTCGGCGCCCCGTTCGAAATCTACAACCGGCCGCAGACCCGGTTCGTGGCCCAGTTCGTCGGCACGCTCAACACCATCGAGGCCACGGTGACCGATGCGCCTTCGCGGCGGATCTCGATCGACGGGCAGGACGCGGTTCTGGCCACGCTGCCGGCCGACATCGCCACCAACACCCCGATCTCGCTGACCCTGCGGCCCGAGGCGGTGAGCCTGGGCAAGCCGAACGGGCAGGATATCGAACTCGAAGGCACCGTGTCGGAGGTAAACTTCCTCGGCTCGGTGATCCGGCTGCGGGTGGACCTGGGCCGCAATTCGGTGAACCTCGATACGTTCAACGACCAGAGAACGCCGCTGCCTGCACTCAACGAGCGGGTGAGGGTCTCGATCAATTCGAGCGATGTGCTGCTGTTGAATTAGGACGGCGGGCGCTGTGGGAGTGCGGTGAGCATGGTGTGCGTAGCTCCCCCCTCCCAGCCTCCCCCGCAAGGGGGGAGGTGTTTCGATCCAGTTTCTGGTGAACGACCCGTCCCACGACCACGGTTAGCACCTCCCCCCTTGCGGGGGAGGCTGGGAGGGGGGAGAGCCAAGTACTCCATCCGGCCCCTTGCATCTCCCCTCCGCGCCCCTATCCTCGCTCCACCATTGGAGTCTCCCCGTATGTCCCCTGCCCCCTTCGTCACTACCGAATGGCTTGCCGCCAACCTCCATTCGCCCTCGATCGCGCTGGTCGATGCGAGCTGGTACATGCCGGCGGCCAAGCGCGATCCGGCCGGGGAGTTCCTCCAGAGCCATCTGCCTGGGGCGGTGTTCTTCGATATCGATGGTGTAGCCGACAAGACCACCGACCTGCCGCACATGCTGCCGACGCCGGAGGATTTTGCGCGCATGGTCGGAGCGCTTGGGATCGGCAGCGACCAGACCATCGTGGTCTACGACGAAAGCGGCCTGTTCTCTGCCCCGCGGGCCTTGTGGACGTTCCGCACCATGGGTGCGCGGGATGTAAGAATCCTCGAAGGCGGCGGCGCGAAGTGGCGCGCCGAGGGCCGGCCGCTGGAAAGTGGCGAGCCGAAGATCGAGCCGCGCGTTTTCACGCCGCACTTCCATCCTGAAAATGTGCGCTCGATTGCCCAGATGCGCGACAACCTCGAAACCAGGGCCCGGAAGGTCCTGGATGCCCGCCCCGCCGGGCGGTTTGCGGGGACGGAGCCGGAGCCACGGGCCGGGATTCGCTCGGGGCATATCCCCGGCAGCGGCAATGTGCCGGTGGGCCTGCTCACCGAAAATGGCCTCCTCAAGCCGGCCGCGAACCTCCAGGCGCTCTTTGCCGAACGCGGCGTCGAACTGTCGCAGCCGATCACTACCTCGTGCGGCTCGGGCATCACCGCCTCGACCCTGGCTTTGGCACTGGAAGTGGCAGGCGCCAAGGACGTTTCGGTCTATGACGGCTCGTGGACGGAATGGGGCGGGGACGCTTCGACCCCGGTCGAAAAGTAGGCCAACGCCCGGGCTTTAACACAGCTTACCGCGATTTAACGTGCAGCGCCTTGTGGCGCTGCTACTTTTTCTACCATTCGAGTAAATCGCGGGTGGCCCGAAGGCGCCCGCCAGACGGCCGCTGTAAACGGGGCCTCCAGGAACGAGGAATACCAGCTTGCTCAAGCAACTGCTCATCACCATTGTTGTCGTGGTCCTGGCGGTTGCCGGCTACATTTTCTTCGTGCCCGGTGCGCGTGAAAATCTGGCGCGGATCGGGATCAACCTTCCCGGCGACGCCACCCAGCAGGCCGACAGCCAGACCGCAGGCGCGGGCGGACAGCCGCGCGCCGGCCAGGGCGGCCAGCAGGGCGCAGGCGGCCAGGGTGCCGGCGGCGGCCAGCGCTTCGGCGGTGGCGGCGCGCGCGCCATCACGGTGGCGACCAAGCCGGTGACCACCGCCATCATCAACAACAAGCTCACCGCCATCGGCGATGGCTCGGCCATCCATTCGGTGACGGTGACCTCGCCCTCGGGCGGCACGCTGACCGAGCTGCTTGTGGCGCCGGGCGACAGCGTCAAGTCCGGTGACGTCATCGGCCATCTCGATGCGCAGGCCGAGCAGATCGCCTTCGACAAGGCCTCGCTCGCCGCCAAGAACGCCGCCGATGCGCTGGCGCGCAGCACCGAGCTCCAGAAATCCAATTCGGTTTCGGCCGCCGCGCTGACCGCCGCGCAGCTTGCCAACGACCAGGCCGAGCTCGATTTCCGCAATGCCAAGCTGGCGCTGGATCGCCGTTCGATCGTCGCCCCGATCGCCGGCACAGTCGGCCTGATGCAGGTGACGCCGGGCAACTATCTCAACGCCAATACCCCCGTGACCACCATCGAGGACGACAGCCAGCTTCTCGTCACCTTCTGGGTGCCCGAGCGCTTCGCGCCGCTGATCACCGCCGGCATGCCGGTCGAGGCCAGCGCCACCGCCCTGCCCGGCCAGAACTTCGAGGGCAAGGTCAACGCCATTGACAACCGCGTCGACCAGGCGAGCCGCACCCTGCAGGTGCAGGCGCTCATCCCTAACGACAACAAGGCGATGCGCGCCGGCATGTCCTATTCGGTCACGCTCGGCTTCCCCGGCGAGCAATTCGCCAGCGTCGACCCGCTGGCCGTGCAATGGTCGGCCCAGGGTCCCTATGTGTGGAAGCTCGCCGACGGCAAGGTCGGCAAGGGCCTGGTGCAGATCGTCCAGCGCAACAGCGATGGCGTACTTGTTACCGGCGACGTCAAGGAAGGCGAGCAAGTGGTAACCGAAGGCGTGCTACAGCTTTCCGACGGAGCGGCCGTGCGCGTGCTGGGCCAGACCCCGCAGGGTCAGGGCGGCGACAGCCAGAACGCCGTCGCCGGCCAGGGCAATAACGGCCAGGGCGCTGAGGGCCAGGGCCGCCAGCAGCGGAACGGCCAGCCCGCAGCAGCGGCACAGCAGTAACGGGGCCTCGTCATGTCGATCCAGTCCCAGAACGAACGCGGTGGTGTCCTGGCGCAGCTCTTCGTGCGCCGCCCTGTGCTGGCCGTGGTGATCAACGCGCTGATCGTGGTCGCCGGCATCGCCGCCTTCTTCGGCGTCGAAGTGCGCGAACTGCCCAGCGTCGAGCAGCCGCAGCTTTCCATCCAGACCTCCTATTCGGGCGCCGCCGCCGAAACCGTCGACCGCGAGATCACCTCCGTGGTCGAGGGCGCAGTGGCCCGCGTGCCGGGCGTGGCCTCGATTTCCTCGAGCTCGTCCTTCGGCAATTCGCGCGTCTCCATCGGCTTCACCGACGGCACCAACCTCGACAACGCCACGTCCGACGTGCGCGACGCGCTCTCGCGCATCACCAACCGCTTCCCGGACAACGTGGACGCGCCCACCATCGTCAAGGCGGATTCCAACGCCAGCGCCATCATCCAGCTCGCCGTGACCTCGGACACGATGAGCATCGGCGACCTGACCGACCTGGTCGACAACACCATCTCCGAACGCCTCGCGGCCGTGCCCGGCGTGGCCGATGTCCAGATCTACGGCACGCAGGACAACGTCTTCCAGGTTGATATCGACCAGGTGAAGCTGGCGAGCCTGGGCCTGACGGTGGCCGATGTGCGCAGCGCGCTGTCGACCGTCGCCTTCGATACCCCGACCGGCTCGATCAACGGCGCCAACCAGAACATCAACGTGCGCGCCGTCGCCGACGTCAACACGCCCCAGGAATTCGAGAACCTCATCATCAAGGGCAAGACCCGGCTGGGCGATGTCGCCACCGTCGTCTTCGGCCCGAGCTCGGCCGCCAGCGGGCTGCGCTCGGATGGCAAGCAGGGCATCGGCCTGGGCATCATCCGCCAGGCGCAATCCAACACCGTCCAGATTTCGCAGGGCATCCACGCCGCCGTCGCCGCCTTGCAGCCGACGCTGCCGCCGGGCGTCAACGTCAAGATTTCGAGCGACGACTCCGTCTTCATCAACGGCGCCATCGAGGAAGTTCAGCGCTCGCTGATCATCGCGGTGGTCGTCGTGGTCGGCGTCATCTTCCTGTTCCTGCTGGACTGGCGCGCGACCCTCGTGCCCGCCATCTCCATGCCGGTGGCCCTGATCGGCGCCATGGCCGGCATCTACCTCGCCGGCTTCTCGATCAACATCCTCACATTGCTCGCGCTCGTGCTGGCGACGGGTCTCGTGGTGGACGACGCCATTGTCGTGCTCGAAAACATCGTCCGACGACGCGGCATGGGTATAGGTCCGCGCGCAGCCGCGGTGCTCGGCACGCAGGAAGTGTTCTTCGCCGTCATCGCGACGACGGCCACGCTCGCCGCGGTCTTCATCCCCCTCTCGTTCCTGCCCGGGCAGACGGGGCGGCTCTTCCGCGAATTCGGCTTCACCCTCGCCATGGCCGTGGGCCTCTCGGCGGTGGTGGCGCTCTCGCTCGGGCCAATGCTGGCTTCGCGCATGCTCAAGCATGCCGACGACATGCACGGCAAGACGGGCCAGCCCGGCTGGTTCCACCGCCTGCTCTCCTTCATCGGCAACCTCTTCGGCGGCTTCTACCGGCGCACGCTCCACTTCTGCCTCAACAACCCGCTGCCCGTGCTGGTCGTGGCCGTGCTCTTTGCCGCCTCGGCCTATCTCGTCTTCGGGACGCTCAAGCAGGAACTGACGCCGACCGAGGACCGCTCGGCCATCATGCTCCGCATCCAGGCGCCCAATACGGTGAGCCTCGACTTCACCCGCACCGAGATGCGCAAGATCGAAGACCTGCTCCAGCCCTACCGGGATTCCGGCGAGATCCAGTCGATCTTTTCCATCTCGGGCTTCGGCTCGAACACCAGCAGCGGCTTCATGACCCTGACGCTGGCCCCGTGGGATCAGCGCCATCGCAGCCAGCAGCAGATCATGACCGAGATCAACGGCCTGCTGACGCAGGTGCCGGGCGTGACCGCCCGCGCCATGTCGCCCAACAGCCTCGGCATCCGCGGCGGCGGCTCGGGCCTGCAGTTCGCGGTGGCCGGCAGCGACTATGGCCAGCTCTCCGACACGGCCAACAAGATCGTGGCCGAACTGCAGAAGGACCCGCGCTTCGGCCGCGTGAGCTCGAACTACGACACGACCCAGCCACAGCTGACCCTCACCATCGACCGCGAGAAGGCGGCAGCGCTCGGCATCGACATCAATGGCCTCGCCACCACCATGCAGGCCATGATCGACGGCACGAATGTCGGCGACGTCTTCATCAACGACCAGAGCTATTCGGTCACGATGATGTCGACCACCAACAAGGTCAACGATCCGGGTGATCTCGAATCGATCTTCATCAAGACGAGCGACGGCCGCTACGTGCCGATCTCGACCATCGCCACCCTCAAGGAAGCTCCGATCGCTCCCTCGCTCGGCCGCGAACAGCAGCGGCGCGCGGTCTCGATCACGGCCAGCCTCGACGGCCTGCCGCTGGGCGACGCCTACACGATGGCCCGCGACATCGCGCAGCCCCTGCTGCCGGAAGGCACGACCATCCTGCCGCTCGCCGAGGCGCGGACGCTGGGCGAATCCAACAACGGCCTCCTCATCACCTTCGGCTTCGCGCTCGTCGTGATCCTGCTGGTGCTGGCGGCGCAGTTCGAGAGCGTGTGGTCGGCGGTGATCGTGATGGCCACCGTTCCATTCGGCCTCGCCTGCGCGGTCTACGCGCTGCTGCTGACGGGCGGGACGCTCAACGTCTACAGCCAGATCGGCCTCATCCTCGTGGTGGGCATCATGGCCAAGAACGGCATCCTCATCGTCGAGTTCGCCAACCAGTTGCGCGACCGGGGCCTCTCGGTACGCGAGGCGGTGGAAGAGGCGTCCAACATCCGCCTGCGTCCGGTGCTGATGACGATGATCGCCACCGTGCTCGGCGGCCTGCCGCTGGTCATCGCCCACGGCGCCGGCGCGGAATCGCGCGCGGCCCTGGGCTGGGTGATCATTGGCGGCCTTGGCCCGGCAGCCGTCTCGACGCTCTACCTGACGCCTGTCGCCTACCTCTTCCTCGCCCGCTTCTCCAAGCCCAAGGCGGAAGAAGAGCATCGCCTCCAGCGCGAGCTGGACGAGGCGCATGCCGATGGTTCCGCCATGGAGCCGGAAGCGGCGACCGTGCTCACCGCCAAGGCGGCCGAGTAGTCCCTTCGGCCGGGGGCACTCCCCCGGCTACATCAGGCCGAGCTGCTTGTAGAAACCGAGGGCGTCGTAATAATCGCTCTGCAGCTTGATCTTGCCGTTCTCGACCTCGACGACCGAGGCGCCCAGGAAACGGAAGGCCTTGCCGGTGGCCGCCGTGCCATCGGCCCAGGCGCCGGTATTGGTGCCCGAGAATTCCCACTCGAAGACCACCTTGCCGCCTTCGGTCGCCGGCTCGTCCTTCATGATCCAGGCTGCGTCCGGTACGGCATTGAGGAAATTGTCGATGACCGCGGCCTTGGTCTGCGCCCTTCCCTGGATGGGGCGCCCGACCGAGGCGTCGTAATAGACGACATCCTCGGCGAAATAGCTCGCCGCAGCGTCTGCATCATGGGCGTTCCAGGCGGCGAGGTAGCCCTCGAGAACCGCGCGCGGACTGTCATCCGCCTGAGCCCGGGCCATACCCAGCAACAGGGCCGCACTGCCACTGGCAGCAATCATCATTCGCCGACGCATGGCGCCGATCCCCCCAACAACTGCACCATCTCTGATCGAGCCCGGACATTTCCTCAATAGCCCGCGCGATCACGTCAGGGGCGCGGGGCGAGTTCTCGACAGACTTCATCGCGCCGTTGGCTTTGCGCGCCGCAATCGCTATGGAAGCAAGACACGAAGCAGGAGTGGACATGGGTAGCCGGGCAAACAGTCAAGCAGCCGTCGAACGACGCATCCGCCGGATCGCCCAGCGCCGGGGGCTGAGCCTGCTCATCGCCCAGAAGCGCAATTCCAAGATCGAAGCGCATGGCGGCTACATGCTACGCGACGACGAAACCTTCGCGATCGTCTTCGGCAACCGGCAATACGATTTCTGCGCAGACCTGGAAGAGATCGAGGCGTGGCTGGAGAAGGACGAGGGCGAAGCCGGCGAGTGATGGGGATGGCTGGTGTTGCTTCGCGGGACGCTGGTTGGTTCTCTCACTCGGTACGCCCACCCTCTCGATCTTCCCCGGCCGCAGAGCCGGGGCCCACGGATGGCTCCACTCGGGTGGAGGGGTGCAATAGGCCCCGGGTCTTCGCCCGGGGAAGTTCCGTGGTGGGGTGAGGTTTGAGGTTTGAAGTCTGAGATCTGAGATTGAGGGTTGAGGGTTGAGGGGAGCGGTGGGAACCGCGCCTCTTTCTGCGCCCGCCTTGGCTCCCTGCCGCGCCTCCCTGCGGAAGCACCTCCACCATCACGCCCCCGCCATCACGAGAGCTTGCTAATCCGGCCATGGAACTATTGGCTTGCGCGCGCCGTTGTCTGCTCAAGGCGCGCATCATGGCGCCGATAGCTCGAAAGGCAGAGGCGGCGGTGCCGCCAGGAGGCAAAACGATGTCCGACCGCAACTCAAGCCAGTCGAAGGCCGTGGCTTACGCCCGTCGCGCAGACGAAGCGAATGCTCGGCTGATCTCATTGCTGCTGGCCATAATCCCCGCCGCTGCCATTCTCGTCGCCACGGCCACCATGCTGGCGGCGTTTTCCTGAAACAGAGACGGAGACCCAGAAATGAGCCTGGGTACAATCCTCATAATCCTGCTGATCCTCATCCTGATCGGCGCCTTCCCCTCATGGGGATATAGCCGGGGCTGGGGTTACTATCCGTCGGGCATAGTCGGGGTCATCCTCGTGGTGGTCCTCGTGCTGCTCCTGATGGGACGGATTTGAGCGCCACCTCGAAGTCCCCCTGAAACAGTGGCGTTCTTGCGGGTTAGGTCGCCCCCCGAAACCCGCACCCACCCCGGTCCCCAAGGCCGGGGTGGCTTGCTTTCCGGGGAACTTTTCCCGGTCCCGCCCGTTCTGCGCTCAGCACCGTTTCCAAGGAGAAAGCACCATGGCCAGCACCGGCGATCTCGCGCCCAGCCGCCCGACCACGACCCGTAAATCGAGCGCCAGCAACGGCGCCGCCAAGAGCGCAGCCCTGGCCAAGCGCGAGGAACATCTCGAAGAGATGGTCAATCGCCTGCAGGACGACATCAAGGCCATCGCCGCCACCCTTGCCCGCATGGGCAACGACAAGGTCTCGACCGCGACCGAAGCGGCCAAGAGCGAGGCCGACAAGATGGTGGCCAAGGGCCAGCGCATGGTGGACGACGTCTCCGCCCAGGCCGGCGAATTCGAACGCCAGCTCAAGGACACGATCCGCGAGCGCCCGCTGACCGCCGTGGCCAGCGCCGTCGGCATCGGCTTCATCCTCGCGCTCCTCGCCCGGAAGTAGCGCATGCACCTACTCGCGCAGTTCGCAACGCTGTTCGGGCTCGAAGCCGAGGCGCTGGTCGAGCGTGCCAAGGCGCAGGCGATCATCGCCGGCGCCATCGGCTTCTTCGCCCTCATCGCCGTGGCCTTCGGGCTGGTGGCGGCCTATCTCGGCCTCAGCCTCTGGATCGGCCCGATCTGGGCCGCCCTCGCCATAGCCGGCGCGGCGCTCCTCATCGCGCTCATCATCTATGCCTGGTCGCGCTCGGCCGAAGCCAGCCGCAAGCGGCGCGAGACCGAACGCCGCCGCCAGAGCGAGGCAAACAGCCTCATCACCACCGCAGCGCTGACGGCCATTCCGATGGCCCTGTCCTCACCGGCGATCCGCCGGGTGGCCATCCCGCTGGCGGCGCTGGGCGCCGTAATCTTCTTCTCGCGGCGCGAAGGAAGATCGGAGGGGGAGGAGTAGTCTCCTCTTCCCATACGCCTCGCATAGCCGCTCCTCTCCGGCGAAGGCCGGGGCCAGGGGTGATTTGGTGTGCGCGGAGGGATCTTCGGGGTGCCGGCCTTTTGCCGGGAACCTCGGGGGACAGGTGAATTCGAGCCGCTTGGAGGGGTCCGTGAAACAGTTTCACGGGGAAATCGCACTTTTTGCCTGGTTTCGAACGACGAAAATAGCGTCAAGTATCTGATATTAAATATCTTTTCTGCAACCACCCGGTCTCAAATCGTTAAATTTTGACTCAATTTCGGGTAATCTTTGCGCATCTTTCCCGGGTTTTGCGACGATTTGGAGTGCTTTTGGCCAATCCCCCTTTGACGTGCGAAACGCGCCGCGCAGAGAGGCGGCGTCGATAGGGTAACGCGGGCGGAATGGGAGGGGATAAGGTCTCCCTCAGTCGGGGAGCGGGAAGGAGATCCTGGCTTGCGCGCCTTCGGGCGGGAAGCGGAGGTCGACGGTACTGTCGAGGACCTTGGCGAGGCTCCGCTCGATGAGGCGGGCACCCAGGCCGTATTCGACCGGGCCGGCGATCTGCGGGCCGCCACTCTCGCGCCAGGTGAGATCGACCCGCCGCGGCCGACCCGGCCGCAACGCCCATTCGACGGCGACATGGCCGCCCGGAACGCTCAGTGCTCCGAAGCGGATGGCGTTGGAGACGAGCTCGTTGAGGATGATGCCCAGCCCGAGCGCATGATCGGGCGGCAGCGAAATGTCGGGGCCGGAAATACGGAAGCGCTCGCCGAAATCGAACTGCTCGCCCACCTGCATCTGCACCAGATCGGCAAGCGCCACCCCCTCCCAGTCGCGATCGGAAAGCACCGCGTGGGAATCCGACAGCGCGCGCAGGCGTCCGGAAAAGGCATCGATGAAGGCCTTGGGGTCGGGGCTCTGCCGCAGGGTCTGGCGAGCCAACGACTGGATCATGGCCAGCGTGTTCTTGACCCGGTGATTGAGTTCGAGCAGCAGCAGGCGCTGGTGCTCGGCGGCCTCGCGGGTATCGGTGACGTCAAGATGGATGCCCATCATCACCAGCGGCTTACCGGCGCCATCGCGTTGATAGACCCTGCCCCGGCCGACGATCCACCGCCCGGTGCCCAGCACACGGAATTCGGCGTGATAATCCTGCCCCTCCTCGAACGCGCCCTGGATGGAGACATCGACCATCTCGCGATCGTCGGGATGAATCTTGTCGAGAAAGGCCTGGCCGGTGACATGCCGCTCGCCTTCGAGCCCGAACATGGCGCGCATGATATCGTTGATGACGACCTCGTCGCTGCGCAGGTCCCAGACCCAGCTACCGACCTGCCCGGCTTCGAGCGTGAGAGCGTGGCGCCATTCCTCGCGGGTAAGCGCGGCAGCCGTACGGGCGCTGACGCGGGCCTCGTGCTTGAGCTCGAAGCAGGAGCCGATGAGCGCGGCTATGTCGCCGAGCTGACTGAGCTGGGCTTCGCCGGGCGCAAGGCCGAGCCGGGGCGAGAGCACGCAGAGCGCGCCGACGCGCTGGCCACGGACGAGAACGGGCACGGCAACGAAGGAACGGACGCAGGGAAGATCGAGGACGATGGGGTCGGAGGCGAAGCGTTGGTCGCGTACGGCATCCGGAACGACGAGTGACGCGCCCGGCTCGGCAATGGCGTGGGCGGAAAAGGTGAGGCCAGCGGCGTGCGTCCAGGTGGAGACGTCAAGGCCATGGGCGGCGCGGATCTGCTGGCCCTCGGGGCCGACAATGCCGAGAAATGCCTGAGCCTCGCCCAGCGCACCGGCGGCGAGGCGGGTCAACCGATCGAGATCGGAATCGTTTTCGGTTTCCAACACCGAAAGCGCCGCGAGCGCAGTGCGGCGGTTTTCGTTTTCGACGGCCTGCCGGACCGATCCAGGCAGCGACCGGATGGCAGTTGTCACCACAAGTCCATGCTTCTATGTGCCCCAAACACGCGCCAAAACGCATTACCGCCGGCATGGTTCCGTATTATTTTCAGAATCCTCCCATGGGGTTAAGCTCGGGCGATCAAGAAGGGGAAGTCATCATGCCCGAACCCGGTGTCAGGGAAGCCGTAGACCAGATCCTTTCGGACCAATCGCTGCCCAAGGCGCAGAAGGTGGCCAAGCTCCGCCAGCTCGAGGCGGATGCGCTCGCCAAGCAGCGCGGCGGCACCGAGGGCCTGGAGCCCAACCGCCCCGATGACGGCGAAGAGCTGCGCTCCATCGAACGCGCGCTGATGTCATTGGGGGAGGCCGCCATCGACCAGGGCCCCGCTTCGCTCTAGCGAGCCGACGGGCACGACCACGGTCAGCGCCGCCGGATGGATCTTGAGCTCGACCCTGGGCTCGAGCGGAATGAGTTCGCCATCGATGACGGCCTGCGCCGAGCGCTTGCGCCTGGGAAAGGTCAGCACGACCTCGCGTACTTCCTGCTCGGAAACGTCCGGGTGGGTGCGCCAATGGCCGAAGAGCACGGCGACCATGAGCTTGGCTAGCGCCCATTCGGACATCGGCTTGGCGACATAGACGCCCAGCACGCCGCGATCATGGGTATCGGCATAGGGAATGTGCCAGTCCCCGACCGGATTGTTGGAAATCTCGATGCCCGAGGCCTCCCACTTTTCGAGGCCGTGCGAGGTCTGCACCTCGGCGACGAAACGCGGCGGGCGCAGGATCGTGGCGCCGACGGCGCGCACGCTGGCCAGCATCTTGCCGATACGGCTGTGATAGGTGAGCCCGTCGCGGATACGCACGAGCCGGGCATGAACGCCGACGCCGAACTGGTGGACGAAGGGCCGGCCATTGGCGGTGGCGATATCGGCGCGCCCGAACTGGCCGCTGGCCAGGGTTTCGAGGGCATCGGACAGCGCGAGCGGAATGCCGAGCGTGCGGGCGAAAAGGTTCATGGTGCCTGCGGGCAGCACCGCGAGCGGCTTGCCGGTGCGGAAGGCGACTTCGGCGGCGGTCGAGATGGTGCCGTCCCCACCTCCGGCGAGCAGCACATCGACGCCCTCCTCGTCGGCTGCGACTTCGAGCGCCTCGGTGACTTCGCCGCCGGCCACCACGCGGCAATCGATGGTGTGGCCGTGCCGGGCGAAAACGGCGATGGCTTCCTGGCGGAAGGCGGCCATGTCGGTGGTGCGGAAGGTTCCGCCATTCTTGTTGAGGACGGCGACGAAATGCACTTCAGGCCCTCCCTCAGATCAGCGGCCGGGTGCCTTCCGGCAGGCCCGACCATCCGGCGATTTCCTTGAGTTTTGCGACGTCGAGAACTTCGCAGGCGCGGTCATGCCAGCGGATGAGGCTGGCCGCGGCGAGCTTGCGCAGTGTCTTGTTGGTATGGACGATCGAAAGACCCAGCGTATCGGCGACATGCTGCTGGGTGATGGGGATAAGAAGCCGCCCGGTCTGGCGCGCCATGGTCGCCCGCGCCCGCTCGTGGATGAAGGCGAGGAGATAGGCGGCACGCTCGATGGCGGTGCGACGGCCGAGGCTCAAGAGGTTCTCGTCGAGCATGCGCTCTTCGCGCGAGGCCAGCCAGGTGACGTCGAACCCGAGGCCGGGATGGTGGCGGAAAAGCTGCGGCAGGCGGCTGCGCTGGAAGATGCAGAAAACGGCGGGCGACAGCGCCTCGACCGAATGCTGCATTTCGCCCAGGACCGAACCCTGCAGGCCGACAAGATCGCCGGGCAGCAGGTAGTTGAGGATCTGGCGGCGACCGTCCTCCAGCGTCTTGTAGCGGAAGGCCCAGCCGGAAAGGAGCGTGAAGAGATGGGCGCTATGCGCACCCTCGATGAGGATGGCGGCGCCCGGCTCGACTACCAGCTCGCCCGTCTTGAAGCTCGAGACGAACTTGAGCTCGGGATCGGTGAATTCGCGGAAATGCGGGAGGGGGCGCAGCGGGCATTGCTCGCAGGGAACCTGCCGGGCCGTCGAGGGAGCTTTCGTCACCCAGGCCTCCATGGTTCGGCACATGTCATAGTTAAATGACGTGGGGCGCCGTGAGCATCATTGTCCAGACCCCAAAACAATGGAACAGCGTCATGCTCCGTGGAAAGCGCCTTCTGGTGGTCGAAGAGGAATTTCTCGTCGCCATCGACATCCAGCACGTTCTCGAGGCCGCAAATGTCGAGGAAACCAGGGTCGCCCGCTCGCTTGCCGAAGCCGCCGAACTGCGCGAGCAGTTTTCCGACTACGATATCGCGGTGGTGCAGATACCCGACCACGGCAGCGAACCGATTCCGGTGGTGAGCGATATGGAGGCGGCCGGCATCGCGGTGGTGCTGACCTCCTTCGATGCCGGTTTCGGCGCCGGGTATCCCGGTCACCCCGGGATACCGGTCGTTGTCAAGCCCTTCGTCAACAACGAACTCGTGCTGGCCTGCCATGATGCGCGTGCGCGGCGCGTCACAGATTATGAGTCATGACCTGGGACGATACCGCGTCGGGCCCGAAATCGGCCTCGCCGGAAATCTGCAGCATTTCCTGGAGCCGGGCGCGAGCGCGGCTGACGCGGCTCTTCATGGTGCCGATGGCGCAATCGCAAATCTCGGCGGCTTCTTCATAGGAGAAGCCCGAGGCCCCGATGAGGATCAGCGCTTCGCGCTGGTCGTCGGGCAGCCGGTCGAGCGCCTTCTTGAAATCCTGCATGTCCATCGCGCCATACTGGCTCGGATGCACGGAGAGCCTGTCGGTGAAGACGCCGTCGACGTCCTGCACCTCGCGGCCGCGCTTGCGCATCTGGCTGTAGAACTCGTTGCGCAGGATCGTGAAGAGCCAAGCCTTGATATTGGTGCCGAGTGCGAAGCTGTCCTGCTTGGCCCAGGCCTTGAGCACGGTATCCTGGACGAGGTCGTCCGCCCGGTCGTGCCGACCGGCAAGGGACACCGCGAAAGCGCGCAGGCTGGGCAACGTGGCGAGAAGCTCTCGCTTGAAAGAGAGTTCGGGAGCGGTCATGCCGTTATTTCCCCTGCGAATTCTTTTGCTGCGTCTCGGCCTGATCCAGCCTGTCAAGCAGATCGAGCAGCTCTGCGGGAATGCCTTCGTCCTGCACGGCGCCATAGAGCGCCCGCAATCGGGCCCCGATATCGGTGTTCGGGCCGAGCCCGTCGTCCACCTGGCCATTACGCACGCGGCCCTGTGCCCGTGTCGAGCTCTTTTCTTTCATAATCATTGCCCTGACCGTCTATTCTATTCGAGTGTAGAGGCATCAATGTATGTAGGCCAAAAAAGTTCCATCGCCCGCGGAACGAGTTAGCGCCCTGACGCGTTCCATCGGACATCAAGGACCAAAGCGCGATCGGGGAGACCATTGCCATGACCCTTTCAACGCGGATTGCACCGCACCTACCCTACCTGCGGCGCTTCGCGAGAGCGACCACCGGGTCGCAAGCCTCAGGTGACGCCTATGTAGCAGCTACTCTGGAAGCCCTGATCGGCGACACGTCGCTCTTTCCCGAGGCGACGAACGACCGTATCGCTCTTTACAAGCTCTTTTCGGCGCTGTTTTCGTCTTCGGACGTTTCCATTCCCGACGCCGCCTCCTCTCCCATCTGGGAACAGACCGCAGCGATGAACCTGGCAGCCCTGGCGCCGGTTCCCCGGCAGGCCTTCCTGCTCGTCTCGGTCGAAGGCTTCAGCAATGACGAAGCCGCCGAGGTATTGGGCGTCAGCATCGAGGAATTCCAGTCTCTGGTCGAGGAAGCCTCGATCGAGATTTCCCGGCAGGTGGCCACCGACATCCTCATCATCGAGGACGAGCCGCTCATTGCCATGGATATCGAGCAGCTGGTCGAAAGCCTCGGGCACAACGTGGTGGGCATTGCCCGCACGCACCGCGAGGCGGTGGCGCAGTTCGCCAAGACCCAGCCCAAGATGATCCTTGCCGACATCCAGCTGGCCGACGGCTCATCGGGCATCGATGCGGTTAACGACATTCTCAACACCCATTCGGTGCCAGTGATCTTCATCACCGCCTTCCCCGAGCGGCTGCTGACCGGCGAACGGCCGGAACCGACCTTCCTCGTGACCAAGCCGTTCAACCCGGACATGGTCAAGGCGCTGATCAGCCAGGCGCTGTTCTTCAACGAAGGTTCGCGCGCCGCGGCGTGACCTCAAGCGCATATCCGATACGAGGCCGGGCCCAGCGCCCGGCCTTTTTCGTTGGAACCGGCAGCCGGCGAAAGCGTTGATATTGCGGTACAAAAAGAAGGAGCTGCGAAAATGCTCTACTACGCTTTGGTCTTCCTGGTGATCGCCCTCGTGGCCGGCGTCCTCGGCTTCGGCGGTATTGCCGGCGCCGCAACGGGGATCGCCCAGATCCTGTTCTTCCTGTTCCTCGCCCTGCTGCTGATCTCGGTGATCGTGGGGCTGGTCAGGCGCGTCTAGCCGGAACGGCCGCTGCCCCACACAGCACGCCATCCAGGCTCGGACGGCCTCATCGCAAGATGGGGCCGTCTTTCGTTTCAGGGTGCCGGAAAGAGCGCGTCGGTGCGCCCGGTGAGGTTGTAGACGAGAAGGCCCACCCATTCCTTGATCGCGACCGATGCGGTGTTGATGTTGAAGGAGGGCTCGGCCAGCTCGAGCCCGAAGCCGGGATTGCGCACGGCGCGATAATCGACCGGCCAGGGCACGACATCGAGCCCGGCCTGCCGGAAGATGCCCATGGAGCGCGGCATGTGGAAGGCCGAGGTGACGAGCAGCACGGACTGGCCGGGCGCGACATCGACCAGCGCCTTGGTGAACTCGACATTCTCCGCCGTATTGCGGGACTCGCCCTCGAAGACCAGGCGCTCCTCGGGGATGCCGAACCCGGCATAGAAGCGCCGGGCGATCTCGGCGTCGGATTCGGACGGCTGGAACGGGTTGCCCACCCCGCCGGTGACGATGATCTTTGCCTGCGGATAGACCTGCGCCAGGCGGAGCGCCTCGACGAACCGGTCGCCGGAATCGCGCAGCTCCGCGATGCCCCGCTCACCGCTGACGACGCCGCCGAAACCACCGCCCAGGACGATCACCGCCCCGACATTTTCAGGGGCGGTCGCGGGCCTTGAAAAACGGTCCTCCAAAGGCGCGATCAGCAGGGCGCCGAGCGTGGTGAAGGCAAAGAGGCCGAGCACCAGCAGCGCACCGATGGAGAAGCCGATGCCGGTACGCCGCCAGCCGCGCCAATAGGCCAGCAAACCCGCCAAAATCAGCAGGAAAATCAAGGACAGCGGCTGGACCAGCAGCCAGAAAATCTTGGAGACCAGGAAGAACATGGCGCAACGAATAACCGATGCGCCGGGATGGCGAAAGCAAGGAGGCGACTTTCCGCTTGCTATCTTTGCAAGTTCTGCTTTGCTGCCCGCAGCATGCACAGGTCTCGATGATAAGCTCAATTTCCACCGCAGCGGCGGCAGAGGCGCCCAGTAACGACAGAAGGCCGGTCATCGAACTGCATGACTTGCACAAGTCTTTTGGATCGCTGGAAGTTCTCAAGGGAATTTCGCTCACTGCCCGCCGCGGCGAAGTCATTTCGCTGATCGGCTCGTCCGGCTCGGGCAAATCCACCCTGCTGCGCTGCATCAACATGCTCGAAGTGCCCGACCGTGGCACGGTCTCGATCGACGGCGAGGTCATCGACCTGGCCGGCGACGCGCCGCACCGGCACCCCGCCAGCGAAACCCAGCTCCGCCGCATCCGCTCCGAACTCGGCATGGTCTTCCAGTCGTTCAACCTGTGGAGCCACATGTCCATCATCGAGAACGTGATGGAAGCGCCGATCCACGTGCAGAAGCGCGAGCGCGAGGACGTGCGCAGCCAGGCGCTGGCCCTGCTCGACAAGGTCGGCATCGCCAGCAAGGCAGACAATTACCCATCCCAGCTTTCAGGCGGGCAGCAGCAGCGCGCGGCCATCGCACGCGCACTCTGCATCAACCCCAAGGTGATGCTGTTCGACGAACCGACCTCGGCGCTCGACCCCGAGCTCGAGGGCGAAGTGCTGCGGGTCATCAAGCTCCTTGCCGACGAGGGCTCGACGATGATCCTGGTCACCCACGACATGAAATTCGCCAGGGAAGTGTCCGACCGCGTCGTCTTCCTGCACCAGGGCCTCATCGAGGAAACCGGCACGGTGGACGAAGTCTTCGGGAACACCAAGTCGGCGCGCCTAAAACAGTTTCTCAGCGCGGCCGGCCACGGCTAGCGGGAAAGCAAGAACCAACAAGAAGAAGTCATTCCGGGAGATATTTAGACATGAAGAAGCTACTTCTCGCCGCCGCAGCGCTCCTGGCGCTTTCCGGCGCCGCCAATGCCCAGACGGTCCGCATGGGCACCGAAGCCGCCTATGCCCCGTGGAATTTTCTCGACGATTCCGGCAAGCCCGCCGGCTACGACGTCGATGTCGGCAATGAGTTGTGCAAGCGCGCCAACCTCGAATGCACCTGGGTGGCCAATGAATGGGACACCATCATTTCCAACCTCGTTGCCGGCAATTACGACGCGATCGTTGCCGCCATGTCGATCACCGACGAGCGCAAGCAGACGATCGATTTCTCGGACGCCTATTACCCGCCCGATCCGTCGCGCTACGTGACCAATGCCGGCGCCAATTTCGACTTCGCGGCGCTCAAGGGCGTCAAGCTCGGCGTGCAGGGCGGCACCATCCAGGCAGCCTATGCCGAAGCCAATCTCAAGGATGGCAACACCATCCAGTCCTATGCCACCTATGACCAGGCAATGGCCGACCTCGCCGCGGGCAACCTCGACGTGGTGCTGGCCGACGGCCCCTATCTCGACCCGATCGTCTCCGCCTCCAACGGGGCCGTGGTCTTTGCGGGCCCGGAAGTCTCGATCGGCGAAGGCTACGGCATCGGCCTGCGCAAGGGCGACGCCGACCTCAAGGACAAGCTGAACGCCGCGCTCGAAGCCGCCAAGGCCGACGGCACCATCGACACGCTCATCGCCAAGTGGTTCCCGGGCAAGGGGCCGTTCTACAAGAAGTAAGCCGATTTCGCGGGCGGGCCTTCGGGTCCGCCTGCCTTCGGCCGCGCGATGCTCGACCTCATGCCACAATGGCTCCGGGACGGACTGGGCGATGACGTCCTGTTCTGGCTCGGCTATCTGACCAACGGCAAGCACCTGGCCTGGTACGCCAGCGTGCAGTTCACGCTGTTTGCCGCCGTGGCCGGTGCTCTCGTGGCGCTGGTGATGGGGCTTCTGGGCGCGACGCTACGCAATTCGCGCTTCCTGCCGTTGCGCCTTCTCGGCATGGCCTATACGAACATGGTGCGCGGCATTCCCGACGTGCTGTTCTTCATCTTCTTCCCGCTCGCCTTCGAGCAGGGCGTGGAATGGGTGCTCAGCCGCACCATGTGCTCGGCCGAAGAGATCGCGACGGCGACGCTCTGGCCGCCCTGCCCGGCGGCGAACCTCCATTTCAATACCTTCGAATATCTGCTGCTGGCCTCGGTTTCGCTCGGCATCGTCTATGGCGCCTTCACCGCCAATGTCATCTTCGGCGCCATGCATTCGGTGCCGCCCGGCCAGATCGAGGCGGCGCGCGCCTTCGGCATGTCTGAAGCCCAGGTCAACTGGCGCATCCGCATCCGGCAGATGTGGATTTACGCCCTGCCCGGCCTCTCCAACGTCTGGATGCTGCTGATCAAGTCGACCTCGCTCCTCTCGCTGCTGCAGATCACCGATATCGTGCGCTGGGCCGATAGCCTGGGTGCGCCCAACTTCCTGCCGACGGCGGGCCTCGTCCATCCCGACTGGCGCTGGCGCTATTACCTCGTGCTCCTCGTCTTCTACATCCTCCTGACCTTCCTCTCGGAAAAGGGCTTTGCGGCCCTGCGCCGCCGGGCGGGTCGCGGCATGATCAGCGTGGAGGGCTAGGATGGACTGGTTCCTGACGCCCGTGCTGGGCGACATCGCGATCCTGGCGCGGCCGGCGCTCTTCAATGTCTATTTCGCCCTCGCCTCGATCCCCATCGGCTTCGTGGCGGCCGTGTTCATGGCCTTGGGAAAGGCCTCGAGCAACCGGCTGATTTCGGGCTTCTGCCAAGGCTATATCTACGTCTTCCGCGGCTCGCCCTTCTTCATCCAGCTCTTCATGTTCTATTCGGTGGCGCTGGCGCTCAACCTCTCGGTGTGGAAGCCGCTGGGCATCGACTGGCTGGTGCTGCACCCGCTCTTCATGGGCCCGGCGATCCTGGCGCTCAACACCACCGCCTATACGGCCGAGATATTCCACGGCGCGCTGCTGACCGTGCCCAAGGGTGAGGTCGAGGCGGCGCGAGCCTTCGGCATGAGCCGCGGACGCCAGTTCCGCGCCGTGATCTGGCCCCACCTCATCCGCATCGCCTGGCCCGCCTATACCAACGAAGTGGTGTTCCTGTTCCACGCCACGGCGCTGGTCTATTTCACGCTGCCGGTGATCGACGACCAGAAGGACCTGATGAACAAGGCCAGCGAACTCTTCCGGCGCGACTACAACGCCTTCCTCCACTTCTCTGTGGCGGCGCTCTACTTTCTCGCCATCTCGCTGGTGATCTTCTACCTCTTCGGCCTCATCTACCGGCAGATGACCCGGCACATGCCGCAGCGCCAGCGGATCGCCTTCAAGCCAAGATGGTTGGGATAAATACGAGATCGTCCATTTGGGCGATGCCGAATCTCGTTAACTTCTGATTAGGTTGAAAAAACGATGGGCATCGGTTGGGGGGCCGCCGAGAGCGCATGCATTCAGACAAAGCGAAGTATTGCACCTACGTTCTGTGGCTGAGCGGCTGCTCGCGACAGACCATTGCGGGTTGGACAGGGCTGGCGGAAAGCCAGGTGCGGGGCATCGTGTCCCGCTCGCCCTGGCACAATCGGACAAGCATTCCGCGCGAGGAGCGGCAGCGCCTGCTCCAGGATTATCGCGCCGTGCGCTTCAACGGCGACGGCACGGCGATCGATGGCGGCCTGCTGGACCGGCACGACTGGGTGCCACGCGACGAGGGCTATTATCTCCAGCCCCAGTCATCCTACCGCCAGCAACGCTCGGTCAACGCCTGAGGCTCAGCCCGCCGCCGAGAGGCCGGCAATGACGTGCTGGGCTTCGAGCCGCACGTCTTCGGCGCGGCTGCGGACCTGCGTGAGCAGGTAATGCGGTAGCCCGATGGCATCGAGCGGCTTGGCGAAATAGAAGCCCTGCAGCTGATAGAACAGCATCTCGCTGATGAACTCGGCCTGCTCGCGCGTCTCGATACCCTCGGCGGTGATGCGCAGCTTCAGCGTCTTGCCGATCGAGGCGATGGCGCGCAGCAGGTCACGCGCCACCGGATCGTGCGGGGCGGCTTCGATCAGCGAATGATCGATCTTGACCTTGTCGAAGGCGAATTTGAGCAGGTAGGCGAGGCTGGAATAGCCGGTGCCGAAATCGTCGAGAGCGATCCGGATACCGAGGTCGCGCAGCTCGTTGAGCTTGACGAGGACGGCGTCGATATCGTCGACCAGCAGCGCCTCGGTGACTTCGAGCTCGAGGCGCTCGGGCGCGAGGCCCGAGACTGAAAGGGCGTGGCGCACGACGGCGGCGATATCCGCTTCGCGGAAGTGCCGCACCGAGAGATTGACCGACACCGTGAGATCGTCGGGCCAGTTGGCGGCGGCGCGGCAGGCCTGCTCGATGGTCCAGTTGCCGATTTCGATGATCTGGCCGTTCTGCTCGGCCATGGGGATGAATTCGCTCGGCAGGATCACGCCGCGGATCGGATGGTGCCAGCGGATGAGCGCCTCGAAGCCCATGGGCTGGCGGTCGATGGCCGATACCAGCGGCTGGTAGTGCAGCATCAATTCACCGGCACCCAGCGCCTCGCGCAGCTCTTCCTCCAGCGCCCGGCGCTTGCGCTCTTCCTCGTCCATGCGGGACTCGAAGAAGCGGAAGGCAGAGCGGCCGTCGGCCTTGGCGCGATAGAGCGCCATGTCGGCATTGCGCAGCATCTCGTCGGCGGTGGAGCCGTCGTCGGGCGCGAGAGCGAGGCCGACGCTGCCGCCGATGGTGATTGTGTCGCCATCGATATCGAAGGGCCGCTTGATGCTCTCGACAATGCGCGAAGCGATGGCCGCGCACATGTCGCGGGCGCAATCGGTGGTGAGCAGCACTGCGAACTCGTCGCCACCGAGGCGCGCGGCGATATCGGTTTCGCGCAGCACGTCGTGGATGCGGGCGGCAACCTGGATCAGGAGGCGATCGCCGAAGAGATGGCCGCGGCTGTCATTGACCGCCTTGAACTCGTCGAGGTCGATATAGAGCAGCGCGAACGGTGAGCCGTAGCGCGCGAGGCGCGAGACGCAGAGCCCGAGATGCTCGGAGAACTTGGCGCGGTTGAGGAGACCCGTGAGCGCATCGCGATGGGCGAGCGCGGTCATCTGCTCCTCGGCGGCGCGACGGGCGGAGATGTCGGTGACGGTGCCGACATAGCCGACATAATCGCCGCGATGATCGAAGATCGGCTTGCCGCTCAGGCGCCACCAGCATTGCGCCCCGCCGGCGGTGACGCGCAGCTCGACATCGGCAAAGGTCTCCCGTCCCTCGAAATCGCGTTCGAGCTGGGCCATCAGCGTATCGTTGGGCGGCGCGATGCAGTGGAGGAAATGCACGAAATCGGCGCCGATCAGATCCTCGGGCGGCAGGCCCGTGGCGGAGGTGAAGCCCTTCGAGACATTGTCGATCCGCCCCTCCCTGTCGAAGCCCCAGACCCAGTCGGACGCCGTGGCCTCGAATTCCTTGAGGAGGAGCGCGATGATTTCCTTCTTCTCGTCGACCTGGCTGCGCGAGGCCCGGTATTGCACGAAGGCGCGCCCATGGCGCAGCGCCATGGCCAGCATGACGACGACGAAACAGCCCAGCAGCAGGGTCTGCACCCACATTTCGAGCGGATCGCTGAGCCGCGCCACCGAGATGGTCGCGCCGATGGCCAGCGGCAGCAGGAAAGCGGCGACGCCCTGCGGCAGGTTGCAGAGGGCGAGGGCGGAAATGCTCATCATGCCGCCCACCCCGATGATGGCGGCGGCGCGGACAGAGGGCTCGGCAATGGGCAGGAGGTTTGGCGCGATGCCCCACAGGGCGCCGCTGAGGAAGCAGCAGAGGAGGATCAGCACCATGTTGGTGCGCGCGGAGAGGCGCAGCCGCGGCACCTCGTGATCGCGCCACCAGATGTAGAAACAGGCCCCGTAGAGCATGTTGACGACGATCGCCCACCAGAAAACGACATCGAAGGCAGGCTTGCCGTAAGTAACGAAGAGAAAAACCGCGGACGTCAGCAGCGTGCCGACAAAAAGCAGCGGCCCCATATGGGTGATGACGCGCAGATGCTCTGCAAGAAGCTGCTGGCGGACGTGCGGTTTTAAACTATCGGCACCCATGACCCGGTCGATCGATCTTTCGACCCGACCTACGACGCGCCCCACACCTGCCCAAAGCCCTTGTGCCATATCGGTATTAGTGACGTCTTGGCACTTAATTTTACGTATGCGCTAATCCGTACAAATTTCCGCGTTTTGTTGCTGCAATACCAGCAAAATACGACATACCCCCATTTTGCCCGATAGACTTCAATGGCTTAGACGATACAATTAACGAGTAGTTAATGCGTGGAGAGCGTCATGTCCGCCAAGAACGTGCCGGAAGAGGCCTTGAACGGCAGCCTGCGTGATTATCGAACCCCCGGTGGCACCGACCTGCTCGGCAGGACCGCCGGCTTCTATCAGTGGCAGAACCTGAGGCGCACGCACGGCGTGTGGCCCTATGCGCGTTCGACCGCGACGGCGCCCGGCGCCCGCTGCGACGCCCGCACCGATGCCGGACAGGCCTTCTCGGGCATCAACTTCGCCAGCCAGGATTATCTTAGCCTTTCGAGCCACCCGGCGATCAAGCTGGCGGCATTCGAGGCCATCGACACCTACGGCGTCCATAGCGCCGGCTCGGCGGCGCTTCTCGGCAACACCGCCAATTCACTCGAACTCGAACGCGACCTCTCGGACTTCCTGGGCGGACGCGACATCGTGCTTTACCCGACCGGCTGGATGGCCGGCTTCGGGGCGGTGCAGGGTTTCGTGCGCGCCAGCGACTATGTGGTGCTCGACGTGCTGGCGCATTCGTGCCTGCAGGAGGGCGCTCGGGCGGCGACGCAGAATATCCATCACCACGGCCACCTCAACCTCGAAGGCCTCGTCCGCAAGCTCGAACGCATCCGCGGGCACGACAAGGAAAACGGCATCCTGGTGGTGACGGAGAGCCTTTTCTCCATGCACTCGGACACGCCGGATATCGGCGCGTTGCGCGCGATCTGCGACCGCTACAATGCGACGCTGCTCGTCGATTGCGCCCACGACCTGGGGAGCATCGGCGACGACGGGCTGGGGCACCTGGGGCTCCAGCAGATGTTCGACGCAGCCGACATCATCGTGGGCAGCTTTTCCAAGACCTTTGCCTCCAATGGCGGATTCATCGCGGTCAAGGACCGGGCGATGGCGGAGTACCTGCGCTATTACAGCGCCACGCACACCTTCTCGAACGCGCTCTCGCCGGTGCAGGCCGCCATCGTGCGCAAGGCGCTCGAAATCGTGCGTTCGGAGGAAGGCCGCACGCTGCGGCGTCGGCTGATGGACAATATCCTCCACCTGCGCGCGCGGATGCAGGCAGCGGGGCTCGAAGTGCTGGGCGATCCGTCGCCGATCGTGCCGGTGCGCGTGGGGACCGAGGCGCTTGGCCGCTTCGCTTCGCGCGAGCTGGCGGCACGAGGCGGCATAGCCAACCTCGTCGAATACCCGGCCGTACCGCAGGGTGGCGCGCGGTTCCGCTTCCAGGTGATGGCGGCCCATACCCGGCAGGACGTGGACGAGGTCGTCGATATCCTGGCGCAGGCCATGAAGACCGCCGACCTGCAATATCGGCAGAGCTACGAGAGCGCGTGACCGATGACGGCTTCGATCTTGCCGAGCAATCTCGGCAGATCGACCGGCTTGGTATCGAAATCGTCGCAACCGGCGGCGAGCGCCTTGGTCCGGTCGGATTCGAAGGCGCTGGCCGTGAGCGCGATGATGGGAATGTCGGCCGTCTCCCTATCCGCCTTGATGCGGCGGGTGGCCTCGTAGCCATCCATCTCGCCGAGACCGATATCCATGAGGATGACATCGGGGTGGACGGCCTTGGCCAGCGCCACGCCCTCCGGTCCGTCCTCGGCGAAACGGATGGCGAAGCCGCGCCGCTCGAGCCGGCGGCCGAGCACGTCGCGATTAATCGGGTTGTCCTCGACGATCAGCAGAAGCGTCATCCCCTCACCCCGCCTTGCGGCTTGCCGAATGCCCGATGCGGCTCGACTTTATCGCCGCGATGGCGGCCTTGACCTTGGAGGCGTCAAGCGGCTTGGCGACGACGCCATCGGCGCCCGCCTGCAACGCCCGCGGCCTGTCGGCTAGGATCGAGATCATGAAGACCGGCGTCTGCCTCAGCGCCGGATCGGCGCGAACGGCGGCCAGCACGTCCCAGCCATCGAAGCCAGGCATCATGATATCGAGGAAGATCGCGGCGGGCTTGACCGTGCGCGCGACCTGCAAAGCCGATTGCGGCGCATCGGTGATGATCGGCTCGTAGCCTTCGCGGCGGAACAGGCGCTCGGCCAGTTCGAGGAAATTACGGTCGTCATCGACGAAGAGCAGGCGCTGGCGCTGGATGCCGGGCGCCGCGGCCGCCAGAAGCTCCGGCTGGAGCGGCAGGACCGGTGCGGGCGCATCGGTGCGCTGCGGCTCGGCGACAGCAGCGGCGCCGATTTCGACCGGGCGCGAGATCGGGGTGGGCAGGCGGATGGTGAAGCGCGAACCGTAACCCGGCTCGCTTTCGACCGAGATGGAGCCGCCCATGAGCCGGCAGAGATTCTGGCTCAGCGCCAGACCGAGGCCCGTGCCGCCATAGGTCGCCGCGATACGGGCATCGGCCTGGGTGAAGCTGGAGAAGAGCTTGCGCTGCTGCTCCTGCGAAATACCTATACCGGTATCGGCCACGGCGATCTCGATCCAGCCGCCATCGGCATCCGGCAGGCGCTTGGCCGAGAGCGTGATCTGGCCGTTCTGCGTGAACTTGGCGGCGTTGGAGACAAGATTGTAGAGCGCCTGCCGCAGCTTGGTGGCGTCGGCCTGGATGAGGCCGACCTTGGGTCCATCGGCGACCGAGAAGCTGTTGGCGTTCTTGGCGGCGAGCGGACGCGCGGTGGCCTCGACATCGGAGACGAGCTCATCGACATCGATGGTCTCGATATGCAGCACCATCTTGCCGGCCTCGATCTTGGAGATATCGAGGATGTCGTTGACCATGGCGAGCAGGTGCTTGCCGGCGGCGCTGATCTTCTGGAGATCGGAAATCTGCTGGCCGCGCCCATCGAGCTCGGCCTCTTCGAGCAGGAGCTCGGAATAGCCGAGTACGGCATTGAGCGGCGTGCGCAGCTCATGGCTCATCTTGGCGAGGAATTCGGACTTGGCGCCATTGGCGCGTTCGGCGTCGTCCTTGGCGTCGATCAGCATTTTGGTGGTGTCGCGATGCCGCTCGATCTCGCGCATCAGCTCGGACTGGCTGTCCACGACATTGGCGTAATAGGCCGCCATCACGAAGGTATAGGTGGTGGCCCCGAGCACTGAGAGCACGCCGGGCACGACCATATCGGCCACCGGCACATGCATGGGGAAGCTCGAAAGCCGGTAGCAGGCATAGAAGATGGCCATGCCGCCGAAAATCTGGGCGAGGACGAAGAGACGATTGGGCCGCGTCGAGCCGAGATAGAGGAAGGCGAGGAGCGGCGTGAGGATGAACCAGACGAGGAAGGGTGAACTCGTGCCGCCGTAATTGAACGAGCCCCAGAGAATCGCAAAGCTGAGGTTGCATATCGAGAGCATCGAGAGCGCCGTGTAGTGGCGCGGGAAAAGCTTGAGCAGCGGCAGGAAGAGCCAGAAGCCGTAGATCGAGGCGGCAAGGATATGGACGTGCGGCCAGGGTTGCGGATCGACGATTGCCAGGCAGATCGGGATGGGCGTGGCGATGAGCGGGCCGAAGATATGGCTGATGAGGAACATCTGGACGCGCTTGCGCACGTCGAGGTCCGCTTTGAGAATGTCTGGAGTCAACCAGTCGGTGAGAGCTTCCAACCTCGACAAAGCACTCATGGATCCTTGCCAATCTCGCCAGTTCGACCGCGAGAGGCTACGCCCCAGCCTTTGAGAAGTCGTAAAACTAAACGTTAGCAATCCTCAGGAGTGTCTCGGCATGGCAGGGGCCATCGAGCGAGCACCAGCAGGCGAGATTCTTGCCGGCAAGCTCGGCACGGACATGCACGAGATCGGGCGCCGGCCCGGGAGACAGCGCAGGATCGATACTGCCTTCGAGCCATTGGCGATGGAGATCGACGGCGCGCCTGCGGGCCTCGACCTTGTCGAGCCCGAACCGCGCCTGCATGTCGGCAATGGAGAAGGGATTGCCCCATTTGCTCGGCCGCCCCACGACCTGTGCCGGCAGGCCGTTGATGCGCGCCGATGCCGCCTGCAAGTCGAAACCGGCCCGGCGGGAGAGCTGCATGCGCTGGGGTTTCATCGCTGATCCCGGTAGCTGAACTTTGGTATCTCGATATTGTAGACGATGGCCGCCACGCGCAGCCCCATCCCCACCACGATACCCGCGACAAGGGCGAAATCGTAGCTGAGCCCGAGCTTGGTCGCGGTGAAATAGACGACGCCGGCAATGATCGAGACGATGGCATAGAGCTGGCCGGTGAAGACCAGCGGCACGTCGTTGCAGAGGATATCGCGCAGCACGCCGCCGAGAATGCCCGTCACCATACCCGAGATGATGACGATGATCGGGTGGAGGCCCATCGCGATGGCGATGTCGCAGCCGATGGTCGAAAAGATGACGAGGCCGAGGGCATCGAGCAGCAGGAACGTCCAGCGCAAATGGTGCATGAAGCGCGAGAGCATCACGGCAGCGAGCGCTGCGACGCAGACGACGATGAGGAGATACGGGTTGGCGACCCAGGACAGCGGGTAGTGGCCAAGGAGAACATCGCGCGTGCTGCCGCCGCCAAGGGCGGTGACGCAGGCCAGCGAGCAGACGCCGAAAAGGTCCATGTTCCGCCGCCCCGCCGACAGCGCAGCTGACCCCGCCTGCGCCATCAGGGCGACGTAGAAGGCCAGGTTAAACAGCAGCGTCGACGTCTGGTAGACGATAATGGCGGCACCCTCGGGCGAATTTGGCCCAAGGATGCCCCATCGGAGTTAAGAAGCGGTCAGCGCCTCACGCCGCCATCGGACGCCCCTGGGCGTCGAAGCGGTGAATCTGCTTGTCGATCGGCGAGATCGAAAGACTTTCGCCCGGCTGATGCCGCGCGGTACCCTCCTGGCGCACGATCAGCGGCTCGCGCGTGCCGATATCGATATAGACATAGCTGTCCGAACCCAGGTTTTCCGAGTGGATCACCTGCCCGTTCCATACGCCATCCTTGTTGTCCTTGATGACGAGGTGCTCGGAGCGGATGCCCAGCGTATGGGCGCGGTAGGCATCGGCATATTGGCCGTTGAGGAAGTTCATCTTGGGCGAGCCGATGAAGCCGGCGACAAACAGCGATTGCGGGCGCTCATAGAGTTCGAGCGGCGTGCCCACCTGCTCGACAATGCCGTCGCGCAGCACGCAGATGCGGTCGGCGAGAGTCATGGCCTCGACCTGGTCGTGCGTCACGTAGATCATGGTGGTCTTGCCCATGTCGTGGTGCAGCTTGGCGATCTCGAGACGGGTGGCGACGCGCAGGGCCGCATCGAGATTGGAGAGCGGCTCGTCGAAGAGGAAAACCTTCGGGTCGCGCACGATGGCGCGGCCGATGGCCACGCGCTGGCGCTGGCCGCCTGAAAGCTGCTTGGGCAGGCGATCGAGATATGGCGTGATCTGGAGCATCTCGGCAGCCGCCTCGACGCGCTTCCTGATCTGCTCCTTCGAGCCATTGGCCAGCTTCATGCCGAAGGCCATGTTGTCGTAGACCGTCATGTGCGGATAGAGCGCGTAGGACTGGAACACCATGGCGATGCCGCGCCTGGAGGGCGTGAGGCCATTGACCACCTGCCCGTCGAAGCTGAGCGTGCCCGAGGTGATATCTTCCAGCCCGGCAATGAGGCGCAGGAGCGTGGACTTGCCGCAACCGGACGGCCCCACGAACACCATGAACTCGCCGGAATGGATATCCAGGCTCACGCCCTTGATGACTTCGACGGCGCCGAAGGACTTGCGGATGTCTTTGAGCTGCAGTTCAGCCATTTAGTCTTAGCCTTTCACGCCGCCGGCCGTGAGACCGGAAATGATCTTGCGCTGGAAGATGAGGACGAGGACCACCAGCGGCACGGTGACGATGACCGAGGCCGCCATGATGTTCCCCCAGGGGATTTCGTACTGGCTGCCGCCCGAGAGCAGCGCGATTGCGACCGGCACCGTGCGCGTGGCATTGGACGAGGTGAAGGTCAGCGCGAACAGGAACTCGTTCCAGGCCGCGATGAAGGCCAGGAGCCCCGTCGTCACCAGCGCCGGCCACATCAGCGGCATGAAGACCTGGGTGATGATGACCCAGGGCGTCGCCCCATCCACGATCGCCGCCTCCTCGATCTCGACCGGCAGGTCGCGCATGAAGGTGGTGAGCACCCAGACCGTGAAGGGCAGCGTGAAGATCGTATAGGAAAAGATCAGCGCCCAGAGCGTGTTGAAGAGCCCGAAGAAGCGGATGACTTCGAACAGGCCCGCCAGCACCGCGATCTGCGGGAACATCGAGACCGAGAGGATGGTGAGCAGCAGCAGCCCCCTGCCCCGGAAGCGCACGCGGGCCAGCGCGAAGGCCGCGGTGATCGCCAGCAGCAGCGCCAGCACCACCACCGCCGTCGAGACGATGACCGAGTTCAAAAGGTTCTGCGGGAAGCTGCCCGTGGTGAGCACCGAGGCATAATTGCCCAGCGAGAACGAGGTCGGCCAATAGGTGATCCGGAAGAGATCGGTGCCCGACTTAAAGCTGGTGAGGATGGCGTAGTAGAACGGGAAGACCGCAATCACCACGATGGCGATGACCAGGAGGTAGAACGCAGTCTTCTTGGTGTAGGTCCAGAGAACGGCCGTGGCATCCATCAGCGGTCACCCCCATCGAAACGCACGCGTCCGAGCCAGATGTAGATGATCGTCATGATGGCGATCAGCAGGAAGAGCAGCGTGGATTGCGCCGAGCCATAGGCGAACTTGTCGAACTCGATGAGGTTTTCACGCGCCACCACCGACATGGTCTTGGTCTGCGAGCTGTTGGGCGTGAGCACATAGATGAGGTCGAAGATGCGCATGGCATCGAGCAGGCGGAAGATGATCGCCACCATCAGCGCCGGGCGCACCAGCGGCAGGGTGATGCGGAAGAACTGCTTGACCGGATGCACGCCATCGATGTCGGCGGCTTCGTAGATATCCTTGGGGATCATCTGGAGGCCGGCAAGGATGAGCAGCGCCATGAAGGGCGTGGTCTTCCAGATATCGACCATCAGCACCGCGGTCATGGCCGTATCGGCATTGGCGGTCCAGGCGATCTTCTGGGAAATCAGCCCCATGCGGAGGAAAAGGTCGTTGAGGATGCCGAACTGGTCGTTGAGCATCCAGCCCCACATGCGGGCCGAAACGATGGTCGGGATGGCCCAGGGGATGAGGATGGCGGCGCGCACGAGGCCGCGGCCGACGAAATTGGCATTGAGCACCAGCGCCACGATCATGCCGAATATGGCTTCGAGCGTGACCGAGACGACGGCAAAGCGCACCGTGTTCCAGACGGCATTCCACCAGACCGGATCGACCAGCGTGCCGGAAAACACCGTCTTGCCGCTCTTGAGCGTGGTCCAGGAGAGATAGTTCCTGAAGCCGACCCACTCGGCGCCATAGAGATTGGTGAGTGAGGCGTTGGTCAGCGAGAAATAGATGGTCCGCAGGAGCGGCCACCCCGCCACGACCAGCAGTGCCACCAGCATCGGCACCAGGAAGAACATCGCCGAGCGCACGCGCTGGCTGAGAAGTTCCGACTTAATCTGCGGGTGCGGCGGGGCCGCGACCCCAGCAACCGGCTCCATGCTCTGGGTGGTCATGCGAAAGTTCCGCTCCCTCGATCCGTATTGACGCGGAGGGCGCGAGCGGCCTCAGGCCGTTCGCGCCCGGGTGTTGCGGCTGTAGGACTTACCAGCCGGCACCCTTGAGTTCGGTCAGCTTCGCCTCGAGGTTGTCGAGGTTGTCCTGAGCCGTGCCATTGCCCGAAAGGGTGTCATGCACGGCGGTCCAGAACAGCGAGGAGACTTCGTTGTACTTGACCTTGGTGGGAGCAGACGGACGCGGCACTGCGTTCTGGAAGACGCTCTTCCAGTTCGGGATGATCGGCTGGGCCGCGGCAATGTCCTTGTCGTCATAGAGCGACTGGATCGTGGGCAGGTTGGACTGCTTGATCGCGCGCTCTTTCTGGACTTCGGGCGAAGCCAGGAACAGGGCCAGTTTGATGGCCTCGTCCGGGGCCTTGGAATACTTGGAAACGGCAACGTTCCAGCCGCCGAGCGTGGCCGCGGAGGCATCGCCTTCCTTGGCGCTGGGGAGCGTCGTCACGTCGAACTTGCCCTTGATGTTGGAATCGTCGCCATTGCCCAGCTGGTAGGCATAGGGCCAGTTGCGCATGAACACGGCATTGCCGAGCTGCCAGACGCCACGGCTTTCCTCTTCCTGGTAGGCAAGCACGCCTTCAGGAGAAATGGTGCCGACCCAGCTCTTGGCGCGCTCGAGAGCGGCAACGGTGTTCGGGTTGTTGATCGAGATATCACCATTGGCTTCGACGATCTGGCCACCGCCCGAGGACTTGACCCATTCCAGAGCGTTACAGGTCAGGCCTTCATAGGCGTTGCCCTGCCAGACGAAGCCCCACATGTCCTTGTTGCCGGCCTCGCGTTCCTTGTCCTGGATGAACTTGGCGGTTTCGGCCAATTCATCCCAGGTCTTGGGCACGGGCTTGCTGTACTTGTCGAGGAGATCCTTGCGGTAATAGAGGGCCGGCGCGTCAGTGAAGGCCGGCAACGCCACGAGCTTGCCGTTCACCGTCTGCGACTCGATGATCGAGGGGAAGTGCTGGCCCACGACATCCTTGGCGGCGTCGGTGAGGTCGAGGAACTGGTCGGCGAGCTGGGGCGCCCAGATCACGTCCGTCTGGTAGACGTCGATATCGGAATTGCCGGCAGCGAGCCACAGGCGGTACTGGCCGAACTGGTCGGTGGTCGACGACGGCATCGGCACCACGGTGACCTTGTTGCCGGTCTCCTTCTCGAAAACGTCGAGCTGGCTGCGCAGGAAGGCAAGGCCGTTGCCGGTATCACCCGAAACGATGGCCAGGTCGGCAGCCGAGGCAGCCGTTGCCATAAGGGTGACGCCCGAAAGCAAGCCCGCGAGCAAAGTCTTGAATTTCATACTGTCCTCCCAAAGGAACCCTTTGACCTGCGGGAGGGCAAGCAGAAGCGAACGCGCACCCATTGGTGCCGGCCGTCGCAATTGTCCTCCCTGAAAGCGCGTTGAACTTGCGGTTGGTCCGCAAACCTTCTCCCAAAGCGCTTTGAAGGAAAACCTGTCAGAGCAACCAAAGGGTGTCAAGCGTCATAATTCCAGCGAATGACTGTGATTTCAAATCTCGAAGAGATATTAGAATAATTTCATAGACTTAGCCTGCAACGCACGCGCGCGCGTAGGACTTTGAGGCCCCGCGTGCTGAGGTACGACCCTCAGGAGTTTCGACCCGTTTACGAAGCTTGCGTTCAAATTTGAAATCGCTTTGAATGCGGCAATTGCGAACGAGGGGACGCAATGGCTGGTGAAAAGCGGGCGCCTGCCTTAAAGCAGCGTCACGGCAGCATCGTGCGTCATGGGACGCGCGGGGGCACCGAGGACGAAGCCCTATGAAACTCAAGGAACTAGCGGCAGAGCTGGGCCTCTCCCAGACCACGGTGAGCCGTGCGCTGAACGGCTATCCCGAGGTCAACGAGGCGACCCGGCAGCGCGTGTCGGAAGCTGCGCAGCGCCTGGGCTATCGGGCCAATGTGAGCGCGCGGCGACTGGCGACGGGCCGTGCGGGCGCCATCGGCGTGGTGCTGCCGACCGAGGGCAATATCCAGTTCGGGCCGCACACCAACGAATACCTTTCGGGCGTGGCCGGTCGGCTGGCGCGCGAGGAGATCGACATCCTCCTCTCCCCGCTCGAAACGGACGACGAAATCCCCGCCTTCAAGCGGCTGATCTCCAGCAAGCGCGTGGACGCGCTCATCGTGGGCTCGCCCATGCTTTCGGACAGTCGCGTCAAGTTCCTGACCGAAATCGGCTTCCCCTTCGTGCTGCACGGCCGCACGGAAATCGGCAAGCCACACGCCTGGCTCGACATCGACAATGCCGGCGCCTTCTTCCGTGCCACCTCGCACCTGCTCGACCTCGGACACCGGCGGATCGCCATGATCAACGGACCGGACGGCATGACGTTCGCCGAGCACCGCGAACAGGGCTATCGCGATGCGCTCGTGGCGCGGGGCATAGCGCCCGACCCGCGGCTCATCGCCAACGGCCAGTTCACCGACGAAATCGGCTTCCGCTTCGCGCAGGGTTTCCTGGAGCAGACACCGCGGCCGACGGCGATCCTCGCCGGTTCGATGATGACGGCGCTGGGCGTCTTCCGCGCCATCCGGGCGGCCGGACTGACGCTGGGGCGCGACGTCTCGATGATCGCGCATGACGACGTGTTTCCGTATCTCAACGCGGACAACATGGTGCCGTCGATGTCGACGACGCGCTCGTCCATCCGCGCGGCAGGGACGCGGATCGCTGAACTGGTGCTGCAGGTGCTGGCCGGCAAGCCGGTGGAGCAGATCCACGAGCTCTGGCCGGTGGAACTGGTGCTGCGCGAGAGCACGGGGCCGGCGCCACGGGACTAGGGGCCCTCAAACCTGCGCCAGGATATTCCGTGCCCTGGTCACTATCGGCGCATCGATCATCTTGCCATCGAGGGCAAATGCCCCCTGCCCGCTTGCTTCGGCAGCCTCGACCACGCGGCGCGCCCAGGCGACCTGTTCCTCGGAGGGCGCGAAGCCGGCATTGAGGATGGGGACGACGGAAGGATGGACGCAGGAGGCGCCATCGAAGCCGTGGGTCCTGGCTTCGCGAGCGGCGGCGGAGATACCGGCGAGGTCGGAATAATTGGCGGTGCTGCCGAGCGTGCCGAAGGATAGCTTGCCCTCGGCCTTGGCCGCCATGTGGATCATGAGCTTGGGGAGCCGCAGCACATCGGGCAGCGGCTCGGCGCCCATGGCCGCGGCAATGTCTTCGCCCCCCGAGGTGAGGGCAAGCGTGCGGTCGTAGCGAGCGAAGGTGCGCGCTTCCAGCACCGCGCCGGGGTCCTCGATCAGCGGCACGAAGACCAGTTCCGGACGGCCCAGCGCCCGCTCGATGCGCTCGACATGGTCGGAAACGCGCCAGAGCTGTTCCAGCGACCGGGTCTTGGCGATGTAGAGACCGAAGGCACCGGCGTGACAGGCCGCCGCCGCATCGTCGAGCTGCAACTCGGGCTCGGCGTTGATGCGCACAAAGACTTTCGCCCCGTTCTGACCGGCCGAGGGCACGGCCTTGGCGAGGTTTTCGCGGGCGCGGGTCTTGTCGGCGGGGGCGACGGCATCTTCTAGATCGAGGATGATCGCGTCGGCGCCACGCTCATGGGCCTTGGCGATGAACTTTTCCGACGAGGCCGGGACGTAGAGCAGCGAGCGGAGTTTCATGCGGGCTCCGTCTGCAGGGTTTGGGCATCGATACCGACTTCGGCGAGGACTTCGGCCGTATGCTCGCCTAGCGAGGGGGCGGGACGACGCCATGTGCCGGGGGTTTCGGAGAGACGCGGGACGATGTTGTGCATCGGGAGTGCGCCGAACTGGGCGTCTTCGACATCCACCACGATCTCGCGCTCGACGAAATGCTCGTCGGCGACGGCGTCGGCGATGTTGTAGATGGGGCCGACAGTGGCGCCCGCCTCGCGCATGATGCTGAGGGCCTCGTCATGGTCGTGCTCGCCGAACCAGGCGCCGATGGCAGCATCGACCAGCGGGCGGTTTTTCACGCGATCCGAATTGGTGGCGAAGCGCGGATCGGCATTCATGTCGGAGCGCCCGATGATCTCGAAGATGCGGCGGGCGACCTGCGGGGTGGAGCCGGAGAGCGCGAGGTATTTGCCGTCGCGGCACTTGTAGACATTGCGCGGCGAGGCGGTGTTGGAGGCGCTGCCGACGCGCTCCTTGATTTTGCCGGTGGTCTTGAAGATCGCGGCCTCGGGGCCGAGGACGGAGAACATGGGTTCGAGGAGCGAGAGGTCGATGACCTGGCCTTTGGAAAGGCCGCGCTCGCGGGCGAAAAGGGCAGTGAGGGTGGCCGAGCTGCCGTAGATGCCGGCGATCATGTCGGCGAGCGCCAACGGCGGCAGGACCGGTTCGCGGTCGGGAAAGCCGGTGCGGTAGGCGAAGCCGCTCATGCCCTCCACGATGGTGCCGAAGCCGGGGAGATGCGCGTAGGGACCGGTCTGGCCGAAGCCGGAAATGCGCACGATGATGAGGTTCGGGTTGCGCGCGTGGAGCTTTTCGGGGGCAAGGCCCATCTGCTCGAGCGTGCCGGGACGGTAGTTTTCGATGAAGACATCGGCCGTGTCGATGAGGGCCCAGAGGGCATCCATCGCGGGCTTGTCGCGGAGGTTCAGGACGACCGAGCGCTTGTTGCGGCCGTAGGTTTTCCAGAAGAGGGAATGGCCGTCGTCCTTCCAGTCGCGCAGGGGATCGCCGACGGGCGGCTCGATCTTGATGACGTCGGCGCCGAAATCGGCGAGCTGGAGCGAGAGCATGTTGCCGGCCATGAGGCGCGAGAGGTCGAGGACCCGGATGTTGGTCAGGGGGCCGGTGGCGGCGGGGTTGAAGTGGCGGGGGGGCATGCGGGTCAGCTCCGAGTCTTGGGCGGCACCCCCCACCCTGTCCCTCCCCCGCAAGGGGGGAGGAGACGTTGGGGCGCGATCGCGCCGGCAGATTGGGATGGGTGGTTCCCGTTCCCATGTTTATGGCCTGCTCCGCGCCCGGATCGAGCCGGCAGGTCTCCCTCCCCCTTGCGGGGAGGGGATAGGGGTGGGGGTGCCCCACGCCCGGCGTTTGTGGCCTTCCCCCTCCCTAGCCCTCCCCACAAGGGGGAGGGTGGGTGTCTGGGGGAAGATCGAGCAACGAAAACCACCCCCCTTGTGGGGAGGGGACAGGGAGGGGGTTAACCCTCCACGATCTCGAACTTGCCGATCGACATCCGGCCAGCACTCGCGATCCGCAGCCCGGCCATGCCGTACTTGAACTGACCATCTTGCGCCGTAGCGAGCTGCTTGCCATCAACCGTCAGGGTCAGCTTGTCGCCTTCGACCTTGAACTCGACCGCATAGCTCCGCCCGAATTCCGGCTTGAACGGGACGCTGGCGAGAACCGTCGTGCCGTGGTCTTCGCGCAGGATCACCGCTTCGCCGTCCTGGAAACCGGCAGCATAGAAGCGGCTGGTGCCCTGGACGCGGGCGGAGACGAGGTGCGAGGCGCCGGAAAGCGGCATCAGGTCGGCCTTGATCGTGGCATCGCGGAGGTAAGCGTTGCCGGTCCAGGCGTCGGCATCGCCGGCGGTGTGGGCGTGAATGCGGCCGTTCTGCAGGGTCCAATGGCCACGATTCCAGGTGAAGCGAGTGATGCCGCCCCATTCCTGGACTTCCTTGGCCGGGTCGATGGCGACATTGCCCTTACCGGAAACGGAGAACTCGGAGAGGAAGAGACGGCCGAGAAATTTTAGGCGCCCGAAATACTCGACCAGGATACCGATCTCATCGATGGCTTCGCCGTTCCCATCGGGAATGGTGAACTCGTAATCCTGCCAGCCTTCCGAGGACGGAACATGCCAGGCGCCGGTTTCCTGGATGGTGCCGGAGATGGCGCGGCGGACATAGGGGGCCACGCGCAGGTTGCCGTCGCCGTTCCAGGGATCGAGCCAGAGCTTGAACTTGACCTGCTGGCCGTCATCGGCGAGCGGGGTGAACATCGGGCGGTAACGCTCGTCGTCGAAGTCGGAGCGGCGGTAGAAGGGCTTCCAGAAGATGCGACCGCCCTGCCCGCGCTCGAGGCGATCGAGCTGGATTTCGAGCGAGCCTTTGGCAGCATCGGTGTGGCGCTCGGACGAGCCCTTGACCGAGATCTGGTTGAACGGCTCGGTACGGAAGGCGTGGGTAGCGCCCGGCGCATCGAAATCGAAGCGAACGCCGCGGCGCTCGAAATCCTCAACCCAGAGAGCCGGAGCCTCCTTGCCCTGAAGACGGAGGGCCAGCACCGTGAGCTCGCGGGCGAAGGACGGGATGTCGACGACGTTGACGGTGCCGAGAATACCCGAGGCGATGACGAAGTCGTTGATCGGCTTGCGGTACTTGTCCCAGCCCGGCTGCACCAGCTGGAGCGTGCCGACGATGGCGCCGGCATTGCCCGCATTACAATCGGTGTCCCAGCCGCCCATGGTGGCGATCTCGACGGTGCGCGGCAGGTCGCCACGGCCGTAGATGAGGCCCATCATGGTGATGCCGGCATTGGGGATGATGTGGCAAACGCCCGGATAGCGGTCATAACCCCATTCGGCGGTCAGCATGTCGCGGCAGCTGCGCCAATCATCGGGGTGAGCGGCGTAGTGGGCGAGGACGGCGCGGCAGACCTTGGCGTAGAGCGAATCCGGCGAGATAGTCGCCAGGCCCGCCTCGATGACGTCCTCGATGGTCTTGGAAACGAAAGCGGCGGCGATGGCGGCAGCACAGAAGCGCGCGCCGTTGAGGCCCTCGCCATCGTGGGCAACGCTGGCGGCGCGGGCCGAGGCGTCGGCGGCCTTCTGCGGCTCGCCCGGATGCACCCAGCCCCAGCTGTCGATGAAGATCTGCCCGCCGATCTGTTCGGCTACTGTCGTGCCGTTCTGGGCGATGGAGCCCGATTGCGGCGCAGGGATGCCGGCGCGCAGGTTCCGGTAGGCGGTATGCTCGGTCGAGACGCCGAAACCGCCCCACCAATACATGCCATGCTCTTCGGCGGCGTAGTTGAGCCAGGTCTTGCCCACATCCTCGGCCGTTGCGCCAAGCCCGTAATCGCGCAGCGCACGGATGAAGTAAACGGGGCCATTGGTGTCGTCATCGGCGGCGAAATTCTTGAAGTCGCGCAGATATTGCGTGATCTCGCCATAGGTGTTCCGGATGCGGTCGTAGCTCCAGATGGTCGGCTCGACGGGCGCGCCCAGGCGCACGCCGATGGCCTTGCCGATAAAGCCCGAATAGATGCGCTCGAAGATTTCAGTCGTGGTCAGCATGGGGACTTTCGTTTGGGTTCCTAGAGGTTGACGACCTGGGCGGGTTCGGCGGAGCCGAAGAGGGAAGCGCGCGCCTGCGCCTTGGCCTTTTCGCGGGCGCGGTCGGCGGCGTGGATCGCGATCACCGTGTCGGTGAAGGCATCTGCGGCGGCCGTGAGATCGAGCTTGTTGGCGCGATCGAGCTGGTCGCGGACGGCGGGCGCGATGACGCTCTCACCATGCATGGAGCCGAGGATCGCGCCGGCCATGACACCGATGGAATCCGTGTCGCGGCCCGAATTGATGCCATCGACGATGGTCTTCTCGAACGCGCCGTCATTGAGGACGGCAAAACCCAGAGCCAGCGGCAGTTCCTCGATCGAATGGAGGCGTGACGGCTGGTAGGCGTCGGTAGGGACGCCGGCCTTATGGGGCGCGTGGTTCACGTCGTCGCCCATGACCGAGTATTTGCCGATGATGGCGTGGAAGCGCTCGACTACGGTGGCGTAATCGGCATTCTGGCGCTTCAACTCGCGGGCGGCTTCCACGATATCGGCAATAGCGGCGCGCGTGCCGTCCTTGGCGACGGCAAGGGCTTCCTCGACGATGGTTTCGATATTGGTGCCAGGCACGAAGGCAGCGGCAATGGCGGCGGCAAGGACGCCGGCGGCTTCCAGACCATAGCTCTGCTGGTGGCCGGAGGCGAAGGCGATGGCTTCGTCATAGGCGGCCCTGGGATCGCAGGCATTCACCGCGCCAACAGGGGCGATGTACATGGCGGCGCCGCAATTGACCATGTTGCCGATACCGCCCTGGCGGGGGTCGCAACCGGAAAGCTGATGGCGCTGGAAAATCCATTTCTCGGGGTAGAACAGGCGTTCGATGAGCAACGTCTCGCGCTGCATCTCCGGAATCCAGCGCGGCTTCCAGGCGATCTCGCGCACCATGCCGGTCGCCATGTCCCAGGCATCGATATGGCGCTTCACGTCGCCATAGATGGTCATGAGGCAAAGCGTCATCAGCGTGTCGTCGGTGACGATGCCGTTGCCGCGCACGCGATTGTTCCGGGCCACGGGGTCCAGGCTCATCTTGTGCCATTGCGTGTCGACCGAGGTCACCCGGCCATAGCGCTTGGCGATCTCGGCGGCAGAGAGTTTTTCGACCGGCGCTCCGATGGCGTCGCCGTAAGCGACGCCATGGAGAAGCGCACGAACTCGTCCCCGAAGGGACGAGCCATTTGCATCATTGGGCATTAAGGACAGTCCTTGCGTAGTCGGTCATGCGCTGGCCACCGGCATTGTTGAACTCGGTGACATAGGCATCCCACTGGTCCATGCCGGCTTCGCCGGAAATGAACTTGTAGACCCACGAGCGATAGACGTTCTCGGTCGCGTCGATGTCAGCGGCATACTCGGCCGGCCAGACGAAGGCATTGTCCGGCTTGAAGTTCGAGGCGATGACCTTGAGCGATTCCTGGGCGGCCGGGCTCATCCACTGCACCGGCGGCTGCCAATTGGCGGCAACGAGGAAGCGGGCATACCAGGTGGCAAGCTTGTCGGTCGGCTTAATGGTATCGCCTTCCTTGGTGTACTGCTCGCCCTCGAAGCCCATGCGCTCGATGGCCTGCCCTTCCGGGCTCGCCACGAAATCAAGGAACTTCACGACTTCTTCCTTGTGCTGGGACGTCGTCGCGATGGCGAGGCCACGCGATTCCTTGGAGACGTCGAGCGCAATCAAGCCCTGACCGGCCGGGCCCTTGGGCGGAGCCAGGAGAGTCAGGCCCGGAACTTCCGGGTGCGCCTGCTTCATCTTGCCACCATAGATGTCGATGACTTCAGCGGACGAGCCGAAGATGACGCCGGCGCGGCCGGAATAGAACTTGTCTTCCTTCACGTCCCACTTGGTCGTGATGTATTCCGGATCGTAAAGGCCCTGCTCGCGCAGCGAAGCGTAGAAGGCGATCTTGTCCTTCTCGGCGTTCGAGACGCGGGCGGGAATCCATTCGCCGGCATCGTTCTTCATCCAGGTGCCGGTAACGCCGAACGCCTGGTTGAAGATGGCGTCGAGCTCGTTGGTGTTGTCGGCAGTGGTCACGCCATAGGTGTCGGCCTTGCCGTTCCCATCGAGATCGCCGTCCTTGATCGCCTTGAAGAGCGTGACGTAGTCGTCAACGGTCGCCGGAGCGGCAACGCCGGTCTTCTCGAGCCAATCCTGACGGATCACCGGCTGTGGAATGCGCGGCGGATAGACGTAGAGCAGGTAGGGATAGTTCTTGAGACGCTCGACATTGTGCGGGAACAGGGCGTCCTTGAGATAGGTCGTCTTCGGGAGCCAGTTGTTCCAGTCTTCGAGGATCCCCTGCTCGGCCATCTTGGCATCGCCGCCCTGGAAGTAGATCAGGTCGGGGATATCGCCCGAGAGCAGCATGGCCGAGAGCTTGTCGGCATAGCCGGACGAAGGCAGGTCGACGAGCTGGATGTCGAGGTCGGTGCCCTGGGCCTTGAGAGCGGCCTCATAGGTCTCGATGAGCTTGACGTCATCCGGGTTGGTCGAGAGCAGGTCCTTGGAGACGATACGGATCGTCACCGGGTCGGCCAGCGCGGCGCTGACCGTCAGGGCCAGGGCCGTCGAGGCCATCAGCAGCATTCTACCAAGCATTGATTTCTCCTCCATTGGGTATGCTTTGCTTGTTTGGATTTGCCTCAGCCCTTCAGCGCACCGCTCATGGTGCCCTTGGTGAAGAACTTGAGGATCAGGGGATAGATGGCGAGGATCGGCACGATCGTGAGCAGGATCATGCCGGCCTTGAGCGCGCGGATATTGATCTGGCTGGCGCCCGAATAGCTGTCCGAGGCGTCTTTGCCGACGATCATCAGCTTGTCACCCTCGACCACGAACTGGCGCAGCACCACCTGCAGCGGCCACTTGGACTGGTCGTTGAGGTAGATCATCGCCCGGAAGAACTCGTTCCAGTGGAAGACGAAGTAGAAGAGCGTGATCGTCGCCAGTGCCGGCTTGGCCAGCGGCAGCACCACGGTCCAGAACACCTGGAACGGGTTGGCGCCATCGAGCTCGGACGCTTCGAGCAGCTCCTGCGGAATTTCCTCGAAGAAGCGGATGAGGATGATGAGATACCAGGCGTTGACCAGCTTGAAGAGGATCGGCGCCCAATAGGTGTCGAGCAGGCCCAGCCGCTTGTTGATGAAGTAATCCGGAATGATGCCGGGCTCGAAAACGATGGTCACCAGCACGAGGATGAAGAGGAACCGGCGGCCCGGCAGGTTGGGTCGCGACAGACCCCACGCCATGAGCGCGGTGAAGGCGACGCCGAGAACGGTCGAGGCGACGGTGATGAAGATCGAATTGATGACGCCGCGCTGCACCTGCGGATGCTGGATCAGGAGGCCCCAGACTTCGGGCGAAAAGCCGTGCGGCAGGATGGTGAGGCCATTCATGCCGGCGACATTGGCCGGGTCGGAGAACGAGATGGCGAGCAGGTTCAACAGCGGCTGGACGGTCATCACCACGAGGAACAGGAGCGTCGAAACGATGATCGCGTATTCGAGGCGCTCGAGCGGGGTCTTGCGGATCGGGGTCTCGGCCATCACCAGACTCCCTTCCCGGTCAGGCGCTTGGAGACGAAATGCGCGCCGATCAGCATCAGCATGCCGAGGATCGCCTTGAAGAGGCCGGCGGCCGTGGCCATCGAGTATTCCCCCGTGAGGAGGCCGATGCGGTAGACGTAGCTGTCGATGATATCGATCTGGCTGCGCACGGCGTCGTTGGAGAAGTTGATAACCTGGTTGAGGTCGGCGGACAGGAACATCCCGGCATTGAGGATAAAGATCGTCGCGATGGTCGGCACGATGCCCGGAATGGTGATGTCGCGGATCTTCTGCCAGCGGTTGGCGCCATCGATCTCGGCGGCGTCGTAGAGCTGCTGGTCGATGGCGATGATGGCGGCGAGATAGAGCAGGCTATCCCAGCCGGCCGAGCGCCAGATTTCCGAGAATACCAGCACCCAGCGGATCGAGCCGGTTTCGGTCATGAACGAGCGCGGCGTCATGCCGGCCATGCCCAGGATATTGTTGACCGCACCGTCGCTGGGCGAGAGCACGGCGATGAAGACGCCGGCGATGACGACCCAGGAGAGGAAGTGCGGCAGGTAGATCGCCGACTGGATAAACTTGCGCAGCGAGCCGCCGCGGACCTCGTTGAGCAACAGCGCCACGATGATCGGCACCGGGAAGACGAAGGCCAGCTTCATCCCCGAGATGATCAGCGTGTTGGTGAAGACCTGCCAGAAGATCGGCGAGGCGAAGAGCGTCTGGAAATGCTTGAGGCCCACCCAGATATTGGGCGGGATGATCCGCACCTGCTCGAAGGCGATTTTCGCTTCCCAGATCGGCAGATAGTGGAAGACCACGAAGAAGAGAAGGCCCGGCGCCATCATGACGTAATAGGGCCACCACTTGCGCAGGCCCTGCATGAAGACGCTGTTTTTTGCGGGAACGTTCCCAGCACGGGACGCAGTTTCCACTGCCTCGATGTTCTGGCCGATCGTCACTTTTCTGGTCACCTCCCTGCCGCGACCATCTTGCTTGGCGCGGTGGCCGTCAGATCGGCGAGTGAGCCTCGCTCTACCAGGCGGCACGGCATATAGACCCGGCCATGTTCAGGCCGGCCGGCAATTTCATCGAGCAGGCAATCGACGGCGCGCACGCCAATCTCCCGGCTCGGTTTTTCGATCGTGGTGAGACCCGGCCAGGCGAAAGCGCCGGCCGGAATGCCGTCGAAGCCGAGGATGGACACATCCTCCGGGCACGACAGACCCGCATCACGCACCGCCATCATCGCGCCCAGCGCCATGAGATCGTTGGCGGCGAAAACGGAAAGATGCCCCCTGCCCCGGCGGGCAAGCAACCGCTCCATCGCCGCCTTGCCGCCCTCGACGGTATATTCGGCATCCTCCATCGCCAGCACGGCCGGATCGATATCGCGCTCGACGCAGAAATCGTGGACGGTGCGCAGGAAACGCGCCCGCGCCAGACGCGAACGCGGGCCGAGGATGAAGGCCGGGCGCGTATGGCCCTTGCTGAAGAGGTGCTCCATGCCTAGGCGCACAGCCTGGGCGATATCCGAGCCGACGCTCGATGAATCCGAGAAGCGCTCGGCCGAGGAGCCGATGAAGACGAAGGGCAGGCCGAAGCGCGAGAGATCGTCGAAATTGTCGGCGACAGGATTGATGATCGCACCATCGACGCGCGCCTGCCGCAGGGCCCGCAGATGCCGCGCCTCCTTGCCGGCATCCCAATCGGACGAGAAGACAAGGAGCGAGATATTGTGCTCGGCTGCGCGATCCTGCGCGCCGCGGGCGACGCCGGCCCAGAACGGGTTGGTGATGTCGGGGATGACGATGCCGAGGAGGCCCGAGCGACCCGAACGCATGCCGACGGCCAGATGGTTACGCTCGTAGCCGGTGGCGGCAACGGCCTTCATCACGCGATCGCGGGCATCTTCAGAAATGCTGGAGGAACCGGCAAGCACGCGCGCCACGGTGCTCTTCGACACCCCGGCGTGCTCGGCGACGTCAATGATCGTCGGCCTGCGATTGCGGCTCTTATCCATCAACTCTTCCCATGACCGGCCTGGGACTATTGCCTAGCCTCTGCTCGATCTTCGTGGGAACGTTACCAAGGAGTCTCACGACACGTCAATCGATAAGATTCCGGTGGGATTTTGGCGGTTTAGCTGGGTTCGGGCCGGATTTGGGGGCGGCGGAGGCGAGGCGAATCCGAGATTGAGTCTACCCTCATCTTCGGCGCGGAGCTGCCGCTGCGCGCCTCCAGTTGCGCGAGATAGGTGCGGAGCAAAGCCGCGCGTTGCGGGCGGAAGCTCTGGCCGGTTTGCGCGAGGCGCGTGATGCGGTTGGGGGCGAACATGCGGAAATCCTGGCGCAGGCAGCACCAGGCGAGGATGGTCAGCGTGCGGTCGGCATAGACGATCGCCAGCGGGTAGATCGTGCGCTCGCTGGTGGCGCCGCTTTTGTCGACATAGTGAATGGCGAGAGCCTCTTCGCGCCAGCAGGCCTGGCGGATGAGGTCGAGCTCGGCAGCAGGCGCGAAGCGGGCGTCGGGGCGGTAGACGCGGGAAATGGCGTGAAAGAGCTGCTGCTCGCCATCGTCGGGCAGCGTGGCCGAGATCTTCGCGAGGACGGCAGCCGCCGCCTTGGCGAGGGCGGGATCGCCCATGTGGCGGACTTCGGCCAGGCCAAGCGCGATGGCCTCGATCTCGGTGCGGTCGAAAGTCTGGGGCGGCAGCGCATAGTCTTCGATGAGCCGATAGCCGTAGCCGCGCTCGCCTTCGATGCGGGCGCCGGCAGCGCGCAGGCTATCGATGTCGCGATAGAGCGAACGCAGGGAAACGCCCGTCTCCTCGGCGAGACGCGCAGCCGTGATCGGCACGGGCATTACGCGCATGGCCTGCAGCAGGCGAAAGAGACGATCGGAGCGGGGCATATCCAACTGACGGAAACTGGCAGTTGGACTGGCTTATAGCAGCGCCATCGACCCGAGACAAAGGAGAGCTCAGATGGCGATCAGGACGGTGACACACCTCAACTTCCGCGGCGACGCGCGGGCGGCGCTGGAATTCTATCGGCACGTGTTCGGCGGCGAGCTGGTGGCAATTTCGTATCGCGACGCGCATGCGGCGCTGGATGAAAGCGAGGCAGACCAGATCATGTGGGGCCAGGTCGCCTCCGCAAACGGGTTCTGCATCATGGCCTATGACGTGCCCTCGCGGCTGGCATGGAGCCCTGGCGAAATCCCGTTCTTCGTCTCGGTGCGAGGCGACAACGCGGAGGAGATTTCGGCCTATTGGGAGAAGCTCGCGGATGGCGCCGTGGTGGTCCAGCCGCTCGCACCCTCGGGTTGGGCGGCGCTCTACGGCATGATCCGCGACCGGTTCGGCGTGACCTGGGTGCTCGATGTCGAAAGCGCGCAGGCGCGGTAGGGTCCGTACTCAATCGCACCGGTAGATGAGGTTGCGATGGCCGCCCCACCCACCGGACTTCCCCGGACTTGATCCGGGGCCCATTGCCATTCTCCACTCGAGTGGAGCAATCCGTGGGCCCCGGCTCTGCGGTCGGGGAAATTCAGTGGTTGTGGCGCGGCAGACGGACAGCGCCTTCCGTTGGAATCTGTCGGATGGGAAGATAAGCGCTCTGGGGGGCGCCGGGACTTATTGAGTGCGGACCCTAGGCCCGGGTGTTGCGGCGCGCTCGCTGCGCGCCGCTTCCTCATTCGCGGTCCCTAAAAGTAATGGTCGCGATGGATGCCGTCATACTGACCCGACTTGAGGCAGCAATTCTTGAAACCGCCTCCGCGAACCGCAGGGGCACGGATCGTTGCGCCCGAGCTTTTCGAGCAGCTCGGTGTCGCCGTGAACGAACTGGCGCCCGGTCTTGACGTGGGTTTCTGACGGATAGGATTTGCGTCGTTTAGACGTGACCTCGAAAGCTCAGGTCCGTGAGGTGTTTGCGAGCCATGGTCGCCTCCTCTTGTGCTGGTTGCCGATTGCAACCCGGGCACGTGTAGAGGCGCCTGCGTAATGCGTCGAGGGGAGCGGGTGGTATTGGGCGGTGAGTGTGGCTTCGGGGCTTCAGGCACCCATCAACGCCGGGAAAGAAAAACCGGCCGCTTGCGGCCGGTTCTCGTGGTCACGCGCCCTGCGCGATCACGTCGTGGATGAGCTTGAGGACCCTTTCGGACTCGATGCCCACCGCCGCCAGCTGGCTCGGGAAACCGTCCCAGGGATTGGGCGGGAAGCCGCGGCCATCGGGCTTCTGGATGGTCTGGCCATCGGCAATGCCGCCGCAGACGACGCGGATGGCGCCGGACTGGGTGGTGAAGAGCTCGGGATTGGTGACATAGGCCGCCGCGCAGCTGTCGTGCACCATCATGCCATCGGCGACCACGGTCTCGTAGAAACCGAGATAATACTGGCTGACATCGACCACGAGCTGCGCGCGATTGCCGCCGGCTCTGCCGATATCGGCGAGCTGGGCGCGGGTCATGATGGTCTTGGCGGTGACGTCGAGCCCGATGAGCACGACCTTCCAGGGCGCGGTCATCACGGCATCCGCCGCTTCCGGATCGCCGTGGATATTGGCCTCGGCCACCGGCGTGACGTTGCCGTTGGCGGTGATGCCGCCGCCCATGATGACGACCTGCTTGACGAGGCCGGCGATCTCGGGCGCCTCACGCAGGGCGAGGGCGAGGTTCGTCATGCGGCCAACAGCGACCAGTTCGATCTCGCCCGGATGCGCCTTGATCGTATCGATGAGGAAACGATGGGCCGGACGCGGATCGAGCGGCAGGTCGATGACCTCGGGCATGGCGATATTGCCCAGGCCATTATCGCCATGAACGATGGTGGGCGGCTCGCGATCGACGCGGGCGGGATCGAGCGTGACGCCGGCGCCCTTGGCGACGGGCGCTGCGATATCCCAGGCCTGCTTGAGATAGAGCGCGTTGCGCGTCGTGGTTTCGATGCGCGCATTGCCGAAAACGGTGGTGATGCCCAGAAGTTCGATATCGGGGTGATGGTGCAGGTAGAGCAGCGCCATCGCGTCGTCGATACCCGGATCGGTATCGAAGATGACCTTATGCTTAGCCATTGAAATCCTCTGTGTTCGCAGGCGGAGGTTTTAGGCGAAGCCGGCGCTTGCGACTAGGGGGATCGCGGCAGGGCTGGCCTGCAAATGCCAGGCAAAACAAAAGGCGCCTTGCGGGCGCCTTCGTTCGGTCTTCGCTATTGCGAGGCTGCTGCTTAGAGCGCCGAGCCGCGAGCGATGGTCTTGATATCGGAGCGGGTGATGCCGAGGTCCTTGAGCTGACGGTTGTCGAGAGCGGAAAGCTCACGGACGGTCTGGCGATACTGGGCGAACTGAGCGAGTTTCTGGCGGATGTTCATTTGTCTAGGTCCTTCCTTGTACGGTGCATAAATGGGGCAAACCGGCGGGAAGGAGTAGGGGTCGGAATCGAAATGGAGCCATGCGGAAAGCGCATGTTGGGTTAACCGGGATTAGGTTTTTGTTAAGCATGCGTGGCGCTTGGACCTTCCCCCTCCCTAGCCCTCCCCACAAGGGGGAGGGTGGTGTCTTTGGTCAGATCGAGCAGCAAACCCCACCCTCCCCCTTGTGGGGAGGGCTAGGGAGGGGGTGAGCCACAGACACGGGGAATTGCCTAGTCCCGCTTGACCCTGCGGATGGCCCCGGCCTGCGGATTATACCCCCGCGCCGCGAGGACGAACGCAACCAGCGTGCAGCCCACGACCACCGCCAGCGAGATCCAGTTCATCTTGCCGTAGCCGGCGTAGCGAATGATTTCGACCGCGTGGGTAAAGGGGTTGATCATCGAGAGCCAGTAGACGAGGTCGGCTCCCGCTTCGCGCAGCTTCCAGAGCGGATAGAGCGCCGAGGACAGGAAGAACATCGGGAAGACCACGAAGTTCATCATGCCCGAGAAGTTCTCGATCTGGGGTGTATAGACCGAGACGAGAAGGCCGATCGAACCCAGCATCAGGCCGGTGAGGATGATGGAGGGAATGATGGTGAGGCTTCCCCAGCCGGGCAGCCAGTAGCCGAAGATGCGCGCGACGGCGAGGAAGGCGAAGACCTGCAGCATGGAGAGGATGGTCGCGCCGGCGATCTTGGCGAAGAGCAGGTAACTGCGCGGCAGCGGGCTGACGAGCATGACGCGCATCACGCCCGCCTCGCGGTCATAGACCATCGAGAGCGCCGACTGCATGCACTGGAAGAGGATGACGATGCCGATGAGCCCGGGAATGATGTATTCCTGATAGGGCGTGTAGGTCTCGTAGGGCTCGATGATCGAGACGCCCAGGAGGTCATGCAGGCCCGTCGCGAAGACGAGCAACCACAGGGCCGGCCGGATGAGCGCCGAAAGCAGGCGCTCGGTCTGCCGCAGGAACTTGGCGATCTCACGCCAGGTGATGGCGTAAAGGCCGAGCCAGAGACGATAAGGGCCGGTGGCCGCTGCTACTGACACTTATGCTCCGGTTCGTCGGTCCCCAGGGTATCCAGGGTGTTGGTCTGATGCAGGAAGCCATCGAGCGGCGCCATCTCGATGACGGCATTGGTCGTGGCGAGCACGATGGGCTGGCGCAGTTGACCATCCCAGGAGCGGAAGTTCAACTGCACGCCCTTGGAGCCGTCGATCTTGAAGCGGTTGCCGCGCATGTATTCGACGATCTTGGCCGGATCTTCCGAGCGCGCCTTGGCGTAGGCAGTGACGATGGCCTTGGCGGCGATCCAGGTCGACCAGTCCTGCCCGGTCATGTGCCGGCCATCGGCGAGATCGGCGAAGCGGGAGACCACCTGCGGAGCGCCGTAGCGTTCAAACGTCCAGTTCCACTCGCTCGACACCAGCCCCGTGGCGCCGACGACGAGGCGCGGCAACTGGGTGGCGTAAGGCAGGTAGCGGGCATATTCGCCCTGGTTGTCGGCGATGTAGACGACGTCGTAATCGACCCCGCCCGTGAGGAGCAGCGGATTGTTCTTCTCGCGATTGGCCGGATCGGCGGCGAGCGTGAACTCGCGCGTATCCACGATATTGAAGCGCTGCCGCTCGGCTGAGGCGCGGAAAGCGTCGGCCATAGCCTTGTCGCGATCGAGCGGGCCGACGAGGATCAGCACCTTGGTCCAGTTGCGGGTGCGCAGATACTGCACCATCGCATCGGCATCCATGCGATCCGAGGCGGCGGTGTGGAGGAGATTGGGATAGCAGCGGTTGCGCAGCAGGTCGTCGGGCGCCGTGGCGTTGACGAGCGTGACCGGCAGGTCCTTGGTCTGCGCGGCAACCTGGTCGAGGACGTCGCCGGGAAGATCGACGATGATGAAGTTCTCGCCGGCATCGGCCATGGCCTTGACCTTGGCGGCGAGCGTCGCCGCGTCGGCGCCGGTCTGCTCGTCGAGCGTGACCTTGAGGTCGACTGCATCGGTGACCATCTGCAGGTCCTCGATGCCCATGCGGGCGGCGACCACTGGATTGCCGCCGGGCGCGATCTCGAGGCGCGTATAGACGACGTCGGGCTGGTAGCGCGGATCGTTCTCGAGGCCGAGATAGCCGATGGTGACGTCGCGCGCCGAGGCAAAGCCGGTCAGCGATGCGCTGGCACAGACGGCGAGGAGGAGGCTGCGCGCCAGGCGTGGAAATGGCAAAGCCCCGGCCTGCGGGCCGGGGGCTCGTGAGATTTCTGCATGCGGCGCGGCGCCCCGGCTCGAAGCCGGGGACGCCAGGTGCCTGCGCAGTTCACGGAACTCAGTCATCGATAACCACCGTATGCGGCACGCGGCCGATGGGGAGCGACTTGACCGGCTTCATCGAAGCCGTATCCACGATCGTGATGTCATCGGAAAGGCCGTTGGCCACGATCGCCGTCATCTCGTCGCGCGAGAGGTCGACCGACCAGGCGCGCTTGCCCACGAGGATGTACTGGAGCACGTCATGGGTCTTGGCATCGACCACCGCCACATGGTTGGCGCGGCCCAGGCTGACATAGACCTTCGAGCCATCCTGCGTGATGGCCATGCCCACGGGCGTCACATCTTCCTCGCGGAAGCCGGGCGGCACGAAGATGAGGCTGTCGCCTTTGATCTCGAGCGTCTTGGTATCGATGATGTAGATCTCGCTCGAGAGCTCGCACGACACCCAGAGCTCGGACCCATCCGGCGTGAGGATGAAGCGACGCGGGCGCGTGCCGACGAGGATATTCTTGGTGACGGCGCCGGTCGCGGTATCGACCACGTGCACCATGTCGGCCACTTCCGAGGTGACGAACGCGGTCTTGCCGTCGGGGGTCACCAGCACGCCTTCCGGCTCCGCGCCGGTCGGCACGTCCTGCACGGAAATGCGCGATTCAACGTCGATCGCTTCGAGGCGCGAGTCCTCTTCGTTCGAGACGTAGATCAGCTTTTCATCGGGCGAGAAGGCGAAGACTTCCGGGCTCGGGCCGGTGGGGATGGAATCCACCACTTCGAGCTTTTCGACATCGATCACGTCGATCGCGTCATCGTCGCCGCAGGCCACGTAGAGCAGCGTGCGGTCGGCATTGAAGTGCATGTCGCGCGGGCGGCGCGAGGTCTTGATGCGCTTGATGACGTTGTAGTCCTTGTCCAGGACCACCACCTCGTTGCCCTTCTCGGTGGAAACGAAAATCTGCCCAGTATCCTTGGCCAGGGCTGGCGTACCAACCCCGGCTGCAAGGATCAGAGCGACGGCTGCAGAAAGCGCCAGTCTTTTCATTTGGCCTATGCCTTACTTGACGATGAACTTACCCTTGAGGCCCCTGGTTTCGTAGCCGGGCACCCAGAAATCGTACTCGCCCGGACGCACCGGAACGAACGAGATATTGAACGTGCCGCCATCGTCGAATTCAAGGCTGTAAAGACCACCGGCCTTCACCTCGAGATCGTTGACGACGATCTGGTTGATCCACGAATTGCGCACCAGCTCCGGGAACACCAGCGCCATTTCCTCGCCACCATCGCTGGTGATGTCGAGGCGGTAGTACTTGCCGGTTTCGAGCTGGTACTCGGTCTCCGAGAAGGCCAGCTTCTCGGTATCGATCTTGAGTTCGGGCAGGTTGGTGCCGTTGGCGGCCAGGTTACCCTCGGCAAATACGGGCGAAGCGAGCGCCAGGGTGGTGGCAGCAGCGATAGCCAAGGATTTTACGATAGGACCCATAGATATTTCCTTCCCCCAAAGACAGGCCAGTTCGGCCGCTAGAAGCTTTCTTGACAACACGGGGCAAGATACGATCGCGACCTAGTGGCGCAATGACGTGTCCGGCAATACTGAACATAGTCATGCCTAATAAGTCGCGATGCTAGCGCTTTGCGCCAAAAGGAAAAACGCGCACGGGTGAGGAACATGCACAAGCTTCTGACAACCCTGCTGGCGGGTGCCGCCCTGATGGCAGCCAGCGTTTCGGCGGGCTTCGCCCAGGAAGCCAACAAGATCGTAATCGGTGTCCAAGAAAGCGGCACGGTGGGCTGGGAACTGGCCGCCATGCAGAAGCTTGGCCTCGACAAGAAGAACAATCTCGAACTCGAGGTCCGCAACGTCGCCGACAGCAAGGCCGGGCAGATCGCCCTGCAATCGGGCGCCGTCGACGTGATCCTTTCGGATTTCGTCTGGGTGTCGCTCCAGCGCGCCCAGGGCAACATGGTCACCATGGTACCGCACTCGCTGGCCGTGGGCGGCCTGATGACCGCGCCCGACAGCGGCATCACCAAGGTCGAGGACCTCAAGGGCAAGACGCTGGCCGTCGCCGGCTCGCCCGTCGACAAGAGCTGGGTGATCCTGCAGGCCTATTACAACAGCAAGACCGGCGGGCACCTGGCCGACGACGTCTCGGCCAAGTACGGCGCCCCGCCGCTGGTCAATGAACTCCTGGCCAAGGGCGAGGCCCCGGCCGCGCTCAATAACTGGAACTGGAACGCCCGCGCCAAGGTGGACGGCAAGGTCGAGGTGATCTCGGTCGCCGACATGCTCAAGGACCTCGGCGTCTCCGAGCAGCCCCCGCTCCTCGGCTGGACCTTCACCGACCAGACCGGCACCGACAAGGCCGCCAGCATCAAGGCGTTCCTGGATGCTTCCTTCGACACCAAAGCGGCTTTGCTGACGGACGACGCCGTGTGGAACGACATCCGCGATCTTACCGGCGCCAAGGACAATGACGCGCTCTTCGAGCAGATCAAGAACGATTACCGCGCCGGCATCGTGCAGCATTACGATCCGAGCAAGATGCAGGCGGCCGAACAATCGTTCGAGCTGATGGCCAAGTTCGGCGGCAAGGACGTGGTCGGCGACCAGACCAAGCTGTCGGACGGCACTTTCTGGAAGGGATACAGCAAATAAGCGAAGAGCCGCGCGGACGGCTGCCGGCCCCGAACCGGCCCGGCCGCCACACCCGGGACTTCGCCCTCGAAGCATTGTCGCTGCCCCTGCTGCTGGTGATCTGGCAGGTGCTTTCGATGGTGTTTCCGAACCGCCTGTTCCCGTCGCCCATCGATGTGGCCGGGCACCTCTGGGTGCTGGCCACCACCGGCAAGCTCCTGCCCGACCTCGGCAAGACGCTGACCCGGGCGGCTATTGCCTTCTTCATCGCCATGGCCGCGGGCATTGCCATCGGCATCGCCTTCGGCCGCGTGCGCTGGCTCGACCGGCTGTTCTCCACCTGGGTGGTGGTCGGGCTGAACCTGCCGGCCATCGTGGTCGCCATCGTGCTCTATATCTGGCTCGGCCTCACCGAGGTGGCGCTGATCCTGGCGGTCATCATCAACAAGACCCCGCTGGTCATCACCACGATCCGCGAAGGCGTGAACAGCTTCTCGCGCGACTATGACGAGCTGGCGAGCGCCTTCCGCATGCCCTTCTGGCGGCGGCTGCGGCTGATCTTCATCCCGCAATTGATGCCCTTCGTGCTGGCCGCCGCCCGCACCGGCCTCAGCCTCGTCTGGAAGATCGTGCTGGTCTTCGAGGTGCTGGGCAGCGATGGCGGGGTAGGCTACCGCGTCTCGGTGTTCTTCCAGTTCTTCGACATCACGGGCATCCTTGCCTATACCGTTGCGTTCATCCTCGTGGTGCTCGCCCTCGAATACGGCGTCATGCGCCCCCTCGAAAGAAGCGTGCTGAAGTGGCGGATGGACCGGAACTGAAGATCGACATTGCCGAAAAGCGTTTCCCGGTGCTGCCGGCGCCGCTCTATGTCGATCTCGATATCGACGTACCGGGCGGCCAGGTGCTGGCGCTTGTCGGCCCCTCGGGCATCGGCAAATCCAGCCTGCTGCGGCTCGTCGCCGGCATCGATACTGACTATGTCGGCACCATCACCATCGGCGGTGTATCGGCCGAGGCCGCCCCGCCGCCCGGCTTCGTCTTCCAGGATTCCCGCCTCCTGCCCTGGCTCACGGCCATCGACAACATCACCGCCGTCAACCCCGCGATCACCCGCCCTCAAGGCGAGGCTATGCTAGAGCGCGTCGGGTTGCAGGGCTTTGCCGACGCCTACCCGCACCAGCTCTCGGGCGGCATGCAGCGGCGCGTGGCGCTGGCACGCGCCTTTTCGGTCAATTCGCGCCTGCTGCTGCTGGATGAACCTTTCGTTTCGCTCGATCGCCACCTGGTGGCAGGCCTGCAGAAGGTGCTGCTCGGGCTGATGGCAAGCGAGCGCCCCACCGCCATCCTCGTCACCCACCTGCCCGAGGACGCGGCGCTCCTCGCCGATCGCGCCATCGTGCTCGACGGGCGACCTGCGCGCGTGGTAGCCGATATCGCGTTCGAAAGCCGCCGCGGCGAGCGCGACCCGCAGGAATTGCTGCGCCTGACGCAGCTGCTTTCGACCTATTCGGAGGAAAAGGCACTGTGAGCACGCCGGTTCTGGTTTTCGACAAGGTGCGCAAATCCTATGGCAGCACCGAAGCGCTCAAGGGCATCAGCTTCGATATCGCGCCTTCCGAGGTCGTGGGCCTGCTCGGGCCCAACGGCGCCGGCAAATCCACCCTTTTCCAGATCGCCGCCGGCCTCTTCGCGCCCGATGACGGCACGGTGGATGTCTTCGGGCTCGACTACAAGCAGCACGCCTCCGAGATCCTGGCGCGGCTCGGCGTCGTGTTCCAGTCGCGCTCGCTCGACCTCGACATGACGGTCAACGCCAACCTCAAGTTCCACGGCCAGCTCTTCGGCCTCTCCGGCAAGCTGCTCGAAACCCGCATTTCGGAAGTGACCGAACTGCTCGAAGTGGCAGACCTGCGCAAGCGCCCGGTCCGCACGCTCTCGGGCGGCAACCAGCGCCGCGTCGAAATCGCCCGCGCGCTGCTCAACAAACCCGACCTGCTGCTGATGGACGAACCCTCCGTCGGCCTCGACGCCACGACCCGCCGCAAGCTCGTCGACCACATGCAGGTGGTCCGCGAACAACAGGGTACGTCGATCCTCTGGGCCACGCACCTGGTGGAAGAAGTCGACCGCGCCGACAGGATCGTGTTCATCGCCCAGGGCGAGGTAACGCATATGGGCAGCCCCGCCCAGATCATCGAAACCAGCGGCGCGGCGACCTTGACGGACGCGTATGTGGCGCTGACCGGTGGCGCTGACGCACACGTGGAGCCGGCAGCGTAGGCTGTCCGTCTCTCTCACCCCTCCACGAACTTCCCCGGGCGCAGACCCCGGGCCCACGGCTATCTCCACTCGCGTGGAGGGGGTGCAATAGGCCCCGGATCAAGTCCGGGGAAGTACGGTGGTTGGGTTAGGTTTGGTGGTTACGGCCGAGGTACGATCGTGCCCCCACTTCTCTTCTCCCCTTGAGGGAGAAGGTGGCGGCGAAGCTGTCGGATGAGGGGTCTGCGATGCTAGCCAGAACCCCTCACCTGCCCTTCGGCACCGCGTCCCCCGAGAGGAGTGGGCGAGATGAGGCCATCGGCTGCATTCGCCCAACGCTGTCCTTTGCATTGAAATACCTCCCCCACCACGGCACTTCCCCGGGCGAAGACCCGGGGAAGTGCCGTGGTGTGGGAGAGAGTTGTCCTGAGAGACCTGGAGTCAGATCACGCCGTAGCTCCTTCTCCCCCTTGAGGGAGAGGGTGGCGGCGAAGCCCTCGGATGAGGGGTCAGCGATGCCGGCCAGAACCCCTCACCCGCCCTTCGGGCACCCTCTCCCTCAAGGGGAGAGGGCAACGTGGCGCGATCCAACCCAACATTGCTTCCGACTATGCTCGTCTTTGGCACCCGCCTGCCCCATCCGCACTAAGCTCCCTGCCAGTCCGATGCCTGGGAGGAGCATCCGATGCGTTTGGCCTGGACTGTCGTGTTGCTGGCACTGCTTCCGGTTTCCGCGTTTGCCGGGCCGGTGGAGGACCTCATCTCGGGCGTGCGCAAGGAATGCCGCGGCTGCGACCTGACGGGGGCGCGGTTCAAGAAGACCGATCTCACGGGCGTCGATTTCACCGGCGCCACGCTCACCGACGCCGTGTTCCATCGAGCCGTCCTCAAGGGCGCGGTCTTCGCGGGGGTGACGGCGGAGGCGGCCAATTTCAACCTCGCCGATCTTTCGGGCGCCGACATGAGCAATGCCAGGCTCGCCGGCTCGCTCTTCTACGGGGCCAACCTGTCGGCGGCCAACCTCGCCGGGGCCGACCTGACGGGCGCCAAGTTGCAGCGGGCCCGGCTGACCGGGGCCAAGCTCACCGATGCCGTGCTCGACATGGCGGTGGCGCGTGAGGCACGGCTCAACAATGCCGATGTGAGCGGAGCCTCGATGCTCGCCACCAACCTCAACGGCGCTAGTCTCGGCCGTACCGTCTTCGATGGCGCCACGCTCGACAATGCCGGACTCGTCAAGGCCGACGCACCGCGGACCTCGTTCAAGGGCGCCAAGATCCGGCTGACCGATTTCATGAATGCCGACATGCGCGGCGCCGTCTTCGCCGACGCCGTGATCGAGGACAGCCGCTTTACCAGCGCCAAGGTGGATTCAGGCGCCTTCGCCGGAGCCACCATGGCCCGCAATTTCATGCAGGATGGCGGCTTCCGGCAGTAGGCGGGCCGCTATTTGAGGCCCACGCAGTTCTTGGCGCCAGGCTTGAAGAATTCCTCGCACTCCGCCAGCGTCACCGGCCCCTTGCCCTTGAAGTGATCTTCGATGAAGGCCACGACATTGTTGATGTCGACCTCGCGGAAAGTGCGGCCCTTATGCGGCGCCTCGCCTTCCTTGAAATCCGCCAGCACCTGGCCGAAGCAGGCTTCCGGCTTCTTGTAGGCGTCAGAGCCGTGGTAGGGCATGTCGGTGCCCGGCAGGCCGCAGCGCACGACATTGCGCAGGGTTTCGGTATCGAGCGTGGTGGCGCGCAGGTCCGCCGCCTTGCCCGGCGAGCGCGGATCGCTGCCCACGCCATTGCCGCCCCAGCCATGGCACTGCGTGCAACGGCCGACATCGGTATAGACGCGCTTGCCGCGCACCGGATCGCCGCCGAGTTCGGCCGTCTTGGCGGCATCGGCTGCCCCCTGGGCAGCACTGGCGGGCTTGGGCGTATTGGCAGGAACGGCAAGCGCGGCCGGAACCGCCAGGCCGATGGCCAGGATGGCTGCTGCCACGGCACCGGTCAGAAATCGGGTTGTCAGAAGTGGCATTGATTTTCCTCAGGATGACGCCGGAGCCGTCCGTCGTTTCACGGAAACGCCAGACGGCCTCCGGCTCTTGCGTGTTCTCGGACGCAGGCTGCCGGATGGCGCGAAACCATCCGGCAGCCCTTTGTCGAGCCGATCAGAGCGAGAAGACGTAGAGGATCGACTGGGTCTGGTTGTTGGCGAACTCGTCATGCCCGAACGGAGCCCCGCCCGAACCGCCGAGAATGCCGATATATTGCTTGCCGTTGACGGCGAAGCTCATCGGCGGTGCCTTGAAGCCCGTACCCAGGTTGACGCTCCACTTCTCGTCCATGGTCTTGGCATCGAACGCCACGACATTGCCGTCCATCTCGGCCGTGAAGACGAGATCGGGCGTGGCGAGCACGCCGGCATCGTTCGGCAGCGGGCGCATGGCCTTGGCGGTCTGCTTGCCGGTCGCGACGTCGAAGCCGAACACCGAGCCCTTCTGGATGCCGTTGGCCGTGTAGTTGCCGCCCAGGAACACCTGGCCCGGCGTCACGTTGGCCGGGTCGTTCCCCTCCGTGCTCATGTCCGAGCAACCCTCGATGCCGGCGCCATAAGCGATGCCGAGTTCGGGGTTGTAGGCCGTGGGCCAGAAGTTGACGCCGCCCTGGATGTTGGGGCAGTTGCCGACCTGCCGGCCATCACGGCGCGGAGCCTGGCCGACCTTGTATTCCTGCAGGCTCTTGCTGGAATCGTAGCCGAGCGGCAGGCCGGTCTTGGGATCGATACCGTCCGTCCAGGTCAGCTTGTCGACATATTGGGTGGCGTTGATGAAGGCACCATTGGTGCGATCGAGGGTATAGAAGAAGCCGTTGCGGCCGAAATGGGCCAGCACCTTGCGGTCTTCGCCATTGACCTTGGTATCGACCAGAAGCTGGATACCGACTTCGTCATAGTCCATGTAATCGCCCGGCGTGTACTGATGGTACCACTTGAGCTTGCCGGTATCGAAATCGAGCGCGACGCTCGAGTTCGAATAGAGGTTGTCGCCCGGACGATATTCGGGGTCGAACATCGGCACCGGGTTACCCGTACCCCAATAGACCGTGTTGCTGCCCGGGTCATAGGAGCCGGTCACCCACACGGCGGCGCCGCCGGTCTTCCAGCAGTCCGGATTGCCGGCTTCCTCGCACTTCCAGGTTTCCGAGCCCGGCTCGCCCGGCTCCGGAACGGTGTAGAAGCGCCAGACTTCATCGCCCGTCTTGGCATCGAGCGCCGCGATCCAGCCGCGGGTTGCCCAGTCGCCGAAGGACTGGCCGACCAGGATCTTGTCCTTGACCGCCAGCGGGGCATTCGAGAAGCCTTCGCCAGGCTCGGACGCGACCTGGTTTTCCCAGGCGACATCGCCGGTTTCGTCATCGCACGCGACGACGCGACCATCGCCGAGCGTGGTGACGACCAGGTTGTTCCACAGGGCCAGCCCGCGATTAGCGAGAATGGCGCTGGTCGACGGGTCCTTGTCGATGCCGGTGTCGCAGATCCAGACGATCTTGCCCGATTTGCCCGAGGTCACGTCGATCTTGTAGGGCGTACCCCAGGGGTCGGAGACATAGAGAAAGCCATCCTTGGCGAGCGGCGTTCCTTCCATCGCGCCCGGCCCGCCGGCGCCCGGCTCGAGGCCGCCCAGCGAAACCGCATAGGCGAGCTTGAGATTGGCGACGTTGGATGCGTTGATTTCCTTGAGAGGCGAGAAACGGTTGGCGTCATAGGTGCGGTGCACCATCAGCCAATTGCCGGCTTCCGCCTCGGTAGCTGCATTCAAGAGGCGTTCAGGCGTCGCCTCTTCAGCAAAAGCAGGGCCGTTCAGCGTCGCAAGGGCGAGCGCCGACAGCCCTGTATACAGGGCTAGCTTCGAAAACATGAGTCCTCCCTCAACAGTGAGTATGCCTCTCCTCAAAGGCACGGGAGGCATGTGAGCATCGGACCAGATTCAATATGCCAATATTCGAAATAGGCATTGACTTTGACGCTTGCGCATCGTCCGCCAAAGAAAAACGGGCGCGCAGACGACCTGCGAGCCCGCTGATAATCTTGGTTTTCTAGCCTGTTAGCGGAAACCGCCCGGCGTGCGCGTGCGGCGCCAGTCCCAGGGATTTTCAAATTTCACGCCGTCGCGCCACAGACCCACCTTGGCGGCCTCTGCTTCCTTCTGGATGGCGGAATAGTCTTCGCCCTGGTCGGTGAGCGCCAGCGCATAGCCCTGCTTGACCAGCTCGGCGGCAATGTCGGTGTCCCCGATCTTGCAGACGCCATAGCGGCGCCCGAACGGGTCCGGCTTGCCGTCCTGGAGCGTGCAGGTGACCTCGCCGGTCTTGAGGATATCGTCGAGCACGCGCGTGGCGGCCTCGTAGCACCCCCATTTCTTGGTATCGATGAGGCAGAACTGGCTGCGTTCGGGCGCATCGACCGCCCAGAGGATCACGCGTTGCTTGCCGACCATGATGATGTCGGCGTCGACCCGCGTAGCCGGGCCGCTGACGGTGTCGGCAGCCTCTGCCGGCACGGCGACGAGCGTGGCGGCGGCCAGAGCCAAGGCCGCCAGAAGATTGGTCTTAGTTACGCTGGACATTCGATCCTCCAATAACGCTCTTCATGCCGGCCTTTGGCCAAGTGGTCTAGAACCCTCGGGACCAGACCGAGGCCAGATCCGTGAAAATTGCCGCCCTCACTCTCATTGCGCTGCTCCTCCCCATGCCGGCTTATGCCGGGCCGGTCGAGGACCTGCTGAGCGGAGCGCGCAAGGAATGCCGCGGCTGCGATCTCACCAATGCCCGCTTCAAGAAGGCAGATCTTTCCGGCGTCGATTTCACCGGCGCCAACCTTACTGGCGCCACCTTCCACCGCGCCACCCTCAAGGGCGCAATCTTCGATGGCGCGACGGCGACCAATGCCAATTTCAACCTGACAGACCTGTCGGGCGCCAGCTTCAAGGACGCCAGGGTCAACGGCGCGCTCTTCTACGGTGCGCAGCTTTCCGCCACCAAATGGGACAAGGCCGACCTCACCAAGGCCCGCATGCAGGAAACGCGGCTCACCGGCGCCAGCTTCGTCGATGCAACGCTCGACAATGCGGTGATGCGCAATGCCCGCCTCAACAACGCCAACCTCACGGGCGCCGAGATGATCGGCACCAACCTCATAGGCGCCAGCGTCGGCAAGAGCGTGTTCGATGGCACCAGCATGGACAATGCCAGCCTCGCCAAGGCCAAGGCCGCCGATACCAGCTTCAAGGCCGCGCACATAAAGGCGACCGACTTCTACGGTGCCGACCTGCGCAACGCCAATTTCGCCGCGGCCGACGTGACCGACAGCCGGTTCACCCTGGCCAAGGTCAGCGGTGTCTCCTGGGCGGATACCACCCTCGCCCGCAACTTCATGCAGGACGGTCGCTACCAGCCCTGAGCCGCGCTCAGCGCGCGCTGCCGGTAGAGGGTGCATAAGGCTTCTCGACCACTTCGAAGCGGGTGCGGCTTTCGAAATAGCCGCGATTGATCTGCTGGGTCTCGCGATTGAGCGCTTCCTGGCCCTTCTTGCGCAGGAACGTCGCTTCCATGCGGAAATCCTGGCTGCCTTCGGGATTGGTGCCCGTGCAGATCTCGTGGGTGAATTCCTTGCCGACCGGGTTCTCGCCGGCCGCAGGCGGAATATCCTTGCAAACCGGCTGCCAGGCCTTGTAGCGGCCCTTGAGATTTTTCGCGAGCGTCACCGCCAGCCGCCGGTCGCGCAACTCAGCCCGGTCGTCGGTGATGATGCGGATGCCGCGCACGACGCCCTGCTCATCGACGAGCGCCGACTGCACGATCGGATGGGCGTAGATAGTCGTGCCGCCCTGCTGCACGCGATACTCGCTGTCGAGCGCCTTGGCGATGTAGTCGAGCTCATCGTCATTGGCGAAATAGATTTCGCGCAGGCCCGAAGGCTCGGCCTGGCACTTGGTGTATTCAGCGAAGGTCTTGAGCTGCGTCGAGGGCGGCCCGCCATTGGTGCCGCAGGAAATATCCACGACTTCCATTTCCGGGATATCGGTGACGGGCGCGCCCAGCTTGACGTCCCAGATGGTAAAGGCCGGCACGAGACCGGCCTGGACATCCTCGGCATTGGGCTTGATCTGAGCCAAAGCCGGCGTGCTGAGCACACCGGCGACCAGCAATGTGGCCAGCCATTTGGCGCGGTCGGCCATAGCCCCTGCCCTCGGCCTTACTTCATGCCGATGCAGAAGCCGGCACCCGGCTGGAAGGCTTCCTCGCAATCGGCGAGCGTGGCCTTGCCGTAGCCCTTGAGCTTGGCTTCGATATAGGCAACGACGTTGACGATGTCGGCTTCCTTGAAGGTGTGGCCCTTGCGCGGCGCACCGGCCTCATCGAAGTCGGCCATCACCTGGCCATTGCAGAGCTCCGGCTTCTTGTAGGCCTGGGAGTCGTGGTAGGGCATCGGGGTGCCCGGAATGCCGCAGCGGACCACCGAGATCAGGGCTTCGGCGTCCATGCTGGTATCGCGCAGCAGCGCCGCAGCGCCTTCCGAGCGGGAATTCTTGCCGGTGCCGTTGCCGTCCCAGCCGTGGCAGGAAATGCAGAGCCCGATCTTCTGGAAGACGCGTTTGCCGCGCTCGAGATCGGCATTGGCCAGAAGGCCTTTCGGATCATCGCCAACCGGAATGCCGTTGGCATCTCGCTCCAGCGAGCTTTCGGAATGGGGGCCGTTGGAAACGGCTTCGGTCTTTTTGGGCGGCTGGGCGGCGCTGGCAATGGCAGGAACGCAGACGAGGACCGCGGCCGCCAGCACGAGACGGATGGAATGGGACAGGCGCATAAGGGTTCCTTTAATGGCAGAATCTGCCGGGCAGGAAACTGCCCGGCAGACTTGATTATGTGAGGGCCTTAGAGGCTGAACACGTACAGCATGTTGGCAGCCTGCTTGCTCTCCAGTTCAGGATGACCAAACGAGGCGATACCCACGGCGCCACCGGCGACGGCGATGTACTGCTTGCCGTTGACCGTATAGGCGATGGCCGGAGCTTCGAATGCCGTACCCAGGTTGATCGAGTACTTTTCCTCGAGCGACTTGGAGTCGTAGGCGGCGAAGGTACCGTCAAGCTGACCGGTCCAGACCAGGCCCGGGGTCAGGAGGACACCGGCATAGTTCGGGAACGGCGTGTTGATCTTGGCAACCTGCTTGCCCGTGGCGACGTCGAACGCGAAGACCGAACCGGTCTGGACGCCGTTGGCTGCAGCTGCACCACCAGAGAAGATGCCACCCGGGTGCACGTCTTCAGGGGCGACTGTCTTGGTCGACACGTCCGAGCAGCCTTCGATGCCGGCGCCATAGGCAATGCCCGTGGTCGGATCGTAGGCGGTCGGGAAGAAGTTCACGCCGCCCTGGATGTTCGGGCAGGCTTCGGCCGTGGCGCCATCGCGACGCGGAGCGCCGTTAGCGTAGACCTGGAGCGACTTGGACGGATCGTATTCGACCGGCAGGCCGGTCTTGGGGTCGATGCCCTTCGTCCAGGTCAGCTTGTCGACATACTGGGTGGCGTTGATGAACGAGCCGTTCGTGCGGTCGAGCGTATAGAACATGCCGTTACGGCCGAAGTGCGCCAGAACCTTGCGGTCTTCGCCATTGACCTTGGTATTCATGAGAAGCTGAACGCCAACTTCGTCATAGTCCATGTAATCGCCAGGCGTGTACTGGTGGTACCACTTGAGCTTGCCGGTATCGAAATCGAGCGCGATCGACGAGTTCGAGTAGAGATTGTCGCCCGGGCGGTACTCCGGATCGTACATCGGAACCGGGTTACCCGTGCCCCAGAAGACCGTGTTGGAATCCGGATCATAGGAACCCGTCACCCAGGCAGCAGCGCCGCCGGTCTTCCAGCAGTCCGGATTGCCGGCTTCTTCGCACTTCCAGGTTTCCGAACCGGGCTCGCCGGGCTCCGGAACCGTGTAGAAGCGCCAGACTTCGTCGCCCGTCTTGGCATCGAGCGCCGCGATCCAGCCGCGGGTTGCCCAGTCGCCGAAGGACTGGCCGACCAGGATCTTGTCCTTGACCGCCAGCGGGGCATTCGAGAAGCCTTCGCCCGGCTCGGATGCGATCTGCTGGTCCCAGACCACGTCACCGGTCTCGTCATCGCAGGCGATCACGCGGCCATCGTTGAGGACGGCAATGACGTTCGAGCCCGAGAGCGCCAGGCCACGGCTGGCGAGCAACAGCGGGCTGGAGGCGTCCTTGTCGATGCCGGTATCGCACATCCACACGATCTTGCCGGCCTTGCCTGACGAAACGTCGATCTTGTACGGCGTACCCCAGGGGTCGGTGATGTAGAGGAAACCGTCCTTGGCCAACGGCGTGGCTTCCATGCCACCGACGCCGAAGGAGGAAGGCTCGGTGCCCCCGAGCGGAACGGCGAAGGCCAGCTTGAGGCCGCCAACGTTTTCCGCAGTGATTTCCTTGAGCGGCGAATACCGGTTCGAATCGTAAGAACGATGAACCGACAGCCAGTTGCCCGCGTCCGCTTCGGAATTGCTGTTCAGCAGACGCTCGGCGGTCACGTCGTCGGCGGCAACGACGCCGCCGACGAGCGCCACCAAGGCGACCGCCGCGATGCCCGTACGCAGGGCTACCCGATTGGTCATTAGCTCCCCCCTTATCTAGGTGTAAGACTTTTTTGGGTCAGCCTATGTACACCCAGACGCGGCTCAATTCGCCAATATTTCTCATAAGACTTTCCTCTGAAGTCCTATGGCTTGGGGAGCAGGAAAACGGCCCGCCGGATCAACCGGCGAGCGAGAGACCTTCGATGTAGTTCGGTGCCATTTCGCGGTTGTAGTCGGTCTGGCAGAACTCGACGAGCGCCCGGTAGATCGAGGCGTAGGACGGGAGCGTCAGGAGGTGCTTGGGCATGGCCAGCACCACCGTCCGGCTCAGGTTTTCCAGCGGGAATATCTGGATGCGTTCACGCACGCTCGGCGGCAGGTTCGGCAGCAGCGAGAGCGGGCAATGCGTCGTCGCCAGGCCTTCGGCCACGATGTCGACGGCCGCCGCATAGGTCGTTGCCGCATAGGTCGGCGTGGCGGCGGGGAGCGTGTAGCGATACCATTCGTCGGTGCGCGGGCGCAGGGCGATGTTGGCGTCGATTTCCACGAAGCTCTTGAGCGGGCCCTTGACGTCAGACGGCTTGCCCTTGGAGAGCACGCGCTTGATATCGGCCAGCGGCACTTCCACCGGCACGATCCAGGCGATCTGGTCCTGGAAGAGCTCCGTAACCGCGAACGAGCCGCGGTCGTCGGCGATCGATTCCGAATTGACGATGGCGCAGTTGAGCTGGTGCAGGCGGAGCTGCTCCACGAGCTCGGCACTCGTCAGCGCGAACTTGAGCTCGAACTTGACGAAACCGGCTTCCTGGCTGGCGATGCGCGCCGCGGCGGCGGTAAAACGCCCCCGCAATGTCGGGGTTACCCCGATCTTGAGCGTCACCGAATTGTCGACGAACCTCTGGCGGTGCTCGTTGACCATGTTGTCGAGCCGGCGAAGCATTTCGTCGCCGGTCTTGAACCAGTATTCCCCGGCCGGCGTCAGGTTGATGACACCGGTGCGGTTGCGCTGAATCAGCTGGGTATCAAGCTTCTCCTCAAGCTTGGCCAGCTGCTGGCTGATCGATGGTTGGGACAGTCCGATACGTCGTGAAGCCTTGGTGATCGAGCCCGCAACGACCACGGCCTGAAAGATCTGAAGTTGCTTTAAAGTGATATCCATTTGGGCCGCCATCCTCCTCAAGCGAACCAAGTGAGCACAATATTTTACATCGGGGAATGTAATAAAAGGTCGCATGCCGAACCGGTGATCGAGGCGTGATCACAAGCCGGTCCGGAGGGTCCGCAAAGGAAAAGGACGGGCGGTGCCCGTCCTCCATAAAAGCTCGGTGTGCGCCGAACTGGTGCTTACTCGGCCTTGAAGTCAGGCGAGAACGTCTGGACGTAGGCCACGACGTTGGCGATGTCGTCATCCTTGGGCAGGCCAGGGAAGCTCATCTTGGTGCCCTTCACGAAGTCACGCGGCTTCTTGAGGAATTCCGAAAGGGTCTCCGGGGTCCAGACCAGACCGCCATTGCCCGCATCGATCATGGCCTGCGAGAAGGCGTAACCTTCCACCGCGCCGGCCTTTTCGCCCAGGATGCCGTTCAGCGCCGGGCCGACCTTGTTGGTCGCGCCTTCGCCGATGGCATGGCAGCCAGCGCACTTCTTGAATACCTTTTCGCCGGCGGCCGGGTCACCCGCAGCCATGGCGCCGGTGGTGCACAGAGCGAGTGCAGCCGCCGCGATGATAGCAATCTTCTTCATAGGATCAGTCCTCTCCAAACTCAGGCGAGCGTTCCGCCAACCATTGGGTCCACTTCCTTTATCACCGGAGTACAACGTACAGGTGCGACAGAAGGTCCCTACCCCGCGCGACCCGCAATATCGCACCAATAGCGGGCGGCGTGGAGAGGCTTTCGGCACGCAGATTGCATATTTTGCAATTGCTTGGCGGCAGAAAGGTGGAGAGGAAACGGCTGGAGCACGCGCCAGGCAGCGATACGAAGAGATTGCCGGGCGCGCTTCGTATCGGAGCTACCGAGAATCGCGCACGCTCCACCACGAAGCAGCGCGACTCAGCTGCCGGAGGGACTTCGCGGCAGCTAAACGCCCCACCTCCGCTCCGACGGGATGCAGCTGTCCTCCGATCCCGCCCTAGGAAGCGAGAACCAGCTTCTGCAGCGTCTGGAGGAAACTCATGACCTCCTGGCGCATCGCCTTAAGGTCGAGCACCGAAAACTGCGCGAGCGTCCAATCTTCTGAAAGCTCGGCCCGCAACGCGTCGCAGCGCCGGCGCTGCTCGGCATCCAGTGGCAGCTCCGCCGCCCGATCGAGCAATTGCAGCAGCTCATGCACCTGCCGCATCCGCGAAAACGCCTCGAACATCGCCCCATCATGGCGCGGTGTCTCGAACAACGCCGTCGCGCGCTGTCCCGCGCCCAGGCAATCGAACTGCACGCAGCCGCGAAAGCCGGTCTCTTCCAGACGCGAGTGGATGCGGCAGCGGTGTTCGTCATCGAGATTTCGACACACCTCCCCTGCCGGCTTGTCGAAGGCGAAGAAGGCCGACCGGTCGAAAGCGAGCGCAACGCAGCAGAGCCCGACGCATTTGCTGCAATCAGGGGTTAGTAGCGCTTGGGTTTTGGGGCTTTGCGTCATGAGAATGGACCGCATAAAGCACAAAAGCCCTCAGTTTTGGCTGAGGGCTTTTGTGTATCGATTATCGTTTTGAGATTTAGGTGTTTTTGGCAGACCTGGCGGCGACCTACTCTCCCAAGCCTTGAGACTTAGTACCATTGGCGCTGCAGTGTTTAACGGTCGAGTTCGGGATGGGATCGGGTTCTGGGCACTGCGCAATGGCCACCAGATCGGCGAAAAACACCTAAAGTGAAGTCTGGTTATGATTTTGATTTGTGTAACGCGGTTTGCGTTACGGGCATTGATTAATGAGAACGATCAAGCCGATCGAGCTATTAGTACCGGTAAGCTTCACACATTGCTGCGCTTCCACACCCGGCCTATCAACGTGGTGGTCTTCCACGGCTCTGATAGGGAATACTCGTTTTGAGGGAGGCTTCCTGCTTAGATGCATTCAGCAGTTATCCCGTCCGCACATAGCTACCCTGCAATGCGGCTGGCGCCACAACAGGTCCACCAGAGGTGCGTCCATCCCGGTCCTCCTCGTACTAGGGACAGCTCCTCTCAATATTCCAACACCCACGGCAGATAGGGACCGAACTGTCTCACGACGTTCTGAACCCAGCTCACGTACCACTTTAAATGGCGAACAGCCATACCCTTGGGACCTGCTCCAGCCCCAGGATGTGATGAGCCGACATCGAGGTGCCAAACAATGCCGTCGCTATGGACGCTTGGGCATTATCAGCCTGTTATCCCCAGAGTACCTTTTATTCGTTGAGCGATGGCCCTTCCACACGGGACCACCGGATCACTATGACCGACTTTCGTCTCTGCTCGACTTGTCAGTCTCGCAGTCAGGCAGGCTTATGCCATTGCACTCGTCGAACGATTTCCGACCGTTCTGAGCCTACCATCGCGCGCCTCCGTTACTCTTTGGGAGGCGACCGCCCCAGTCAAACTACCCACCATACGCGGTCCCGGACACTGTAAATGCCGCGGTTAGACATTCATGACGATAAGGGTGGTATCTCATCTTGCGGCTCCACAATGACTGGCGTCACTGCTTCAAAGCCTACCACCTATCCTGCACATGCCGACACGAATGCCAGCGTAAAGCTATAGTAAAGGTTCATGGGGTCTTTCCGTCTGACCGCAGGAACCCCGCATCTTCACGGGGAATTCAATTTCGCTGAGTCTATGCTGGAGACAGTGGGGAAGTCGTTACGCCATTCGTGCAGGTCGGAACTTACCCGACAAGGAATTTCGCTACCTTAGGACCGTTATAGTTACGGCCGCCGTTTACCGGGGCTTCATTTCAGAGCTTGCACCCCTCCATTTAACCTTCCGGCACCGGGCAGGCGTCAGACCCTATACGTCGTTTTGCAACTTCGCAGAGCCCTGTGTTTTTGATAAACAGTCGCTACCCCCTCTTTTGTGACACCTCTACCTGGTTGCCCAGATAAAGGTCACGCTTATCCCGAAGTTACGCGTGCAATTTGCCGAGTTCCTTCAGCATAGTTCTCTCAAGCGCCTTGGTATGCTCTACCAGTCCACCTGTGTCGGTTTCGGGTACGGTCTATGTTGGTGGAGCTATTTCCTGGAACCGGCTCACTGCAATCCCAATCCGATAAGGGATTACAGACCCGCGCGATCCGTCACTACCACCAGGCCCACGAATATTAACGTGGTTCCCATCGTCTACGCGTTTCCGCCTCGACTTAGGGGCCGGCTAACCCTGCGCTGATTAGCATTGCGCAGGAACCCTTGGACTTTCGGCGAGAGTGTCTCTCACACTCTTTATCGCTACTCATGTCATCATTCGCACTTCCGATACCTCCAGGACCCCTCACAGGTATCCCTTCGCAGGCTTACGGAACGCTCCGCTACCGCTTACACATAAGTGTAAACCCTGAGCTTCGGTGCATGGTTTAAGACCCGTTACATCTTCGCCGCAGGAACGCTTGACCAGTGAGCTGTTACGCTATCTTTAAAGGATGGCTGCTTCTAAGCCAACCTCCTGGTTGTCTAAGCATTCCCACATGCTTTCCCACTTAACCATGACTTGGGGACCTTAGCTGCAGGTCAGGGTTGTTTCCCTCTTGACGATGGACGTTAGCACCCACCGTC